>CAMAUE010000001.1 GCA_945861245.1 Singulisphaera sp. GP187
CACCACCACCACCACCGAAGCCGCGACCGCCGCCGCCGCCGCCACCACCAGAACCACCACGACCGCCGCCTTCGGTCTTGGGCCTGGCTTCATTGACGGTCAGAGCGCGACCGTTGACTTCCTTGCCGTTGAGGGACGTAATGGCCGTCTGAGCTTCCTTGTCGGAGCCCATTTCCACAAAGCCGAAGCCTTTGGAGCGACCGGTGTCGCGGTCCATGATGACCTGAGCGGATGATACGGTCCCGTGCGGGGCGAACATCGCCGAGAGATCGCTGTCGGACACGTCGTAAGTCAAGTTTCCGACGTACAGTTTCTTACCCATTTACCAACTCCTAAGAAAAAAAAACACGTAGAACACACTACGCATTTACTTCATGCCGTTTGAGCAAAGAGTGAATGTGGGCGGTGGTGAAGGTGATAGCAGCACCTGCCCCCAGTCTCCTCAAACCGGGCGAATTCGGCCGTTTGACGAGTTTGCCGCGAAAGGCAGACCCGCGGATACTGGTGATACGCACCAGCACCGTCTCAAACGATTTTGTAGTCGTCATAAAAGTCAGGCGGACGAAATCGCCTGCTTTAAGCTCGCGTATTTCCATGCGAAGTTCGTCGTCGTCAATGCCTTCCTGGCGGCGCATCTCTTCGATGTTTTCGATTTCCACGTTGAGTTCCACGATGGCTCCTTTGGCCGCCCGACATGTTAATATCGTTTCGTGATCTTCGGGGTCGCCGCCGTGATTTTACCTGCCTCGTCCGCAACGAGGAAAAAACTATGAGCGATGATCACCGACGCTGCGTCTGCACCGATGAACACATTGACGCGGAAGCGATCGCCCCACAATCTTCGCACTTGAATTCGATGAAAACCAACCGGCTTTCCGAGGGTGTGCAACACCTGCTCCCCGATAGTCGCGCTTAGTTGCAGGTCCACGCGTTTTTCGCCGTCAGCGTCATTTTCAGTTTGCGATTTCGCTTGCATGATTCTTTCCGAGGGTCGCCCAGACCTTGCCCGCCGCGAACGTACCACTGGTTGATTGATTATAACGGTTTGGATGTGGCTTCAACAGCAGGGTTGCCAAAGAACGCACGCAAAACGATACCACTCAATCCGAAAAATCACACTCGGTTGTGAAAGGAAATGCGGCCTACAGCAACATCACCGTGCACACGAGGACAACCTGCGGTCCTTCTCCGCACGCTTGATGACTGCCAGATCCGAAAAAATGATTTTGAGGAAGAGGAAGGCACCACGAATGTAGAGGTACAAATTCATTGTACTTTATTATTGTGAACAGGCTAGACCCATTTAAGGAATAAAGAGCAAGGTTGTCGTTTTTTTTCTCCTTGCGACGAGTCTCGCCACAATGCAGCAAGTCTCTCTGCGTAATGTCGGCCTAACTACGGCTTTTGGCCAGCGCCTGCTCTAATGGGCAATTCTTGCCGATTGTATCGCCTCGGCGATAGTGCGTCAGTAAGTTCTGCGATCGTGTGGCCAGCAACCGACGAATCTCACGGCGTTTTCCTTTGATTCGCGGTATCGCCATGCCGTCGTACCCGGTCGTTTGGTGACGCATCCAGGCGATGACGGCGGCCTCGGCACGCTGCGCGACGGGGATTCTCGTGGTGCGCGCTACCGTGCCGCTGCCGATTGGCGTTGCATGATCGGTCACCGCGTGGGCCATTCGATCGGCAAGCTCCACATGGTTCGGGTGAAACGCTAGAAATGCAACCACTGCGCCAAGAAAGTTTTCGACATATTCCGCCTGGGCCTTGTCGCGCCGACGGGCATCGGACGCTTTCCGTTTCGCAAATCCCTCGGTCGCTCGTTCAATCTCCAGTTCGGCGCGAATGCGTTCAATCACGGGAGCCGGCGCCCACACGCCGCGCGAAAAAATCTTGCGGCCCCTTTTTTCTTGCACGCCCCAGTGATCTCCGGCAGTCTTGACTCGACGTGTCAACGCCGGGTCGCCGGGCGCCAGGAGTATCCAGCCATTTGGCGGCGTCAGGATGCGGCCATCGGCTGCGCGTAGCGTGTTCGGGGTGGGGCCTGGCTTGTAAGTCAAATCGGAATCCGGATTCACTCGTCGGTTCCTTGTTTCGGAAGGGCAGGGGGCTTGGGTTCGTAGCAGCTGCACGCAACAACCGGTTGCGGCGGATACTTCACGTATTGCTTATTCGTGGTCGCCAATTCACAGAGCAAAAACCGCGATCGAGCCGACTGTATGGGTCGCATGTGCTTACACGATTCACAAAGACTCGGCATCATGGTTGCGCCTCCAGTATTGATAGAATACACGACACGAACGCCGTCGTCCTTTTGCTGGAGAACTTCGATGGCCTTTGACGAACAACTTGCTGAACGCATCCGTAAGGGATTGTCGCGAAAAAAGCACATCGAAAAAAAAATGTTCGGTCGAAGGCGTGCAGAACGTTGTCCAGGTCAGAGAATGGATTCAGCAGGCCGAGAAGTTTGTTCGGCGGCTGCCGGCTAAGTGAATTCATCTGGTTTGAAAAGTGAGGTCGACTACAATTGCGTTCCCAACCCTAGTGGTCCGAAAAGGCAGAGCTGACAGGTCCGTGGGGCCAGGCTTTCTACAGCCTGGCCAGGCTGGAAAGCCTGGCCCCACCTGTCAAATCAAGCTGGTCGGACCACTAGCCCGCCATCAATGGCGTGGATCCGCGTCCTCGCCATTAATGGCGGGCTTTGGTTTGGGAACGCAAGCCATCACGGTATCTGAATCTTGATCTCGCCCTTCTTGCGCTGGTCCGCGAGGATCCGGTTATAGAGATCTTCATCTTGAGCGTAGACCTCGCGCACGGTTTCCTTGAGTGCTTCAAATGTGCTTGTGTCGCCCTTGGTCCGTTCTGTGGTTTTGATTAGGTGCAAACCGAAGACGCTCTGAATTACGTCGCTGATTTCGCCTTCCTTCATGGAAAATGCCGCCTTGGCGAATTCCGGGACGACGACGAACTTGTAAGGGAATTGACCGATATCGCCGCCCTTGTCCTTGGTCGGGCATTGCGAATGTTGCTTGGCGACATCTTCAAACTTCACTTTGCCTGTGAGGATGTCCTGCCGCCAAACGAGCATCTGTTGCACAGCCTGGTCACGCTGTTCTTTGGAGGGCGTCGCGGGTAATTTGATCAGGATATGGCTGGCGCGGACGAATACCTTGTCAAAGAAAACCCTGTTTGATTCATAGTACGTTCGTGCCTTGTCGTCGGGAAGAAACTGCAGCAATAGTCCCTTCCATTGCAGGCGAGCGACGATGTCGCGGCTCAGCTGCTCGCTGGTTTGGCCCGACTCTTTCATAAACATCTCCCGCGTCTGGCCTCGTTTTTTCAGCGCCGCGTCGAGTTCGGTCACCTCTGTATTAAGCTCGGTTTGCGTAATTTTCGGACCGTACTTTGAGAAATATTGCCGCATCAACGTGTCATCGACGAGAACTTCTAGCGCGGTGTGGCGGAGTTGCTTTTTCTGTTCTTCGGTCAAGGAAACGGGGTAAGGCCGTTGGTCGAGGACTTTCCTGATTTCGCCGACGAGAATTTTCTCGCCATTGACCGAGGCGGCGATGTGTTCGTTTGTCAAGCTGACGGGAATGATTTGTGCGCTCGCCGTTGGCGTCGTACTGGTGCTGGTGATGGGAACTTTCGGCGTGCCCTGTCCGGACGCATCCGCCAGAACGACAAAGCCTACCGCTCCTGCCAAGATCAACCAGCTTGCCTGTCGTAACAGCATAAACAACCTCCATGTTGTTGCTAGAATGCCTAAACCTATTGGAACAAAAAGCATACCGCGAAGCCCAGAAAAATGGGAGAGCAATTTGCCGCTTGCGGCTTAGCGCTTTCGTGGTGATGTGCGATCGTGTTGCGCAACACGATAAACCCCGGTGACGCCCGCTGAGCGTTTTCGTAAAGAAATCGATACGATGTCAATCCACTCGCTTGAAAATGTCGCCGAAGCCGTACTGCGGCTTGCCAAGCGGCAGGGGCATGTGACGGCACGCCAAATCCGCTCGGAAATGTGTCTCGCCGGGCTGGATGAAACGGGCTGGAAGGATGCGCTAGCGTGCGTGCGCTCCGCGCTCGTACTTCGGCAGGGGCGCTACTACCACAAAGAAGCTTACAATCCACGTCTGCAAAAAGAACATGCCCAGCTGCTGGCGATTCAAAAGGTCGTCCGTCGGCTCATCCGCCGGCACAAGGAACGCGTCAAGAGCGACGAGCGCCGCGGGCAGACACGCATCGACTTTATTCAACCCGTCAAGGTTCGCACGGAAGACGGCGCGGAATACACGTTATTGAGCCGCGATCTTTCCGCGACGGGTGTACGACTTTTGGGAACCAAGCGTCTGCTAGGCAATAAGGTGCAACTGACCCTGCCCACTGGTGCTGATCAACCGCCCTGTCGACTGTTGGTCCGCATCCTTTGGACTTGCGCTGTAGGCGACGATCTGTTTGAGAACGGCGGCATCTTTCTGCAACTGCTCCCCGCGGAATCTGACACATGACGCTTGCATATCCGCTGACGATCATCGTAAGGCATCCGCGCGAAAACCCGAAGAAGTGCTCGGTCCTGCCGCTCGACGGCCGCGAGGATATACGATTTTTCGCGTATCCTGTCCAAGAGCCTCTGGAGCTGGCTGGCTACGTCCAGCTCGCTGCGGAGGGACCGGCGTTATCAGAAGCAGATCGCGATCTCGGTATCTTGCTGTTGGACGGAAGCTGGCGTTCGGCGGGCAAGATGCTCGGGCATTTCACGCACGTGCCGACGCGTTCGCTGAAGGGGTGGAAGACGGCGTACCCGCGTGTGTCGAAGCTCGGCACCGACCCGGACAACGGGCTGGCGTCGCTCGAAGCGCTCTTCATCGCCTACCACATCCTGCGACGGTCGACCGAGGGACTGCTGGACCACTATCGCTGGGCGGCGAAGTTTCTCGCGGCGAATCGGCTTTCCAAAAACGAGCCGGAAGCGTAAGCGACGGATTGATGTGAATCGTCGCTGACGCTTCCGGCTCGTGGTTGCAAAATTCTTTAATCCGTCGCTGACGCTTCCGGCTCGTGTGCCGAAGACGTCCGTATAATTGCCGCATGACCGCACCATTCGCGAATGAGCTAACACGCTGGGGGCCGGACGCTCGATATGAGCCGGTGTCCGAGGTGGATGCGCTCGCTTATTGTGCCGAGCTTGCACGGACGCACTACGAGAATTTTTCGGTCGCTACGATGCTGCTGCCGCGTCGATTGGTGCCTCACTTCCACAATATCTACGCCTACTGCCGATGGGCCGATGATCTCGGCGACGAAACCGGCGGCGGGCAGCACACGCTCGATTTGTTGCAATGGTGGCGTGAGGAACTGCTGCGCGTATTCGACGGCTCGCCGCGTCATCCGGTGATGATCGCGCTGCGAGGCACAATTCGGCGATTTGGCATTCCGCCGACGCCGTTCCTAAACCTTCTGCTCGCATTCGAGCAGGACCAACACGTCCAACGTTATGACACGTACGATCAGCTCGTGGGTTATTGCAAAAACTCCGCGAATCCGGTCGGGCATCTCGTGCTGTACCTGTGCGAATGCTTCGATGAGACCAATGCGGGGCTGTCCGATTCGATCTGCACGGCATTGCAGCTGGCCAATTTTTGGCAAGACGTATCGCGCGATTTCGACATCGGCCGCGTCTACCTGCCTGGCGAGGATCGCGCGCGATTCGGTTACACGGATGTCGATCTGGAAGCGCGAAGATTCACGCCCGCCTTCGCCGAGTTGATGCGGTTCGAGGTAAACCGCACGCGCACGCAGTTTGACACCGGCATGCCGCTGATCGCGCGGGTTCCCAGCGATGTGCAATCCGACATTGAGCTATTTGCACGCGGCGGGCTTGGCATTCTGCGCAAGATCGAGCAGGTTGGCTATGACGTTTGGCGCACTCGGCCGGTGCTTCGCAAATGGGAAAAACTCGCGCTCGTTAGCCGAGTGTTTCTGGGGAACTGGTTTCGCCGACTTTGGCGTGGGCGGGCCAGCATGCCATGAACTCGATGCTGATACGGTCGTATCGTTATTGTGAAGAGGTAACCCAGCGCGAGGCGGGCAACTTTTACCCCGCGTTCCTGCTGCTGCCCCCGCCGCGCCGGATCGCAATGTGCGCGATTTATACCTTCATGCGCATCGCTGATGATCTGTCCGACGAACCGATGCCGACCCCGGTCAAACGCCAACATCTCGCCGACTGGCGACAACAGCTGCACGCCGCGCTTGCCGGCAATTATTCGCATGCGGCGCATCCGGCACTGGCGCATACCGTTCAACGATATGGCGTACCTGCCAAGTATCTCGAAGCCGTCATTGATGGCGTCGAGATGGACCTCGAGCCGGTCGCCTATGTGACGTTTTCGGAATTGCGCAACTATTGCTACCACGTCGCATCAGTGGTCGGGCTGTCGTGCATTCATATCTGGGGCTTCGAGGGACCGGCCGCACTGCGTTACGCCGAGGATGCGGGTATCGCCTTTCAGCTCACGAATATCCTTCGCGACATCGCCGAGGACGCCGCACGTGGGCGCGTCTATTTGCCGAGCGATGAGCTTGCCCAGTTCGGCTACGACGCCGAACGCCTGACCCGCGGTGTGCGTGACTCGGGGTATCTCGCGATGATGCGCTTTCAGGCGGCGAGGGCGCACGCCCATTACAACAGCGGTGCGCGATTGCTCAAGCGACTTTCGCCATCAGGCCGTGCGGTGTTTCAG
Source organism: Singulisphaera sp. GP187 (assembly GCA_945861245.1). Classification (GTDB taxonomy): domain Bacteria; phylum Planctomycetota; class Planctomycetia; order Gemmatales; family Gemmataceae; genus SIAQ01. Next base: position 6,744 of record CAMAUE010000001.1, read on the forward strand.
ATGATGTCGTCAACCTATCGCGAATTGCTGCGTGAAATCGAGCGGCGCGATTTCGATGTGTACAACGGCCGGGTGCGTGTGCCTGGGTGGAAGAAGGCGATGTTCGCGGCCCGCGCTCTACCGACACGCTTTGGATGGATGTGATCGATGCAGCCGAGCGTACTCATCATCGGCGGTGGATTGGCAGGCTTGGCCGCCGCGACGGCGCTGGCCCCGCGCGGGTTTCGTGTGCGTCTCACCGAATCGCGTTCAAGGCTCGGCGGCAGGGCCAGTTCGTTTCATGACTCGGCGACAGGGCAACTCGTCGATACCTGCCAGCATGTCAGCATGGGCTGTTGCACGAACCTCGCGCATTTCAGCCGTATGATCGGCGTGTCGCATTTTCTTCAGCCACAGCCTACGCTGTATTTCATGACGCCCGATCGCCGGGTGAGCCGATTTCGCGCAGACCCGCTGCCCGCGCCGCTGCATCTTTTCCGCAGCTTCGCCTTTGCGCATTACCTGACTTTGCGAGAGAAGCTGCGCGTGGCATGGGGGCTGCTAAAGCTTAAGTCCGAACCGGTGGACGATGATCCGCCGTTCCAGGACTGGTTGACGAAGCACGGCCAAACGCAGCGGATCGTCGATCGCTTCTGGGGTCTGGTGCTTGTCAGTGCGCTCAACGAATCACCGGACCGCATCGGTTTGCGTTATGCGAAAAAGGTGTTCGTGGACGGATTCCTGAAGCATCGCCGAGGATTCGAGGTCGAGGTGCCGACGGTGCCGTTGGGGCGATTGTATGGCGAGGAATTGTCGCGTTGGCTGAGTGAGCATCGGGTGGACGTCCGCATGCAGCAGGCCGGCAAACGGCTAGGCATGATCGACGATCGTGTCGGCGAATTGGAAATGCGACACGGCGAAGCGATGACAGCCGACTATTACATCTCGGCAGTGCCATTTGATCGTTTGCTCGAATTGTTGCCGACGAATGTTGTCGATCTTTATCCCTACTTCAGCAACCTGCGGAATCTTGAGGCGTCGCCGATCACGGGCGTGCATTGCTGGTTCGATCGGCCGGGAACTGAGTTGCCACACATAGTGCTGATGGATAGCATCGGCCAATGGGTTTTTAATCGCGGGGAAACGTTGCCGGGCGAGTGGTACTTGCAGGTCGTGGTCAGTGCCGCTCGGCAATTTCGCGGTTTGGGGCATGAGGAGGTCGAACGGCAGGTGGTCGGCGAATTGCGTCGACTGTTGCCCGCGCTGGCCGATGCGAAGCTGATTCGAGCGCGGGTCGTGACCGAGCATGCGGCGACGTTCAGTGCCGTGCCAGGCGTGGATCGCTGGCGGCCCGTGCAGGCGTCTCCGATCGCGAATCTGTTCGTGGCGGGCGATTGGACCAACACCGGCTGGCCGGCGACGATGGAAGGTGCGGTTCGCAGCGGTTACCTCGCCGCCGAGGTGTTGCTCGAGCGTGTCGGCCGACCCGAGAAATTGGTGCAGCCCGATTTGGCGTGAAGCGATGGAGTTGGAGCGCTCGAAGACGATACGCGAGCGCTAAATCGCAAGCGGCGATTTCTGCCTACTTTCGCCGCATCTGCTCGGCGCGCTCCTGCTCGGCACGGATCAAGTTCGACAGTTCGCTCAGCACTTCTTCGCGCGGCATACCATGAAACTTTGCGGCAGCCACGGGCTTACCCAGCGATATCGAGAGCGTTCCCGGCATGGTAGGAAGGCACAATGGAGCAGGCATCGGCAGCAAACAAGTTCGCGGCCAAGCGTCGAAGGCGCCAGCGATTCCCACCGGGATGATCGGTGCATGCACACGCTTGATAAGCAAGTGAATGCCCGGCTTCAAAGGCAATAGCGAACCAGTGCGGGTACGTTCGCCTTCCGGAAACACCAGCACCGGCTTGCCGAGTTGCAACTGCTCTAAAATCGTGCGGATGCCTTCCTTGCCCACGCCTTCCTGATCGATTGGCACCGCGTTGAGGCTGCGAATCAGGCCCGCGAAGAAGCGATTGCGAAATAGCGTCTTCCGCGCGAGATACACCAACGGCCTTTTGGCAGCCAGGCCGACCATCGGCGGATCGAAAAAGCTCTGATGGTTGGCGACGAGTAACGCCGGCCCTTCCGCGGGCATGTTTCGGGTACCCTGTACCCGCAGGCTGGAGCCGAGTGTAAATGCGGCATGCGCGGAGAGGTAGAACAGATGATGCCACAAGGGGAACCAGGCCGATTCCATTTTGGCGAGCGGATCAGGGTGTGGCTTTTTTGATTCGAGCATGTTTTTCGATTGACCCGTTTTACTGCACGCGGTTGGAATTGTCGGTTTTCCGAGCCGCGACTGTCAGGAAGCGGCCGACAGCAACCGCACGGCATCCTATCGACCGCTCCCTGACGGTCGCGGCTCGGGAAGGATTCGATTCGTCCGAAAATGCGACATTTCCGCCCGTGCGAAGTTATAGCTGGACGCGCGAGCGACTGGGCGTTCTACCGTCGCTCGTCGGCTCACAACGGGGTATCCGTTCACGCACGATTCGTTCCATCTTATCAACGACTTCATCGAGTGTGTACTGCGTGTTGTCCAGCTTGATTGCATCGCCGGCGGCGACCATCGGGGCAATATCGCGGGCGGCGTCACGGGCGTCCCGTGCTTGTTGAGCGTGCAGAATCTCGTCGAACGAAATCGTTTGCCCATGCGCTTCCAGTTCACGATGCCGACGGCGGGCACGCTCAACGGGATCGGCAAAGAGAAAGAATTTGCACTCGGCTCGCGGAAAGGCGATCGTGCCCTGATCGCGGCCTTCGCAAACGATATCGCGGCCATCGGCGATCTGCCGCTGCCATTCGACGAGTTTGGTGCGAACGACTTTGCTGCTGGCGACTGGGCCAGACGCGGAGGTGATTTCTGGCGTGCGAATGAGCGCCGAGATGTCTTCGTCGTTGAGCAGGACACGATCCCCCGGCAATTCAAGGCGGACATCGGCAAGCAACTTGGCGAGGTCCGTCTCATTGGTAAAATTGCAGTTGCAGCGCAAGCCCTGAACGGTGACGGCGCGATACATGGCGCCCGTGTCGAGAAAATCGAAGCCAAGCCGACGCGCCAAGAGGCGAGCCGCGCTGCTTTTGCCTGCGCCAGCGGGACCGTCTATGGTTACGATCATGGGGTTGTCTACAAAGACCGAGTTCGTTTTTCGCTTGCGGCTCAGCGCTCGGTGCACCGCAGATGAGCCCTACGCCGCACACGGAGAACCAAGGTTATCGCGAGTTCGCCGCAAGGGTGAACGTGTCGCCGGCGGTGATTGCGGTGGTGTTGCGTTCGAGCATGCCCCACCTCGACGAGAACACTTCGTAGGTCATCGTTCCCGTTGGCACGTCCACGACTTTGGAGGCCTTGGCAGCAATTCGATACGGCGTGCCGTTGACCGTGAACAGCAGATCGTCCGTGTACAGATTCGTCAGCACCACGCGGCCGACACTTGGCGTCACGGGCGTGGCGATGTTGGGCGTGCCGTTTGTGCTCGGCGGCGACATCATGATCCGTTTCTCGGTCGGGCCGAGCTTCGTGATCGCGTCGTGGATCGCCTTGAGCGATTTGCCCAGTTCCTCGAACATCGTTTTGTCAACAGCGGCGGGCGTGGTCCCGACGACTGGGCCTGTCTTCAGGCGTTCCTTTAGCAGCGTGATTTCCTCGGCAAGCTGTTCGATCTTGAGCTTTTGCCGAAGTTGCTCGCTTTGCAGCGTGCCGACATCGGTCTTGATGGCGTCAACGCTTTTCTTGACGCCCTTGATGTCGCTTTGCAATTCGGACAACAGACCGTTCTCAAGTTTGCGGATTTCGGCGCGAAGCGCTTCGGTGATCGCATCGGTGTCGAGAGTTGGCGTTTTTTTCTTTTCCAGCGTATCGAGTCGCTTGGAAATATCCTGCAACGACTTCAAGAGTTCGTCGGATACTTCGGCTTTCTTCTCTTGCGCTTGCGCAAAGACGATCGGTTGCGGCGCGATGAAGACGGTCGCCGCCGATAGGGCGGTATACATCGTCAGCATTTTCCAGTTGTGAGTCATGGGGCTATCTCCACGGTGAATCGTGCATGGGTGTAGATAGATTATGGGATCGGCACAGGTCTCGACAATGGGCGGGGGTGTCAAATCGGATTTTGGGATCGGATGGCTGAAAGGCTCCGGAAAATTTATGAGCGTGGGTACAGGTATCTTGAACGGCGGCGGTTCCGAGCTTTGCACGATCAGCGGCAGCAAATCGAGCGCCACTGGCCTGGGAGCTTCGGTCAGCATCGGTGGCGGCGGCGCAATGGCTTTCTTGGGTGGTGCAACGTCTTTGACCTTCGGCTCGGAATGTGCATCTTTGCGCACATGCACGACGGCATCGAGTTTGCGAAACAGCACGTCGGTTCGAATCAGCTTCTCGCCGCCTCGCTTCGCCATCGCGACTGAGGCACCCCACGTTATCAAGCCGAGGGAGAGTACGCTTGCGCAGCCGACGACGATCCAAAACAAAGTCGAGGATTCGCGCCGTCGCTTGGCGAGTCGGTTATCGAAATTCGTTGGAGACGTCGGATAGTCGGCCATGACTAATGCACCGTTTGCGAAAAGTGTTCGGTTTCATGGGCGCGCAGGACACGCCACAAACCGGTATAAGGCAACGATGCGAAAAAAAAAAGACGAAGTGGGGAGTGGATTGTGCCTTTGCCGCTTAGCGCTCGCATAGGATTTTTCGAGCGCTAAGCCGCAAGCGACAGGCAGGAATGTGACGAGTTTAGTTCTCTTCATACTGTGCGATACGGTTGACGGTCTCGTCGAATTCTTCGCCGAGGTCGTCGCCGAAACGGTATTCCAAGAGAAACGCGTCTTCTCCGCTGTCTTCGTAGAACGAGCGTAAGACGCGCACTGCACGGAACTCTTCGTGGCTGAAAAACAGCTGGGCGGGCAGGTTCGTTTCGCGTATTTCCAGCGTGATGCGAGTCCGTCGATGACTGGACAGTTTGCTGATAAGCTTGGCTACCATCTGCGCCCCGACGCCGTTGCGTCGCCAGGCGGGATGGACGGCGAAATTAAGAATGTGCAGCTTGTTCTTGTGCAATTCGTAGATCATGAACCCGACGACTTTTTCGCCATGCTCAGCCACCATGCCGATGCAATTGCGCTGACGCAAGCAACGGAGGAAGTCTTCCTCGGTCCAGGCGTAGTCGAAGCTGAGCTGCTCGGCCTGGATGACTTCAGGCATGTCACGGCGAATCATCCAGCGGATATGCACGCGGGTTTGTTCCTTCTGTGTCCGGCCCGTATTCATCTTGCACACCTCCCCTTGGCACGGCAAGCGAAGCCCCCTCCTTGGGTGCGCCACGCGCTCCGCGCATTTCTGTTCCGTTTGTCGTTCTCGTCCGCAGGGTCGGCATGATGGGAATGCACACGCGTGAACCGTTCACGCTTTCTTGAGGCGTTCCGATCATTGTGAAGCAAATATTAACATCGCTTCAAAATCGGCTCAAGACCAACCGACCGCACGTCCGCTTTGCTCGTCGAGGGGGAGACAAGAAGAATGGTAAGAAAAGGGGGATTCCCTTCCCCAGTAACCAGCCTCCTTGGCTGTCCGGATTGTTGGTCGGTATTCAAAGACTCAACTAAAAAAGAAAGATACCGACTTCACTACGACGAAGCAAAGAAATAATTCGAAAAAATCGAACTTTTTACAATTGTCAACCATTCGCATTAAGCAGCCAGGTCGACGAGACCGGGCGTTTCTCGCTTGCTCACTTGCGTTTTATCATTGAAGATCGAACCCTTATATCAACTCAATTCAACGGAACAACTCCAGTATTCTTGTCGCGTTTTCAGCTGCATAAGCTCAGAGGTGAGGTACTCCGAACCTCTGGGATACTTCGCGATCTCAAGGGTTCGGAGTACCTCACCCTTGGGCTTGTTAATCTCGATACACCAGCGTGCTGATTTCTCGCTGTACCGGGGTGCGCACTTGGTCGCTGACGACAGCGAAGCGGACGCGCTGATCGCCTGCCGACTTCGCCGTTGCTGACACGCGAAACACTAATTGCTCCTGAGTCGGTAGCGATGGAATCGGCTCAAACGTCACCGTCTGCCCATCGACGCTATACTTCATGTTGCCCTGGGCCTGGCGCGGCTGCATTCCAGGCGGAAATTCCACGCGAATCTGCACATCGCGTGCAGGCGACGTGCCCGGATTGACAACCTGAATCTCGTAGACCGTGTCCTTGCCAAGCTCAAGCGGATTGTCGCGATCGATGACGCGCAACGTCAAGTCGGCAACGCCTTCCACGCTTACCGTCCCGGAGGCTTTTATCTCCGGTACGCCATCGGCACGAACGAAGATGGCATGGGTGAACTGCCCGGCCTTGTTGCCGTGCAACTTCATCTGCAGCGTTAATGTCTTTTCCGTGGGAAGATTTTCGACATGCCAAAACACTGTGCGACTATTGGCTTGATAAAGGCCACGCTCGCTGGCGATGACGAAGCCCAGCCCATCGGGCAGTCGGCAGGCGATATCGACGTTGCGCATCGCTTGGCCGGATCGGTTGGTGATGTCGATGCGTAAGTCGCCATCGCGGCCGATCAACAGTTTGGTTACGGGCGCTGTCTGGATTCGCACCGTTTCCCTGCCAGCGACTTCGACGTTGACCGAAGCGGCGACCTCGAGGCCTGCGCTCGGCGTAACCTTGACGCTGACGGTGTGCCGCCCTGCTTTGACGGCGGTCGCAGGCATTTTCAGCGTACGGGATTCACCGGGTTGCATTGTGATGTCGATCTTGCCCACGATCTCGTTGCCTTCGGGTGAGGTGAAGCCTTCTCCAAGGAAGCCACGTAGCGTCATGCCTGTAAATGGTTGCGTGGCCAGGTTGGTGACGCGAACGTCGAACACCGCAGGCTTTCCGATATTTAGGCTGGTTGGCGAAATTAACTGGACCGCGATGGTATCGACCGGATTGCGCGGCCTCATGACGAGCGTCGGTTCCGAGCCGTTGCTCGCGGCGCTGACGTGGACGCTTGTGCCCGCGCTCAGTTGTACGGCGCTGATCGCTTGTAAAGAGATTCGCAGCGTTTGCTCGGCACCCGGTGCGAGGCTTGGCAGCGTCCAAATTGCCTTCGCGCCCTGCACCTGTGGCAATGGCTCGGCGGCGATCGCTCGTACCTCCGGTGCGATTTCGTCCTCAATACGAATCTGTCGGGCGGGTATATTGCCGATGTTGCGCACGATTATCTGGTATGTCTGCGTCTCCCCGGCTGCCAGCTGGCTTTGACCGCGTTTCTCGACGGCGATCATCGGCGTGACAATCCGGCCATCGCGTGATTCGGGCATGGACACGCTTGGCCCGATCGGCACCGGATCGGGATTGAACGGCGGCCGACTGCCTTCGTGAAGGCTTGTCGGCGGTTGCATCGGCAGCGGCACGGTCGGCGGATTCATGCTGACAGGCACGAACGACTTGATCTGCGGAACGCTCGGCACGACCGGTTCCTTGCGCGGTTCGACGAATGTCGGCGCAGGCGAGAATTCCTTCTTCAGCTCTGGCATCGTCACGGGCGGCGCGGCGATTGTCGGCTCTTTCTTCGATTCTAACGTCGGCGGCGGAATGCTGAAATCCGGTTTGACGACCGGCGGTGGAATACCCCGTGATTCTTTCTTTGGCTCCAAACTCGGCGCCGGAGCTAGCTGTTCGGCCATGCCCGATTTGCTCGGCACCAGTTGCGGCATGTCTTTGTGCAACGGATCTGCGATCAGCGCCTTCGTTGGCTCAGGCAATGGCGGCGGCGCTTTTGGCTCGATTGAAGGCAGCGGCGGCGGCAACGGCGCAGGCGGCGCCGCGATTACCGGCTTCTTCTCCTCCAACTGTGGCGGCGCAGGCAACGGCGGCGGCACGCCCACATCCTTCACAATCGGCGGATCGGTCACGCCGCCCGTCAATATCAAATCATCCGATGTCACAAATTCCGCTCGCGCCCGCTCCACCGCTTGCGGCACTTCATAGACCTCCGGCGGAATAATCAACGTCGCATCGGCCTTGCCCTTCTTCGCTGGCGGCGCCAAACGCAACGGCGGCTTCGTCGCCGCTTTCGTCGGCGACTTTGGCATCTCGTCTGCGGGTAGCACCGTCGGCGGCGACCACAACGGTCTTCCTTCCTGCGCACCGACGGCCCAGCAAGCGCAGAATCCCACTGCGCCCGTCAGTACCATCGCCAAATGCAGTCGCGTAAACTTCACGTGTGGTTGTGCCTCTTCAAGCCCGCAGATGAGCGCAGCGATTCTGCGGGGTCGGACCCCATGGAATCGCTGCGCTCATCCGTGGGCTTGGGATTCCAGCTGATACTTCCCCTGATACGTGTCCGCCGGATATTTGCGGATGTTCTTCACCATCTTCGCTCGCAGTGCGTCGCCCAGGTCCAGGCCGATGACGTTGCTCATGGCCAAGAGATAGCAGAAAACGTCGGCCATCTCGTCGGCGATTGCTTCACGCTTTTGCGGATCGTTGGCGACTTCATACGAACCGGGCAGATCGACCCACAGGAAGCACTCCATCAACTCGGCTGCTTCGACCGCGACGCCCATCGCGATATTTTTCGGGCTGTGAAACTGCCGCCAATCGCGCTCGTCCACGAATTGGCGGACAAGTTCACGCATTTCGCCGAGCGTGGTATTAGCGTCAGGCACGCGGATCCCCCAGCTTGCCGCTGTTATGCGGTTTGTCAGCATTTTTCCAACGATACGGGATCGGCGGACTATAATCCTTATCTTGTATCTGTCAATGCCGAGAGGAAACTTGATAGTTCTTGGAAATGGTGGGGCGTGGATAAACGTCGCGCGAGATGAAATGAGACATCGGCGAGCCTAGCCGCGTAAGCGGCAGGTTTGCGGGCGCGTCAATCCGTGCAAGGCGTTCAAGGTGCGCAAGGCGCTCATGCAAAAAGGATGAGTGAGTTCACGATCCAGTCTGCCTTGCTTTCCTTTCCTCGTGTTTTCTCTGGGTCCTCTGTGGCTAAATTGAATCTTAAGAAACTCGCCGTTGTACGGAGTCGAAGGCCAGGGCTGGTTTCTCGGCATCCATGGCTTCACGAAGTACATCATAAGGTAGCTTTATCCGCGGCGAGTCGCTGAACCCCGTACCGCCCGGCGAGTCCAAGCAAAGAGAAGTGCGCTACCTCCACATCCACGAGGACGACCCGCTCGACGAAGCGCAGCTCGCCAGTTGGGTGAAGCAAGCCAGCCAATTGCCCGCCGAACGAATGTGAGCGGCCCGTGCGAGGGGCGTGCTTGGCGTGAGCGGTCGCCGGCAGTTTAATTGCGATAAGGATCGAGTATGGGCTTCCATATCACCCACCGCTTTGGCGTGATGACCAGCAATCCCCCTCTCTCGGCATTTCGCGCTTTGCTCGAAGAATTCAACGAGCTTTCCGAGGATGAAGAGCGCTGCAGCGTATCGGTCACGCACGAATCCGAATGGTGTCTTGGCGCTTATGGCGGCGGCTATCTGATCTGGGAGAACCTCGCCTGTTCAACTCCAGCCTCGAAGGCAACACCAGGCGTGCCATCGATTTCCATGAGGGCGACACGATTGATGAGAAGGCGCTCCAGGCGCTCATTCGCGCTGCCGTGGCGCTGAACACTCAGAAGAGACCAAAGAGCGTTTGAGGGGCGTCGGGATAAATTTCCGCGTCATCATTATTGACGCGACCGACAAAAGTACGAGGCTGAAGCGTAAGCGACGGATTTCTCCAGTCCGTCGCTTACGCTTCAGCCTCGGAAATCGACTTTTGATGGTGGCGTCATCATTTTTGGTTTGGGCTTCACGCACACACATCGCGCTCGCCGGTACAACATAGGCTGACGCACGTTCTTTTCTCACTGCCAATTTAGCACGATTCTTCGCTATATTTGTCGCCCAAACCCCGATTCTCATTTGACACATAGTGTACGCGCGTATATATTTATTTTACTGGTGTGGATCGCATCTTTTTCCCAGCCGATTTTGCATCCTCTGAGAACGACAATTTTGTGTTTGCCGCTTGCAGCTTAGCGCTCAACAAGCCGCGCCAGGGTAATGGCGCATTGGCGAGATCGTGGTAGCACCAGTGGTAAGAAACCACAACGTTGAGCGCTAAGCCGCAAGCGGCAATGGCGGGGAGGGCTGCGCATGGGCCTGGGAAATCGCGCGATTTCGCAGGAATTGGCGGAGCGGATTCGCGCGATCGAGTCGGCGTCGCGGCAGGCGGACGCGCGGATCATTCCGCTGGGCACGGGCGGGCTGGGGCCGTTGTTCGCGGGAGAAGGCTTGCCGAGCGCGACGTTGATCGAGCTGCTCGCCGCCGGGCCGGGTAGCGGAGCGTTGACGCTGGCGTTGCATTTGGCGAAGCATGCGTGTGGCGAACGCAAGACGCTCGTCATCGCGGATCATCAGCGCAGCTTTTATCCGCTCACGTTGGCTCGGCTCGGCATCGACGTGTCGCGGGTGATCGTGCTGCGTTGTCCGAATCCGCGCGACACGCTCGGCGGATTGGTGCAGGCGCTGCGATGTCCGGCGGTGGGGGCGGTCGTGGGACAGTTCGACACGATTGCCGTGCCGGAGTTTCGTCGCTTGCAGCTGGCGGCAGAGGCGCATGGCGGGATCGGATTATTCCTGCGGCCTGAAGCGGCGCGAGGCGGCACGTCGTTCGCCGGCGTGCGCTGGGACGTTAGGCCGTTGCGCAGCGGCGATGGGTGTCGTCGGTTGCACATTGACATTTTGCGCGAGCGCGGCGACGGCATCGCCCTCCGTCAGCGCGATCGCGCAGCCATCGTGGAGATCGACGATGCGACGGGTGCTGTGCGTTTATTTTCCGCAGTGGGGCATTCAGCGTCGGCTGCGCGGAACGTCGGTGGGTGACGGCGATCCCGCTTGGCGTTTAGCGCCCGCAAAATCCCACGCGAGCGCTAAACGCCAAGCTGCGATCGCCATCTCGCGTCCCGTCGTCGGCAAGGGCAGCAAGATCGTCGCCTGTTGCCCGAATGCATGGCGTGAAGGCGTGCGGGCCGGGATGTCGCAGGCGGAGACGCTGGCGCTGTTGCCGAGATTGCGTGTCGAACCGGATGATTTGGACGCCGACCGCACAGAGTTGTTGCGCTGGGCGGCGTGGGCGGAGCGGTTTTCGCCGATCGTCGGCATCGAGGACACGCTCGAGCCGGCGACGTTGTTTCTCGACGTCACCGGCGGTGCGTCTTGTTTCGGCGGCGAAGAAGCGTTGATTTGCAAAGTGTACGATGCGCTTGCAGCGGAGAAATGGAACGTGCGCGTCGCGCTGGCCGACACGATCGGCGCGGGGTGGGCGCTGACACATGCCGATCCCGCTTGCCGTTTAGCGCTCGGAGTGTCTCACATGAGCGCTAAGCCGCAAGCGGCAATCATCGGCCCGCGCGACCACCCCCGCCACCTCGCCCCGCTACCGGTCGCGCTCTTACGGCTCGGCGCCGCGGCGGTCACGCTGTTGCATCAGCTCGGCATCGACCGCATCGAAGCGCTGGCGGCGTTGCCACGTGCGGAGGTCGCCCAGCGCTTCGGCACCGAGGTCGTCAGACAACTCGATCGCGCGCTGGGCGATCTGCCCGAAGTCGTCGTGCCGTATCACGCTCAGCCCGAAACCGTCGCCTGTTGTGCGTTCGAGTTCGGCATCGATCGGCATGATGTCGTGGCCCGCGCGATCGATGATTTGCTCGTGCGTCTCGAAGCGATCCTCGAACGGCGTGGCCAGGGCGCTCGGCTGTTTGAATGCGTGCTGAGGCAGGAGGATGGCGAATCACCTCGCATCGAGTGCCAACTATCGCGTCCGATGCGCGATGCCAAATACATCGGTCAATGGCTGCGCGTGCGGTTCGAGCAGGTGCGTTTGACGGCGCCGGTCATGGGCATCGAACTGCGGGCGTTGTCGGCAGAGACGTTGTTGCCGACGTGTCCCAATCTGTTCGATGGTGAAGCACACGACCAGGCCGAGGCGCTGGCGCATCTGCTCGACCAGTTGACGACGCAATTGGGCAAAGACGCGGTGACGACGCCGATGTTCGTCGCCGACCCGCAACCGGAATTCGCTTGTCGATTCGCGTCGGCGCTCCATCAACCCGAAACGCCAGCGCGGGGGATGCAGGCGAATCGTCCCCTGCGGCTGTACGCCAGGCCGATCGCCGTCGATGTGATCGCAGTCGTGCCCGACGGCAAACCGGAGACGCTCAGGCACGCCGGCAACGTGCAAGCCGTGACGCGCTGCACCGGGCCGGAACGCATCGAAACCGGCTGGTGGCGCGGCGACGACATTGGCCGTGACTACTACATCGCCGAGACCGCCGACGGCGCCCGCTGGTGGCTGTTCCGCCGACTCGACAACGGCCGCTGGTTTTTGCACGGGTGTTTTGATTGAAGTCATTAGTCATTAGTCATTAGTCAAGCGGCAACCACTAAGGACAAAGACAATTTAGCCACGGAAGCACACAGAAAAACACGGAAGAATGCAAGACTGGTGTTCTCAATCGCGTTTTTTCCGTGTTCATTCCGTGTGCTTCCATGGCTAAATTCTTCGCAGGCAACGCGGAAATTAATCGAATAGTGGTGCAAAGGAGAAACACGCTCATTCTCGTTCCTTTTTGCGTCTCTGCGCCTTTGCGTGAGATTTCCCTTTGAGTTGATAATGCATTACGCCGAACTGTGGGCGAAGTCGAACTTCTCGTTTCTCGAAGGCGCGTCGCAACCGGAAGAACTGGTTGCACGAGCTGCCGAGCTGGGTTGCCATGCGCTCATGATCGGTGATCGCAATTCGTTGGCGGGCGTCGTGCGGGCCCATGCGGCGGCGAAAGAGATCGGGTTCAAGCTGCTCATCGGCGCCGAGATCACGCCTGTCGATGCGCCGCCGTTGACGCTTATCGCCCAGACGATTCGCGGGTATCGCACGCTCTCTCGGCTCATCACGCTGGGCCGACGCGCGGCGGAGAAAGGCCAATGCCTGTTGACGCTCGAGAACATCGCTCAGCATGCCGATGACCTGCTGGCGGTCTTTCTGCCGACGCTTGGCGATGATGTCGCATCATCCTGGCAGCCCTATTGCGATATGTTCGGCGATCGCGCTTACCTTGCCGCTGCCGTGCATCTGGGGCCGAACGATGGCGATGCCCTCGCGCATCTCGCGCGGTTGAGTCGAAATCTGCGCGTACCGATGATTGCGACGAATCATGTTCACTACCACGATCCCGCGCGTCGGCCATTGCACGACGTGTTGACGGCGGTCAAGCATCACACCACGGTTGCCGAGCTGGGGGCGTTGCGCTTTCCCAATGCCCAGCGCCATCTCAAGTCGCCGGCGGAAATGGCGAGGCTCTTCGCGGCTTATCCCGATGCCGTCGCACGCACCATCGAGGCGGCGGATCGCTGCACGTTTTCGCTCGACGAGCTGCGCTACCAGTATCCCGAGGAGATCGTTCCGCCAGGCCATACGCCGACCACCTATCTCGCGGAATTGACGTGGGCTGGCGCGAGGCGGCGTTATCCAACGGGTATCCCCGACAAAGTGCGGACGCTGTTGCATCGCGAGTTGGACCTCATCGCCGAGCTGCGTTACGAAGCGTTTTTCCTCACCGTGTGGGACATCGTCGAATTCGCACGCCGTCGCGATATTCTCTGTCAGGGACGCGGGTCGGCGGCGAATTCGGCGGTCTGCTATTGCATCGGCATCACGTCGGTCGATCCCGATCGGGCCGATCTGCTCTTCGAACGCTTCATGAGCAAGGAACGCAACGAGCCGCCGGACATCGACGTCGATTTCGAGCACGAACGCCGCGAGGAGGTGTTTCAATACATCTACGGCAAGTATGGGCGCGAGCGCGCGGGCATCGTCGCCGAGGTCATTACCTATCAGCCGCGCTCGGCGGTGCGCGATGTCGGCAAGGCGCTGGGCCTATCGCTCGATGCCGTCGATCGGCTTGCGAAGTCGATCGACTGGTCGTCGAAGGCCGATGTCATCGCTCGATCCATTCGCGAAGCGGGGCTGGATCCGCGTTCGCCGAGCGTGCAGCATCTCATCGCGCTGACGAGCGAACTCGTCGGCTTTCCCCGGCATCTGTCGCAGCACGTCGGCGGGTTCGTCATTACGGGCGGGCTGTTGTCGGAACTGGTCCCGATCGAAAACGCCGCCATGCCCGACCGCACCGTCATCCAGTGGAACAAGGACGATCTCGACACGCTCGGCATCCTCAAAGTCGATTGCCTGGCACTCGGGATGCTGACGGCGTTGCAGAAATGCTTCCGCATGGTTGGCAGTTGGCAGTTGGCAGTTGGCAGTGGAGAACAGACGGCATTACTGCCAACTGGCAACTGCCAACTGCCAACTATTTCCGACGTTCCGCCCGAAGACCCCGCCACCTACGACATGATCTGCAAAGCCGACACCATCGGCGTGTTTCAGATTGAGAGCCGGGCGCAGATGTCGATGCTGCCGCGCTTGCAGCCGAGAACTTTTTACGATCTCGTTGTCGAAGTCGCGATCGTCAGGCCCGGGCCGATCCAGGGCGGCATGGTGCATCCCTATCTGCGCCGGCGCATGGGGCTGGAGGCGGTGACATATCCGCATCCGATTGTCGAAGAGGTGTTGGCGAAGACGCTCGGCGTGCCGTTGTTTCAGGAACAGGTGATGCGGCTCGCGATCGTGGCGGCGGGCTTCACGCCGGGCGAGGCCGATCAACTGCGTCGTGCGATGGGCGCCTGGCGCCGCACCGGTGTGCTCGAAAAGTTTCGCGACAAGTTTCGCAATGGGCTGTTGGCACGCGGCTTCACCGAGCAATTCGCCGACCAGATTTACGAACAGATCAAAGGCTTCAGCGAGTACGGTTTTCCCGAATCGCACGCCGCCAGCTTCGCGCTGTTGGCGTACGTCTCGGCATGGCTGAAATGCCATCATCCCGCTGCATTCACGACGGCGTTGCTCAATAGCCAGCCGATGGGTTTCTATGCGCCCGCGCAACTCGTGTACGACGCACGGGCGCATGGCGTCGAAGTTTTTCCGGTGGATGTGAATCATAGCGAATGGGATTGCACGTTGGAAAAGCAAAAAACGATCCGCCTCGGTTTCCGTCTGATCCGCGGCTTTTCGCAAACACAAACCGAGCGGCTCATCGCGGCCAGGGCGGAGACGCCATTCCGCTCGGTCGCCGATGTCGCGCGGCGGTCCGGCGTGTCGCGATCGCTACTCACGCGGTTGGCGGCGGCGGACGGGTTCGCGTCGCTTGGGCTCGATCGTCGGGCGGCGTTGTGGAAAATCCTCGACACCGGCGAAGACCTGCCGCTCTTCGCCGATCTCGACGATGATATGATCCCGCCACTGTTGCCTGCGCTGTCCGCGGCGCAGAACGTTGTCGCCGACTATCAGAGCATTGGCCTGTCGCTGAAAGCGCATCCTATCGAACTGGTGCGTGGCGATCTCGATCGACTCAACGCGGTCACTGGCAAACAGCTCATGGATTTGCCGGACAAATCGCCCGTGCGCGTCGCCGGCGTGGTGCTCGTGAGGCAACGACCACCGACGGCCAATGGCACGGTGTTTATGTCGATTGAAGACGAGACGGGCCTGATCAACCTCATCATCTGGAGCCGCACCTGGGAACGCTTCCGCAAGATCGCCCGCAATGCCGTCGCGCTGTTCATCGACGGCAAGATCGAGCGTGCCGACGGCGTGCTGCACGTCTGCCCGACGCGCATCGACGATCTGTCGCACGCCTTGCGCGGCATCGATTCGCGATCGCGCGATTTCCGATGAACGGCGCGGTCCGTTGCTGAAGTTGACGCGACCGAAATGTAAATGATGTTTAGCCGCTCGCCGTTGGCGAGCGCGCACTCGGCGCTGTTCACGAAATCCGAAATGCGCCACGTCCGCGCTCGCCAACGGCGAGCGGCTAAACTTTGAAGCGCGGTCGCCGCCTGGCGCGAAAATGTTTATGATGTTGGGTAACCAATATTCTTTTCGCGAAAAAGGGGGCAGATCATGAAATCGTTACGTATACTCCTGGCGTTCTTCGCATTGGCGACGGTCGGCGGGCTGGCTTATGTCGCACAGTTGGCGAACACCAGCGGCACCACGATTCTTGCAGCCGCGCAAGCGTTTTCCGGCACGCTTTCCGCCGATCAAAAGAAGCAGGCCATCTTCGAGTTCGGCAGCGACGAACGCTTCAACTGGAACTTCATCCCCCTGCAAGACAAAAATCGCAAATCGACGCGAAAAGGCTTGCCGCTCATCGACATGACCGCCGCCCAGAAGAAGGCGGCGCTGGCCCTCCTCAGGGCCGGGACGAGCACCATCGGCGGTGACGCTGCCACCACGATCATGAGCCTTGAAGCGATCCTGCGCGATCAGGAATCCAAGAAAAAAGGCGGCAACGTCCGCGATCCAGAATGGTACTTCTTCACATTCTTCGGCACGCCATCGACAACCGAGAAATGGGGCTGGCGCGTCGAAGGCCATCACCTCTCGCTCAACTTCACCATGAGCGGCACCGAAGTCGTCGCATCCACGCCGTGCTTCTTTGGCGCGAACCCCGCGCAAGTGAAGAGCGGACCGGACAAGGACAAACGCATCCTCCCGCAAGCCGAGGATTTGGCCCGCGATCTGTTTAAATCACTCGACGCCGAGCAGATGAAAACCGCCCATCAACCGAAACACTTCGGCGAATCAGGGCAAAAGACCAAGAACCCCAACCTCGGCAAGCCAGTCGGCATCGCCGCCAACAAAATGACGAAAGACCAGCGTGAAATTCTCAAAACGCTCGTGCGGAGCTATTCGGCTCGCATGCCCGCCGATGTCGCCGAGATCGAAATGAAACTGGTCAAGGACGGCGGCCATGACAATGTCCATTTCGCTTTCACCGGCTCCACGGACGCAGGCAAGGGCTTCACCTACCGGGTGCATGGCCCGAGCTTCGTAATCGAGTTCCTGAATATTCAGGACGATTCCGGCGGCAATGCGAATAACCACATCCACAGCTGCTGGCGCCGCGTCAAGGGCGACTTCGGCGTGCAATAATCCGATTGCGTTTAGCCGCTCGCCTTTGGCGAGCGCGGATGGAAACGTCCGCGCTCGCCAAAGGCGAGCGGCTAAACACCATACAATTCCTTCATGCAATCGATTCCCTTTGAACAAGCGCTGTTTCATCGTCCCGATCGGCTCGATCCCCGACTTGTTGCGCAATCGCCAGGATTCCAGGCCGTTTGGCAGGCCGACGCCATAGCGCTGGTAACCGGATTCGGTGGACGTCCCGTTGGCGTGGTTTGTCCGTTTGCCGTGTTTGCCAAACCGATCGGCAAAAAGCATGTCGCCGTCGTGCGGGTGATCGACGAAAAGCCGGAGGTGCTCGCGTCGGGTCTGACGCTGCGTGGCTTGCTGTTTCACTTCCTCATTGTCGATCGAGATTTGTACGAAGCCTGGATCTGCGACCCGTTCATGCTTGCCGAAAAAATCGCCCCGAGTTGGAGCGTGACTGACCCGCTGTCCACGATTACGCTTTCGACCGACACGTTTCAGGCACGTACTCTGGCACAGGTGCAGGCTGTGCTGAAACGCGTGAAAGCGTCCGGGCTTCGGGAAGGCGAGGATCCGGAGGCGCCCGATTTCGAGCGGACGGCCGACAACTCGGAAAGTCCTGCCCTCCTCGGCGGCGCGCAGATTCTTGTAGATGGCGGTCGCCTGGTGTTCGAGCGACCGGCGGGCGACCTGCGGCTCGTGTCCGGGTTGTGGTTGCTGCTGCCGGAAATGACGCGCTACCGCCGTTGGCCATGCAGTTTCGCGTTTTCGTCGGACCTCGACTTCGACGTTCTGGTCGTGCCGAAACTCGACGAGGTAATTCTCGAAAGCTACACCACGGAGGAGCAAGCGGCGGATTACCCCGATGGCGCGTACGAGCTAGCATTGCAACGAGCCACGGAGAACGGCGATCAAAATGACCTCGACGAAGTATTCCGTCGGCGTGACGGTAACCAGACGCTGCGCATCGGGATCATATTATTCGTCGTCATGTCGCTGCTCGTGTTCGCCTCACGCTGGCTGACGCCGACGCCGCTGCCGCCTCCATCGCTGAAAGTGCTTACCGCGGCCACGATTGTGAGCATATGCGATCCCGTGCCGGCAGCGACGATGGTGCTCTATTGGGATCATCGCGAGAAGAACGAAAAGTAACGATCCGCGATACGTGCACAATACCGCGCTCCGTTGTGCATCGCCGCTAATCGACGGGATTGACATGTCAACGCCTGTAACCGATCCGCCGCCGTCTCGCCACTGGATTCGGCTGGGCGTTGTCTTCGTTTTCATCGCGGGCATCGTCGGCTTCTTTTTTTTTGGCGGCCTCGATTACCTTTCGTGGGACACCCCACGCGGTCGACTCACCGAATTTCGTGAAGCGGTGGACGACAATCTACCCCTTGCGATCGCCGTCTTCTTTCTTATATATCTCGGTGTTACCGCATTATCTCTGCCAATCGCCTCGACGGTATCATTAATCGGGGGAGCAATTTTCGGGCGTTGGCTTGGCACGGGCGTCGTGCTCGTAGCGGCAACGTGTGGCGCGACGCTTGCCTTTTTGAGCAGCCGACTCTTGTTCCGCGATTGGGTCGAACGCAAGTTCGGTTCTCGGCTCAAACTAATTCAGGACGGCGTTGCAAGGGAAGGTGCCTACTATCTCTTCACGTTGCGGCTAATCCCGTACTTTCCGTTTTTTCTTATCAACCTAGGCATGGGTTTGACGCCGATCCACGTGCGGACTTTTTTTTGGGTGAGCATGATCGGCATGCTGCCAGGAACGTTCATGATTGTCAACGCCGGGCGTGAACTGAGCGAAATCGAATCGCCGGGCGATATCGTGTCGTGGGGAATGCTGATTGCGTTTGCCTTGTTGGGATTAGTGCCGCTTGTATTGCGGAAGGTGCTGACGTGGGTTCGCAAGCCGACGCACCCAGAGCCGGAAGCGTAAACGACGGTGTATTTTGTCCGTCGCTTACGGCTCTTTGGCGATTGAATAGACTTCACGGAATGGGCAGCGGCCTACCCACAGAAATGCCGCCGCCGGGATTGCGTGGCCACGATGGGTCGGACACTGGCGTCCACGAACTCGGCGTCACACGATTCATCGGCATAAGGATCGGCGGCGCGGTCTCGAAACCCGGCAGCGGACATGGCGCAATGTTTGTCGGCATTCCCTGCAATCGCTTTTGTGCTGCGCCGGGCACGAGCCTAACCTTGATGTCCTTGTCCGCTTCAAATAACCGCTGGTCCGGCGTGACGAATCGCACGACCACGCGAACCATCTCCGTCGTCGGCAGCACCTTCCAGGGCAACGTTAGCGTGTAGCCCGTACTCAGCAGTCCCTGCTTCCAGCTTTGCCGAAGCTTCTCCGCGTCGATATCCCATTGGCATAACGGCAGCTTCGAGCCTTGGGGGTGGATTTCCAGCACGATGATTTGCAGCGTTCCCGGTGCTTTGATCGTGTGATCGCTCTCGTCGCGGGGCTCGATGACTACTTGCAATAACTCGTCGCCGGGTTTATTGTCATGATCCAGCGCGGCGGTCGATCGGCCCAAGGTGATGCGTTTCAAGCCGAACGTCTGGGCAGCTTGTTCCGCGGGAATCTTGACTCCCTGGCGTAACGCTTCGATCTCGCGCTGTAGCGAGAGGATACGCGATTCGGAGTGGCGCTGATCGGCCATGGCCTCGCGATACATCGTTTCGCGAGTACGGAGTTCAGTCTCGACGAGATCGGTGCGATTGCGGCAACCGATGCTGGATATGAGTAGCATCGGAAGAAGGAACAAGAACAAAGCTCGGCATCCTGCCCGCATGAATCTTGTCCCTTGTTGGAGTGAAACAATGCACGTCCATTTTTCGTTTTCCGCTTGCGGCTTAGCGCTCGAAAAATCTCAGCGAGCACTAAGCCGCAAGCGGCAGAAACGAAATACTACGGTGTCGGCAATCGCGTCATTACATTGTCCACGAGACCGTACGCCTTGGCCTCTTCTGCGGACATGAAATTATCGCGGTCGCAATCTTTTTCGATCTGGTCGTAGGTCTTGCCCGAGTGCTTGACCAGAATGTCGTTCAACACCTTCTTCAGGCGTTGATTTTCCTTCAGGCGAATCAATATCTCGGTCGTCGTGCCGCGCATGCCGCCTAACGGCTGATGGATCATGATGCGCGAGTTAGGCAGCGTATTACGCTTGCCTTTGGTGCCCGCACACAGGAGCACAGCGCCCATGCTGGCAGCCTGGCCAATGCAGTACGTGGCCACGTCGCAGCTGATAAACTGCATCGTGTCGTAAATGCTCAAGCCCGCCGTCACCGACCCGCCGGGACTGTTAATGTACAGGTTGATGTCCTTCTTCGGCTCGTCGAATTGCAGGTAGAGCATCTGCGCGACGATCACGCTTGCGCTGTCGTCGTTGACTTCGCCCTGCAGAAAGATAATTCGATCTTTCAGCAGTCGGCTGTAGATGTCGAACACCCGTTCTTCGCGTCCGCCGCCTTCAACAACATAGGGAATCAGAGGCATTGCGTTCTCCGAAAACCTCCAGACCCATTTCGTAAAATCGGCCATCCGGAGGGGATAAGTTGAGGGAATCTAGATAGTCCGCCATTAATAGGGGGTTTGCCATGGAACCCGCCATAAATGGCGGGCGATATGACTTGAACTATTTCTTGACAACCACCTCATCGACGAGGCCGAATTCTTTCGCTTCAGCTGCGGTGAAATAGCGGTCGCGCTCGGTTTCTTGGCCGATACGCTCGACGGTTTGCCCGCAATGTTTGGCGAGGATTTCGTTGAGACGCATGCGGTCTTTGTCGAACTCTTTGGCCTGGATTTCCATGTCGGTGATTTGCCCACTGACTTGGCCCCACGGCTGGTGGATCATCACCTTGGAGTTGGGCAGGGCGAAGCGTTTGCCCTTCGTCCCCGCCGCAAGCAGGATGGCGGCGCCGGAAGCAGCCATGCCCATGCAATACGTGGCGATGGGGCATTCCACGAATTGCATCGTGTCATAAATCGCCAGCGTCGAGTACACCGAGCCGCCGGGGCAGTTGATGTACATGTGGATTTCTTGGGTCTTATTTTCATACTGCAGAAACAGGAGTTGCTGAATCGTGATATTGGCCGTCACGTCAGAGATTTCCTCGATGCCGCCATTTCCGGTCGAGGCGCCGACGAAGATGATGCGGTTTTCCATGAGCAAATCGGACAACGTCATCTGCCGCTGTCTGGCGTAGTTGCCCCGTTGCGCCTTGGGATCGAGGCGAAATGGCTCGTTCATATTGAACATTAGAAAGTACCCTTCAGAAGGATTGCGTATTTCCATCGCTCTTACCATTGTACGGACGATGTCAAGAGGGCCAGAGCGCCTGCTAGTTTCGTAGATTAACTATCGCCGAAATAACCCCTACTATCGGGAGAGTTCACCATGTTGTCGCGTTTTCGCTGGGTAGGCCTCGTGATCGTGCTCGCGCTGGCGAGTGTGTCGGTCGCGCATGCACAATCGGATTCAAAGGGCCTGCGAGTTTTCTCCGCCGGGCATAGCTTCCATTACTTCATGCCGCCGATCTTGACCGACATCGCCAAGAAAGCTGGCCTGACCGAGCACAAACAGGTCGGCCTATCGGCCATCGGCGGTTCGCGCGTAATTCAGCATTGGGCCAAGATCGATCCGAAGAGCACGTCTGCGGAAAAGAATCAAGCGAAGGAAATGCTCAAGGCGGGCACGGTCGATGTCTTCACGATGTCGCCGATCCATTTGCCGGACGATGGTATTGGGAATTTCGTCAAGCTCGCCGTGGAAAGTAACCCGAAGGTGCGCGTGCTCGTACAGGAGTTCTGGTTGCCGTTCGACATCTATGACACAACATTCTTGAAACGGCCAAAAGACATCGATCACGACAAGCCGACGATCGACGAGTTGCGTAAATTGCATGAGCAATATTTCAAAGACATGGACACACATGTGATTTCGCTTAACAAGAAATATAACACGAGTGCGGTCTATGTCGTGCCGGTCGGCCAAGCGGTATTAACACTGCGAGAACGGATCGTAACCAAGAAGGCTCCGGTGCTGACGAAGCAATCGGAACTTTTCACCGACCCCATTGGCCACGCCACAGCGCCGTTGCGCGTGCTGGTGGCATATTGCCATTACGCGGCGATCTATCAGAAAACGCCGGTTGGCCTGCCCGTGCCAGCAGGATTGGGCGATGCGAAATCGGAAGCCACGCAGGCGTTGAATCGCATGTTGCAGGAAATCGCCTGGGACGCGGTGACGAGCCATCCGCTGAGCGGTGTGACGGCGGGTAAGAAATAACGTTAAGCCGCTCGCCCGTGGCGAGCGCGAACGCCGCTATTCGCCATGTTGTTGATTCGCCCACGCTCGCCAAAGGCGAGCGGCTAAACAGTTCACTTGATTGAACGGAGAACCCTGGTGGAACTATACGAAATGCCCTGGCCGCGCGTGGCCGCGTTGTCCAAGGATACGCCGGTTGTAATCCCGATCGCCGCGCTGGAGCAGCATGGCCATCACATGCCGGTGTTTACCGATAGCATGTTACTCGGCGAGGTAATTCGGCGCACAAAGGAAAAGCTCGGCGATAAGGTGTTGTTCACGCCGTTAATGTGGTTGGGTAATTCGCACCACCACCTCGATTTCGCAGGCACGCTCTCCGCCTCGCCGCGTGTTTACATGGATATGCTCATCGACCTGGCCGAGAACATGATGTTCCACGGTTTCAAACGCATCGTCTTTGTCAACGGCCACGGCGGTAACATCGTGCCCGCTCAGCAAGCGCTTTTCGAGCTTCGTCAAAAAGTACGCGAGCGCGGCGACTTGCTGCTTCTCAGCACGACTTACTGGACACTTGGCGGCAAGCCGAACGAGGTTGATACGTCGCTCAAGCAAACGCAGATGGGCCACGCTTGCGAATGGGAAACTTCGATGATGTTGCGCATCGCGCCGCATCTCGTCGGCGATTTGACCAAAGTCAGCGAAGTCTCGTTCGCCGGCGGTTTCGCGCCGGCGCATCGCGCGTGGATCACGAAAGACCGCACCGTGCCGGGCCACATCGGCGATCCTCGCCATGCCACCGCCGAGAAAGGCGAGACATTGTTCCGCGTCTTCGCCGATGATGTCGTGAAGTTCCTGAACCGCATTCTTGCCTGGGACGGCAAAACGTGGGATGCGTAGAGTTGCGCTTGACTCAAGGGTTGCGGTAGAATTAGAGTGGCGTTTAGCCGCTCGCCTTTGGCGAGCGGCTAAACGAATAATATTACGGAGATCCAACGATGTACAAACACCCCTTCACTCGCCACAAAACCCGCGTCGTCACGGTCGGCGGTGTTCCGGTCGGCGGTGATTATCCGATCATCGTGCAGTCGATGACCACGCCCGACACCTACAACATCGAAGCCACCGTCGCCGAGATTCATCGCCTCGAGGAAGCCGGCTGCGAACTCGTGCGCGTCACCGTCCCCAAGGCCGAGGACGCGGCGGTGCTTGGCGAGATCAAAAAGCGGATCAAGATTCCGCTCATCGTCGATATTCACTTCGATCACAAGATGGCCCTGGCCGCTCTTGATCATCCGATCGACAAGATACGCCTCAATCCGGGCAACATCGGCGGCATGGATCGCTTTCGCCAGGTCGTCCGCAAGGCCAAGGACAAAGGCATCCCGATGCGCATTGGCGTCAACGCCGGCAGTCTCGAACGCGAATTCGCCATGAAGTACGGCTTCCCGTGCCCGCCGGCGATGGTCGACAGCGCCCTACGCTATATCGAAATTGCCGAGTCCGAAGGGTATCACGACATCATCATCTCGCTGAAATCGAGCGACGTAATCACCGCTGTTGAAGCGTATCGACTGTACGCCAAGCAAGCGAACTATCCGACGCACATCGGCATCACCGAAGCGGGCAAGGCGCCATATGCCACCATTAAATCAGCATGCGGCCTGGCGCCGCTGTTGCTCGACGGCATCGGCGACACCATCCGCATCTCGCTCCTGGGCGATCCGGTCCCGGAAATCGCCGCCGCGTTCGACATCCTGCAAGCGACCAAACGCCGGGTGCGCAGGCCGGAGATCATCGCCTGTCCGACCTGTGGCCGACTCGAAATCGACCTCGAGAAAATCATCGCCGAGTTGGAGCAGCGTTTGGCCGGTCGCCAAACGGCAATCACGATCAGTGTGCTCGGCTGCGTCGTCAACGGACCCGGCGAAGCACGTGAAGCGGATCTCGGCATCGCCGCCGGCGGTGGCAAGGGCATGATCTTCAAACGCGGCGAGAAGCTATACACAATCCCGGAAAGTGAAATGGTGGACGCGCTCATGAAGGAAATCGAAATCTGGGAAGTCGAGGAACGCACAGCCGGCCGACTGCAAACCGGCGGTCCATCGTTCAAAACCGACGCCCGCAAAGCGGACAACCATCACCACGAAATAGCTGAAAACGCGAGCGGCAGACTCGGCCTGCCGCTGCTAAAATGAGGTGGTGATTTTCTCGCAGCATCGATTTTACTTCACGCGGTTTGAATTGTCGCATCGGTGGCGCAGGCATTCCTGTCTGCGTAAACCCCGAGCACAGACAGGAATGTCTGTGCCACCGTTCAGTAAATTGGACAAGTCTAGCCGTTCAAGGTATACTTGCGGCATGTTGGGGCAACCTATATCATCATTATACCAAGCGACGTGTCGATGCCAGGCTCGCTAATGAGCGTACTGCATCTCACTTCACTCCTCAATTCTGCGATCGTCGACAGTGGGTTGGCGATCGTCGTTCGGTTCACGTTATTTTGGAGGGTCCGCTGATGAAGAATCTGTTGAGAGCTGGTTGGGCATTGCGATTGACGGGCGTTGCCCTTGTCGCCATGTTCTGCATTGGCCGTGTGGAGCCGCAGGATCCGAACGCAGAGGCAACGTACGGTTCGGTTAAGCTGCGAGCGGGCTTCACGCCAGATCCCTACACCAAGAAACTGACTGCGGGCGGGCCGATCCTCACGGATAAGGGCGGCGTCAACGCGCATATCGCCAAGGCTCCGGACTTCAAGCTGTTCTACACCGCCAAGAACTTCGCATTGACGATCCGCGCCACTTCCGAAGCTGACACGACGCTGCTTGTCAATCTTCCCAGCGGTAAGTTCGTCGCTGACGACGACAGCGGCGGCAATCTGAATCCCCGCTTGCGTTTCCCCACTCCGCAATCAGGCCGTTACGACATCTGGGTCGGCACGCTAGGCAAAAACACGGCGCCTGCGACGCTGATTATCACCGAATTGAAGTAACCACGAAAACCACATCGGCGAGCCAGGAGCGTCAGCGACCGGAGGAAAACCACCGTCGCTCACGCTACCGGCTCGCAAGCAAAACTAGATGGTGCGATCTCGCTCATCCATTGATCTTGCTATAGGCTGACGCTGACGGTTCAGAGCGTTAGGCAAGCAATTGTCTGCGAAGGCTTTGAGAGGGCGCTGGTTCGCAAGAACGCGGCGTGCGAGTTGAGTGACCAGCCAATGTTTGAAGGACCGACGGATCGGCAACATCGAGACGCTGCAATCCGAAATTGCCGCCTGGTCAACCCGTGTCAACCAGAAGCAACGAGCCGTCGGTTGGCAATTCACCATCGACAAGGCGAGGCTCAAATTGAAGCGGCTTTACCCGGAAATTTAGTCTCGACAGGGCGCTAGTAACCATTCATGCAACCGCTCGTCGTTCTGAATACCGTTGGTCTCACGTCGCGATTGCTGCCGTTCGCACCACGGTTGCACGCCTTGGTGGAGTCGCAATGGCATCGTCCGCTGAACGAAATACTGCCCTCCGTCACATGCTCGGTACAGGCGTCGATGCTCACGGGCAAGTTGCCGACCGATCACGGCATCGTGGGCAATGGCTGGCTTTTTCGCGACACGCAAGAGGTGCGCTTTTGGCAACAGTCGAATCGCCTCATTCAAGCCGAGCCGATTTACGTCACGGCTCGCCGCGAGGCTGCCGCACGAAATAAGAGTTTTTCCTGTGCGAAGTTATTCTGGTGGTTCAATCAAGGTGCGGCCGTCGATATTGCCGTCACGCCCAAGCCGCACTATGGAGCGGATGGCAGCAAAGCGTTCGACATTCAAACCTATCCAGAAGCGTGGGTGGCCAGGTTAACGGGCAAGTTGGGCAAATTCCCGTTCCCCACGTTCTGGGGCCCGATGGCCGGCTTGCCGTGCAGCCAATGGATCGGTCACGCCAGCGCGGAGGTGCTGCTGGCCGACGGTGGGCCGCCAACCTTGACGCTCGTCTATCTTCCACATCTCGATTACGAACCACAGCGAATCGGCCCTGCGCATTGCGATTGGAAAAAGCTCGTCGCCGAATTAGATGATGCTTGCGGACCGGTCCTCGACGCTGCGAAACGCGTCGGGGCAGCGGTGTGGGTCGTGAATGAAACGACGCACGTGCAGGTGTCACGGCCGATTTTTCCAAATCGGATTCTGCGCCAGGCTGGTCTCTTGGTCGCGCGTCCGAGTCCCTTCGGCGAACAACTGGATATGTACGCAAGTGCCGCCTTGGCCGTTTGCGATCATCAGCTGGCGCATATTTACGTCAATGATCGTAAGCAGACCGAACGGGTTCGCGAATTGTTGGCACAACAGCCAGGTATTGATCGTGTCTATGTGGGCCCGCAGCGAGCGGAGATCGGATTGGACCACGACAGGGCAGGGGATCTCATCGCGTTGGCTAAGGCTGATTCGTGGTTCGCGTATCCGTTTTGGCTCGATGATCGCCTCGCCCCGGACTATGCGCGCACCGTCGATATTCATCGCAAGCCGGGCTACGATCCGTGCGAACTTTTTTTCGATCCGAAGTTAATGTGGGGCAAAGGCCGGGCCATCGCGAAGATTCTCATGAAAAAGCTCGGCGTTCGCACTTTGGTCGATGTGATCCCGCTCGATGCGACGCTTGTGCGCGGTAGCCACGGGCTTCGCATGAAAGAGCCGCTCGATCAGCCGGTGATGATCGGCACAGGGCCAGCGCCTGAACAAATCGAGCAAACGGATGTCTATCGGCTCATACTCGCTCATCTCGGCTTGAGCTGATTAGTGTTTTTTTGTCCATACATTTCGCTCGCTGTTTTTTCGAGTTCCGTTTCAATCGACAGCATGTTTGCAAATTGTGACTTATCCTTGGAACAGGCTCCGTATGCTCGCAAACACCACGAGTGACCACCATGGCCGGTCGTGCTTTTTTAGGCCGATATGACGTTATCAAGCCTCTCGGTGAAGGCGGCATGGGGAAGGTCTACCTTGCAAAGCAGACCGATCTCGGCCGGCAGGTCGTTGTCAAGGTCATGCACGAACATGTCGCCAACGATCCAAAGTTCCGCGAGCGTTTTCAGCGTGAAATGTTCCTGATGGCCCGATTGCAGCACCCGTATATCGTGTCCCTCTTTGAAGCCTCGCTTAACGATCCGCAAGGGCCGTGCATTGTCATGGAATATGTCCGCGGTATCAGCCTGGACACGTTGCTGCATCGTACGGGTCGCATGTCGGCGCCACGTGCAGTTCGATTGATCGGCCAACTGTGTGAGGCGTTATTCGCGGCCCAACAGGAGGGCGTGATACATCGCGATCTCAAACCGGCCAACTTGATGGTCGTCGATCCCGAAACGCCTTATGAGAAGATCAAGGTTATGGATTTCGGTCTGGCGAAACTCATCGACTCCGGGACGGGCCTGGCGATGATGCACAAGCAATCGCAGACGGGGTTGGACTTTGCCGTGAGAGCGCCGGGGTACATTTCGCCGGAGCAGGTGCGTGGCGAGGAAACGGACCACCGGTGCGACATATACAGCATCGGTGTAATTACCTATGAATTGCTGGCGGGACGCCGGCCGTTTGTTAGGGATGAAACGATGGATGTGCTATTCGCGCGCGCGACCGAACCGCCGCCGACCCTTGCAGAAGCGGGTGCGACCGATTGGGTGCCGGCGGAAGTCGAAGCAGTCGTTATGCGCGCGTTGGCGAAAACCCCAGCCGAGCGACCGAGCAGTGCACGCGCCTTCGCCGAGGATTTTCAGCGGGCACTCCACGATGCCGAGCGACGGCAAATGGAGGACGACGAACTGGCGGAACTCGCGCCAGAATCGGACGCGCCGCCCGGATTGGCGCCCGCGGCCCTCGGCCCCGCTCCGAAGCCGACCGTCGGTCCCGGGGTAATTGTTCACGAGATAGAGGCCTGGATGCCCGAGGCGATCGCCACATTCAAACTGCGTGGATTTGTTCAAGATAACAATGGTGAGGTTCTCGAAAGCGTGCCTGGGAAGATCAAAATGCGTGTCGGCGGCAAGGAAGGCGCAGGCGTATTTTCTTGGCTGGGCATCGGCCGCAAAAGCACTGTCGTCGATGTCGAACTGCATTTGCACCGTGACAACGCATCCCTGCCGAACCTATTGCACGTCACCGTACTTATGAGCTCGCCGCACCGAAAATCGGAAGATGCGAACTGGCGCGAACGCTGTGGCGAAGTCTTTTGCGAGCTGCGCAGCTACCTCGCCGCGGTCGTTGTGTCGAGTTGAATATTTCCTGGTTACGAATCAAACACGGATAGGAACCACAAACGTGTTTCATCCGTGGTTAAGTTCTCTCTTGTTTGATAATTACGTTACCGCACCCGCACCTGGAAGCTGATCAGGCCGTGTTCGCGCGGCGGCAACGGGCTGGTAAACTCCCAGCGCAACACAGTCGAAGCGACCTCGTTTGGCTGCGTGGTGAAGAGCGCATCACGATCCGTGCGAGCGCTGCCTTTGACGTACTCGAAGCGTGCGCCGAGGCTGTCGGAGACAACCACGTTGGTGATCGGTTGTCCTCCGGAGTTGCTATATTTGAGAAAAAACGTCACAACTTCGCCGACATTAACGCCGCTTTTCTCCGGCCACTTGAAGATGACGAGCGGACCGTCGGGTTCATCGGCGGCGCCGTCGCGCGGCTTGTTCTTGATCGCGTCCACCGTTGCAGTGTACTTCAGCGACGATTTGATTTCCAGTCCCTGCACACGCCCGGTTGCGGAGGTCGCCAACGATTGGAACGTGCCGCTCAGGCGGAGCTGCGATCGCACCGATTCGGAATGTTGCTGTTGCGCGTGATCTGTCAACGCCGACATACCAACCGATGACGCCGGCGCCTTAACGGCAAGCTTGTTCTCCAGGCCCAGGCGTGCAACCTGGGCGCCCAAGGCATATTCGCCGCGGAAGAGAATGAACCGAGGCACGCAGATACCGACGCGGTTCGAGACGGCGACACGCGGAATGCCACGGCTGTCGGTATACTCGCCAACGGTGTCGGTAGCATCTAACCCCTTCAGTTTGCGGTCGCGACTGATGCCGATGGGCATACCGATATCGCCGCCGTCGTAGAGTGTGACGAACTCCGACGGATGGCGCGGCCCGTATATCGGATCGTAAACAGGGAACCAGTTCCACAGCAGGTACGGCGGATGCCGTGGCGCACCGAGGACACGTTCGCCGGGCAGTAGCACCGTCCCCGGAATGGCCAACGCGTTCAACTCTTGCGGCGAAATAAAGCGTTGGCCGACGTGATAGACCACCAGCGGTTGCCCTCGCTCGGCTGCTTCAACCACCGGATCGCGCGATCCCGTAACCTGAATCTCGATCGGCATGTCGGCCTTTGTCGCGATCGGCAACGCTTGATCGGGTCTTTCGAGCGTGACGACTTTCTTAACGTAGATACCCTGCATCGTCTTGCCAAATTCCTCCTCGGTGAAGTTGATGTGAGCCGGGAAGTCGGCATTGCGCATCTTCGGCAGCAGCGCCAACGAGCCTCGCACTTCGAGGGATGGGTAAAAGACGCGACGTGGCAGGTTCGGCAAATCCGAAACCGCGAATCGGTACGAGTAGCCTGGGCGGAAGCCGAGCACCAAGGGCAATTCAAGTATCTGACCTTGATCGACGCCGCGGTAGATCGTGATCTTCGACCCAGGCGGACCGGTGAAACGCAGATACATCAACGGACTAGGCGGCGGTGGAGCCGGCAGGGCAGGGTGGTACGGAAACTGCGCCGATGCCGATGCCGCGAGGATGATGAGCGTCAAAGTGCAGGCGGTCAGCAGGGTAAGTTCACGAATCGAGAACCGCATGATCGGCTCCGGGATGGATGGTATTAGGTAAGCCCAGAGGTGAGGTACTCCGAACCTCTGGGATCGCGATAGCCCAAGGCCTCGGAGTACCTCACCCTATTGGCACCCACTTAAGGAACTCAGACCAGGCAATCAAATTTGAACCACAGAGGCACAGAGGAAACAGAGGAAATACGCGGAATAGTTAATCGGAATTCTCACGATTCGGCGTGCCTTGTTCTTCTCCCATTCTTTGTGTTTTCTCTGTGTCCTCTGTGCCTCTGTGGTTCAATTGTGTTTTTCCGATGCGAGTTCCTTAAGTTGGTGCCTATGGGGTTCGGAGTACCTCACCCTTGGGCTTCCGTTTCCACAACCATGGAGGATGCCGCTACTTCTTGCCAGCCCCAAACGGCACCGTCGGGATCGGCGGCAGGTCCGAACGATCCAGACCGCCGGCGTCTAACGGTGTCAGCGGCGGAAGCGAAATCAGTGGGGCGTTCTTCGACTCTACGCCAACACCAGCGCCACCTTCAAATTCGCCCGGCAACGGCGGTAATGATGGAGCGTTGATCGAGGGCACAGCTGGCGTCTTCGGCGAGAACGGTGTCGTGCCTTTGTTTTCCATCGGCAATCCCGGGATCGTGATGCTTGGCACCAGCGGCGTGACGGCTTCCTTTACCTCCGGTTTCGTCGGTAACTGCGGAACTATCGGCACGTCCGGTAGCTTTGGCTCGATGTTCACCGGATCCTTGCGTTCCG
The DNA here is from genome assembly GCA_945861245.1 of Singulisphaera sp. GP187. Classification (GTDB taxonomy): domain Bacteria; phylum Planctomycetota; class Planctomycetia; order Gemmatales; family Gemmataceae; genus SIAQ01. The sequence continues at coordinate 37,660 of CAMAUE010000001.1, forward strand.
GCAGCACCGGCAGCACCGGCTCGATGTTCACCGGACCCTTGCGTTCCGGCAGCAACGGCAGCACCGGTACCATCGGCTCGATGTTCACCGGGTCCTTCGGGAGAACTCGCGGCGTCGGTAGCGTGCCTTCCGGCACATTGGGCAGCGGTGGTATCACAAGCTTGTTGCCCGGATTGTTCGCGCCATCCTTCTTGCCGAGCGGACTCGGTACGTCGGGAAGGTTGAGTCCTGGGTTCGGTGCAAGATTGCCACCCTTCGGATTTGTGCCAAACCCCGGCGCGATCGGCGTTGTGTCGGTCGGAACCTGAAACAACGGCGGCACCCCGAAGCCCGGCTTCTTCATCTGCCCGCCACCTGGAATCCCGCCCAGCACACCGCCGCCGCCGTTCGGGCCTGGCGACGTCATGCCCGGCGAATGATGCAGGCCTTGATCGATGTTGCCAATTCGCAAGACCAACAGGATGCTGCCACGACGCAGCGCTTCCTGAATCGGGTCCTGGCCCGGTTCGAGACGCGTCGAAACGATCTCGTCCGGCCCCACGCCGGCGCCTTCCTGAAACTGCGGATCGGGCAGGTAGATCACCTTCACGATGTAGTTGCGGTCGACGACCTGCTTGAAGTCGTCCTCGGTGAACTCCATCGGCACGCTGTTGTGCGCCAGAAATTCGTTCGTCTTCGGACTCGTCGGTACGACCTCGAGTGTCGGATAAAGCTCCAATGCCGGCCGACCGGGGATATGCGTCAGCTTCAATCGATAGATCGCACCCTGAGCGAAGTTATAGCGACCGGGCGTTTCCAGTGGCGTCGTCGAGTAGCTTGGCTTGCCATCGGGGCCTTGCGAGAACCAGAAAATTTTCATGCCCGCGGGTTTCGTAAAAAACACCTGCGTGCGCTGAGCGGGAAACAGCGAGCCAACGGGGGAACTATTGGCGAACTGAGCCGGTACGACGCCGCCTTGCGTGGGCGTTCCCGGCGGGATGTGCGCGTGAACCACGCCGCCACCCGGAGGCGAGTTGAATCCTGTTTTGAGCAAATCTGGACCGCCAGGCATGCCGCCCATACCTGGCATTCCACCAGGCATGCCGCCCATACCCGGCATTCCGCCTGGCATGCCGCCCATACCCGGCATTCCACCAGGCATGCCGCCCATACCCGGCATTCCGCCTGGCATGCCGCCCGGTCCTGGCATTCCTGGCATCCCGCCAGGCATGCCGGGCATGCCTGGAACACCCGGAGGCGACAGCATGTATTTTGGCTGCATCCCTGGTGGCAGCCCCATTCCTGGCGGGCCGCCCATCTGCATACCGGGCTGATGCATCTGGACCATGTCCATTGGAATGTGATTACGCATCATCGCCATCGCTGCCTGTTGACTTGGCGGACGCCCCATGTTATACGGTGCAGCCATCGCAATGCCTTCGCCTTGCGGGCCTTTCACGCCGGGAACCATCGGCGGCGGGGGCACTCTGCCGTAGTTGGGCCTAACTCCGCCTGTTTCGGGAGCGCTGCTGTCCATATTGACGCAGCCACAGAGGCCGACCAGGAACAACAGCGATCCAGTGCTCAACGGTTTCATGGAAAGACCCTCGGCGCGACGGAATGATAGCTAAGGTAAACTTCGACAATCACACGACCGGAACTTTCGTCAAAACCGGAAAATTTTAACATGACCTCTCGCGTATTTTGTGTAATCGCCCTTGCTCTCGGCGGCACCGTATTTCTCACTGGTGCCTGGCCCGGCCCTCTCGCCCGACCTTCCGAAAACGCCGCCGCCACTTTTGTTGCGCAGACGATCTCGCTTGACCCGTCCATCGTTGGCGACAGCGTCAACGCCGGCGAACTCGTTTCCAAATCGCTGGCGACACTTTGTCCAAGCAAGGTTCGCTGGCTAAAAACGCAAATCCGCCAAACGATGCAAACGCCGCAGTCGAGCTTTGTCGCCGAGGGCACGCTCCATCGTGGTCCGCAATATTGTGCCCGGCTCGAAATGACGATAGGCGCCGGCACGATACTCGTCGTCAGCGATGGCCGTGTGGCTGCGCGGGTGCGTGGAATCCCCGGCTGTCAACCGAAGACCGACGTTGACCCGTTGCCTGAAACCGATGCAGGCAAGCGTGACTCCCTCGCCGGGCTTGGTTGCGATGGCCCCGTGGCGATGCTGCGAAAGATTCAGCCGCACCTAGTAAACGCTACGCTAGCGACAGGAATGCTGAGCGACGAACCCGTGATTCGCGTCAAAGTGACTCTCCCCGACAAAGCGCAGACGCCCGACCTGCTTGCGATTGGTGCTCCTCGCTATTGCCAGGTGTACCTTCACGCCAATACCCTTTGGCCCATCTGCATCGAATGGCTGACGGTGGAAACGAACCAATCAACGCGAACCTCCCTGCGTGTCGAGTTTCTGGAGCCAAGCATCAATCGCGAATTGGATCACGCGACATGCGAGCGACTGTTTTCTTATCAGCCTGCCGAATCGACCGTGGCCACCAACCCATAGCGAATGCGGTCTACGGATGGCGGAACAAAATCACTTCTCGCGGCGTCAATAAAATCTCCGTTGTCCGTTGTCAGGTGTCCGAGCCTGAGCGCCAGCGAAGGGCCGAGCTATGCCCTTCGCTGGCGCTCAGGCTCGGATCAATCAAACTCACTCGCGTGCAGCATTATGAAGAACTGATAATTGACAACCGACAACTTGAGAAGGATTCACACCCAATGAAATATGCAGGCGTTTTCGCGAGTTTTTGCATCATCACGCTGACATTTCTTGGCCTTCACGAAATTGATGCCGGCGAGAAAGTCGTGCTCGCCAAGGCGATCAACCTCGACAAGCTCAACACCGCCGACGACGAAGAAGACCCCAGTCCGACGCCTGATGGCTCGGTGCTGCTATATGCTTCCAATGCGAAGGGCAGTTATGATATTTACAAGTCGAAGAAGCTGGCCACTGGTGTCGGATATGGCGCCGGCCAACCGTTCATCTATGACAAAGGCGCCGACGAGCGTGCACCGTTCATGCACAGAGATAAATACTACTTTTCGACGAACGAAATCACCGACGACAAGTTCGCCAAGCTGAAGAATTTCGACATCGTCATGCAGATCGGGTTTCAAAAACCAATCTTCGTGGCCGGCGATATCAATTCACCGGCGGCGGAACTCTATCCGTGGATCACGCCCGGCGGCAAGGAGTTTTACTTCAGTCGCCGAACCAAGCAGGGTTGGAAGCTCTTCGTCGCCAACGGACCTACGCCGGGGCCGATCGGCAAAGCCAAAGAGGTCGGCTTTCCATCGGGATTCCATCGCGCGACCGTCGCGGGCAGCACGCTCGTCATGTATTTGCAGGGGCCTTTGGATAACGGTAAGCTCGGTGTCTTTCGCAGCAAGCGGGCCAAGCTGACCGACGCCTGGTCGCAGCCGGAACCGGTCGTGAGCCTCAATCATCCCGAAAGCAAAAATGCCGACATGCAACCCGCGTTGACCATCGACGGCACGCGGTTGTTCTTCGTCTCCGATCGCCCCGGAGGCAAAGGCGGCCTCGATATCTGGACCGTGCTGATATCGCAATTGAAGTGACCGTGAAATCACACCAAGCCCGCAGGCGACGCAGGAGCCTGCGTGGATGTTACCCGCGCAGGCTCCTGCGTTGCCTGCGGGCTTGCGATGGCTTAGGCGGAAAACGGGGCTTAATACGTCCGTGCGAGTTCCACCAACGTTCGCACGAAGCTGCCCGTGCCGCCGGATTCGCGTGTGGCGTTTTCGCGTTCCGCCCACGCCGGCCCGGCGATGTCGAGATGCACCCACGGCACGTCGGCGACGAACTCCTCGAGCAACTTCGCCGCCGAGATCGCGCCGGCATAGCGCGACCCGCCCGTGTTTCGCATGTCGGCCACGTCGCTCTTAATCATCTCGCGGTATTGCGGAAACATCGGCAACTGCCAAGCCTTTTCACCGACCGCTTCACCCGCCGCCAACACCTTCGCACCCCAGCCGGCGTTGTTCGTCATTAACCCGGCGACATCGGAACCGAGAGCAACCAAACAGGCACCGGTCAGCGTGGCTAAATCGACGATATTCGCCGCCTTCAAATCCACGGCGTAGGCCAGCGCATCGGCGAGAATCAGTCGACCTTCCGCGTCCGTGTTGAGCACTTCGATCGTTTTGCCGTTGCGCGTCTTCAACACATCGCCGAGCTTCATCGCCTTGCCGCTCGGCATGTTCTCGACCAACGCCATGATGCCGATCACGTTGACAGGCAGCTTCAGCTCGGCTATCGCCTGCATGGCACCAAGGACGGTGGCGGCGCCGGCCATGTCGCACTTCATGTCGATCATTTGCTCGGTGCTTTTTAGCGACAGCCCGCCGCTGTCGAAGGTCACGCCTTTGCCGACGAGCGCAAGTGTCGGCTTCGCGCCACCCAGGCGATGCTCCAGCGTAACCAATCGCGGCGGACGACCGGCACCGCATGCCACCGCCAGCAGCGCGTGCATGCGCTCGGCCAACAATTGCGATTCGTCGAGCACGCGCACCGTCAGCCCGACTTGATTGGCAACGCCAACGGCACGCTCGGCGAACGACTCTGGGTACATGTCGCACGGCGGTGTGTTGACTAGTTCGCGTGCCAGGTTGGCCGCTCGGCCTTCGATCTCCGCGCGGCGAAAACTTGCGTGCAACGATTCGCTCGCATTGGACGCCAGCAAGGTAATCGCATCAGGCGGCGTTCGCTCTGCCTTGCTTTTGCGCAATCCTGCCGTGCTGGTTCCCTGAAAAAGCCCGTGCACGCACGCCTGTACCACGGCCTCGTCGGCAAGCGACGAACCTTGTGGCAATGCGATTGCCATTCGCGGGACTGGCTTGGCGGACAGCGACTTCGCCATCGCGGCATAAGCGCCGAGGACGCCTGCGAAATCGGCCTTATCGCGTGACCCCAGGCCGACGACGAGCAACCGTTTTGCCGCGATGCCAGTCGGTTGATAGATCGGCGTAAGCTCCTTGGCCTTTCCCGCGATGTCGCCTTGCTCACGAAGTTGCGCGATGAGGCCGCCGAGCTTGGCATCGAGTTGGGCGAGCGATGGCGACAGTGCCTCCTTTTCCCAGACGCCGACGACAAGCCAATCGGCAGCGATTTCGTGGAGGGGAGTTGATTCCAGTGACAGGTGCATTATTGGTTCCTAGGTTTGGATTCGCATCGCGGATTCTTTTCTTCCGCTTGCGGCTTAGCGCTCGGAGTATCCCACGAGAGCGCTAAGCCGCAAGCGAAATTACAAGACGCTACTTCAAATCCGCTTCGAGTTCTTTGACAAGTTCCGGGTTCTTCTTGCGCAACTGTTCGACGAGCGGCCTCGCCTCGGCGGACGGACACGCGATGGCGTAACGCTCGATGCTGCCTCGCACGATCGGCGACTGCGAGCCGGGCTGGTCGTACAGTGCGAGGATTTGTTTCGTGTATTCCCAGCGTTTGAACTTGCGCAGATCGTTGATTGCGACATCGGCAACGTCCGGCTGCTTCAACGCCAGCGCCCAGCCGCGCATCACCTGCGGACCGGTTTCCTCGGGCCGAGCGTTGTAAAAGAAGCGCAACGTGCGCATGGCGGCATAACGCACGAGAAATTCGGTCTTCGGATCAGTGATGAGCTGCTCGGTCAGCGCCCAGCCCTCGGTCGGACGCAGCGCGATATAGCCGGCGAGAATGCCTTCATAGGCCTTGTAATGTCGGCTCGATTTGGCGGCGAGCAGCGAACGAAGCAACTCGGCGTCGTCGGCATTGCCACACGCGCCGAGGAGATAGGCAAACATGCTCAGGCGTTCGGATTCGATGTTGGGATTCTTCGCCAGCTTCCGCAGCGTAGCCGGCGTGAGTTGCTTGGCAACCCGGGCCACTGATCTGTCGTTGGCTTTCGCGAACATCAAGAACGCTTCATCAGCAACAACGGAATCGGCGTCATCGAAGTACGTGGCGGCGAAGCGCAGCATCTCGTCGGGTTGCTCGGCTCGATTTCGCACCGCTGCCGCGAAATCCAACGCTGCCGACGACGACAGTTCCCGGCCCCAATAGGGTGTGACGCCTGCCTTCGTGGATTGAAAGAACATCACCCACTTCGGCGGCGACTTTGGATCGAACACGGGAAGGTACTGCGCGAGAATTATCTTCTTGTCGGCCGCTACCGCTGGATCGGACTTCATCAGCTTTTCGATATTAAATTCGGTCGTGCCCTTGCCGTTTGGCCCGAGCTTGGGATTGGCGAGCGAGCCGAAAGCAACCATCGTAGCTTCTTGATATTCATACACGATCGAACGACTCGCCGCGAGCGAACCACACAAACTGCACGCTGGCGATGGGCAGGGCAGGGTGAGGCACAGGACGAGGCAGCCGATCGACAAGCAATGCGATAGCATGAGAACTCCGTTTCACGAAATATGGATCAGGCAAGCCCAGGGGTGAGGTACTCCGAACCTCTGGGCTTGAAAGCGAGTCCTTATTTCTTCCTTGTCGTGCTCGTCACCGCCGCGGGCGTTTCCAGATCGAGAAGTTCGCGCGTATCGGTAACCCATTCGGCATCGCGCTTGCGTTGCTCGGCCACGAACTCGACGGCTCGTTTGTTGGGACATTGAATCGCGTAACGCAGGATCGACTTGCGAATGATCGGCGTGTTGTAGGTCTTCTGACCAAACATGCCGATGATCTGGTCGCAGAATTCCCAGCGTTTCCAGCGGCGCAGATCCTCGATAGCGAAGTCGGCCATGTCGGCGACTTCCAGTACGCCCGCCAGCCCTTTGACGATCTCCGCCCGGGCAGACGTGTCATCTTTCGCGATTAAGTCGGGTCGGCTTTCCCAAAAAAACCGCATCGTCTGCAAGCCGGCAAAGCGGACGAGGAACGGCTGCTCCGCATCGCGCACGAGTGACTTCACCATGTTCCAGCCCTTGGCCGTGTCGAGCATCGTATACGCCGCCATCAAACCATGCAAGCCGGACCCCTGGCGTTTCTCGGGGTCTTGAATCATAGAGAGCAGTAGCTCCGCGTCCTTGGCGCCGCCGCAATGGCCCAGGAGCGAGGCATAAAGCCCATAGCGAAACGACGGCGTCTTCGGATCCTTCAGCCAGCCGGCGATCTTGTCGGCTGGCAGCTTTTTGGCTATCTCTTTGTAGTCGCCATAGTCGGCCTTGGCGAATTCGCGATAGGCGTCGAGCGCGACTTCGATTTCCGGGCTGTTCAGAAAATCGAACGCGTACCGCAACCGCTCGGGTTGCTTCTTGTCCTTCAGCTTGACCGCGCCGGTGAGATATTGCCTCATCTCGCTGTCTTTGGTCAGCTGTACGCCCTTGTATGGGTCGAGTTTGCCCTCGTAGATTTCAAAAAACACGATGAATTTGACCTTGGGGTCGATGATCGCCTTTGGCAGCGTTAGTATCTTTTTCCCTTTAACCATGTCATGGGGCTTGATAACTTCTTCGATGACGAAATCCGATTCGCCGGGATCGATGCCGTTCTTGGCAAAACGCGGATTCTCGAAATGCCCGTAGAGGATAATATGCGCTTGCTCGAACTCTCCGGTGAGCGTCGGGCCTTTCTCGGTTTCGCAAAATGGGCAAAATGCTTGCGTCGTGTTCACAGCAACAAAGAGGACGGCCGCCGCGATGAACCAGGTGAAACGATTTAGCGCATTCATGAGTCAACCTCGCCAAGGGTAATGGAGCAGGCTCAACATATATTATCGCGGATTGGATGGATAATGTGCAATGGCGAAATCGACGGATTTTATTGTATTCCGCTTGGGGCTTAGCGCTCGAGATATCCAACGCGAACGCTTCGCCGCATGCGATTGGCCTATTTGAGATAGATATCCGGATCGGGCGGGCAGGTTTCGATGTCCTTGGTGTCCCATACGGTCAGGATTGTGAGGAACGAGCCATTGCCCCGGTCGCGAAATTCCACTTTACCCGTGACCTTCACCCATTCCGTTTCCCGAAAGCCGACTACAGGTTCGCGTGAGAGCATCGGCACGTTGAGTTGAATCACATCGCTCGCGCAGCAGTTGATCTTCAACCGAACCAACATGAACTGATGCGGATTCGCCAACGGCATAAACTGCCCACGTACGGTGACGAGCTTTCCACCCCCCCATTGCTCGCGGAGGTCCGATCTTAACGAGAGCGATTCCAAGTGTTTGAAGTCGATCGGCTCGCCTTTTCCCGATGGCCGCAATGCGATACCCAGGAAGCCGAGTTGCGCCATCGGATCATCGCCCAGGAGGATTGCCGAGAGGTAGATGTCGCCTTTCGCGGAAACGAGGTGCTTGGTATCGGATTCCATCGTCGTTTTCTGCGATTCGATTGGATGATCTTTACCGAAAAGATAATGCGCTGTTAACGTGTATGCGAAAACCTGAACAACGAGAGCGATCACAATTGTCGCAATGAGTCGAGCACGGAAGACACGTGTGAACATCAAAAGCAGCTTGAGGTCGAGCATCGGTCCGAGCACCATGAAGGCGAGTTTCGAGCCGTCGGGCCAAAAGATCGGAAAATTAGCGGCGACAAATGCATCCGCCTCGCTGCACAGACAGAACAAAATCGCGACGCCCATCAACACCAGGATAGCGATGGCCGGCGTCTGCTGAATCGATTCTTGAATATCGGTTGCCTTGATGACGAATTTTCCGCCGGCCGCAAGCATGGCGCCGAGCACGAGAAACGCCATGATATCAACGAAATCGTTGAGCGATGTCTTGGAAATGGCGTTCCAGCGTTCGCTCCATAAGCGATGAGCGACGACATCGTCGCCCGCAGCGGTGCCGCGCAGCCCTTGCAAGACGCTTGGATGCAGCAAGGCACGATCCTGCCCGTGTGCCTGCCAGTGCACGATGACAGCCGTAATGCACGCCACGATATACGCCAATCCGATACGCAAGCCAACAACCCACAGCGTGCCGCCGAGCACGTCATTGCGGCCCTCCTCGTTGTAGCCGCTAAACGCTACATAAGTGCTTGTGATGACAATGACATTAATCACCGGCCCGGCTAGCATGTAGGCAACACAGACGCTTAACGGCAGCCCCTTTCGCAAGAGCCGCTTCATGACCACGATGATGCCACACTCGCACATCGGAAAGATTAAACCAAGCAAACCACCGATCATGATCGCAAGAACGTGATTACGCGGCACGATCTTGGCGATCGCCTGCTGCGGGACGAATTCTTCCAGCAATCCCGCCAGCAGCACGCCCAGCACGATGAATGGCAGGGCTTCGTAAATGATGCTCGTGAAATCGAGAATGAGTTGCTTGTAGTCGATCGCCGTCTGGGCCATCTCGAACCCGCGCAACTTCGGCGGTTCGTCCGGCAAGCCAAGCAAGAACAGGATGATCGGCACGAGAATCACGGCGTAGCGCCACGGCGCCCAGCCATGATCGTGGTCGGCAGCCTCGTGATCGTGATGGGCGTGCCCGTGCGTGTGTGTATGAGCGTGCTCATGGCCACACGTTTCGTCCGGAGCGTGGTCGTGTCCGCAGGCCGGCGCCGGCGTCATCGGCAGGGCAGTTGCTTGCATGCTAGTGTGCGGTGAGGCATCGTGGATCGCTTCCGTGTGCTTGTGCTCATGTTCGTGATGATCGTGCTGGTGATCGTGTGTCAGTCGAAATGACGGGTCGCGTGACTGATTCCAGAGAATAACGCCACGGCCAAAGGCGACAATCACGAGCGCGATTCCGCTCAGCAGGACATAGATGTGAAATTGGTCGGCAAGCATCGTCTTGAGCATCTTGGTTTGCCAAAACCAAAGGCAGAGGCAGATGACGCCAAACGCGCCGGACAGACCGACCATGCAGAGCTGATCGATGAAGTAGCTGTCTTCGTCGTCATGGTGATGATGCCCGTGGCCATGTTCGTGAGCAGGTGAATGACCGGCGCCGGCATGATCGGAGTGGGCGTGGCCATGATTGTGCCCATGAGGATGGGAATGGTCAGACATCGTTATTGCTACTTTGAAAATTCAGGGAGGGCCAACGGTACTTTCCATACGCAAGCAAGGGCGATTCGGTTCGTGCTTAGAGGTTAGTGGTTCGCCGCTCGCCACTATTCACGCCTGCCTCACCCAGCGGCCGATTACCATCGTTGACGCAAAGGTTAACACGCTGAGGACGACGATCGTGCCGCTGATACCGACGGTGAAGGTTTGGTGAAACTGGCAGCTGATTTCCCAGCTCAGGACATAACCGACACCGCCGGTCGCCACAGCGAGAACAATGGACCACCAGAACATTTGGCGTAGGTTGTTGGCGACGTTCGCCGCCGCTGCCGCCGGGACGATCAGCAAGCCGTTTATCAGCAACGTGCCGACGATCTGCTGGCTGAGGTTGACCATGAGCGCCAGCAAGATAATGAACAAATACCGCGAAAGCCGAACTGGCACACGCCGCGACAGCGCCAGAGACGGATTTGCGCTAGCGAGCACGATCCAGTTGTACATAAAAATGAGGAAGACCGCCGTGGCGACGGCCAAGCCGATGAGAAGCACGACTTCCCAGGAGCGTGCCGAGGTCGGATTGCCGAAGATGAAATCCTCGATGCTGAAAAACTGCCGACGTTGGACGACGCGCGTAAAGATTGCGCCAAGTCCGATCGACCCCGCATAAAAGACGCCGATGACGGTGTCGCTTGCCAAGCCCGTCTTCTCGCGCACATAGGCGATCATGATACCGATGCTGACGCCGAACGCGACCATGATGAGCGTGATTCGCTGCCGAATCAGATCGTCTGGGGTATCGGCTAGCAGGCAAATGAGCAAACCAAGGCCCACGCCGGCAAACGCGCAATGCGCCAGGGCATCGCTGAAAAACGCCATACGGTTGCCGACGACAAGCGAGCCTAGCGCGCCACAGACAAAGCACACAACCAACGTCGCGATAATGCCGCGGACGTTGTCATGATGCGTCATGAACGTGCCCGGCAACCACACCGGCAGCCGACGGATCACGTCTATCAGTAAGTCCAGAAACTCGGCGGGGTAATCCAGCATAAGATCATTGCAGATTGCAAATTGCAAATTGCAAATTGAAAGGCCAAAATGCACTTGGCGTTTTCAATCTGAAATCTGCAATTTGAAATCTTAAATTCTCCCGAGGGTTCGATACATCAAATCCATCGCCTGCTGCGATTCGGTTTCGGTGATGACGAGCGGCGGCGAAATTCGGACGACTTTCTTCGCTAGCGGGCCGAGCAGATGGATGCCGAGATCGCCTTCGCCTTTGTAGCAAGCGAGAACGACAGCATTGGCCCAATCGGCAGCGGTGCGGCCACCGTGATCGCGCATCTCGACGCCCCAGACCATGCCGCCTTTTTCGCCTCGCACATGAGCGACGAACGGCAACTCTTTAAGCCTGACCAGCCCGCGTTCGATGACAGCGGACGATCGCCGAGTCGCTTCGATGACGCCGCCGCGTACGAATTCATCGAGTGTCGCCAGCACGGCGGCGCAACAGACGGGATTCGCACTCCAGGTGTCGGAGCCTTCGCCATATTCGAGTGCGCCGAACAGTGCGGGCGAACCCACCGCCGCTGCGACCGGAATGCCGTTACCCAGCCCCTTGCCGAGCACGACGATGTCGGGTTCGAGACCATACGTCTCGTACGCAAACAGGTCGCCGGTGCGACCAAAGTTTGATTGCACTTCGTCAAGAATGAAGACAATATCGTTGTCGTGGCAAAAGGTTTGAAGTGTCTGAAGATAGAGCTTGTTGGGATGGTACGACCCGCCGCCGCCGATGTAGGGTTCTGTGATTAGCGCAGTCAGCTTGCGGCCGAACTGATGCTTCAGTGCTTCCAATTCCTGCACATACGGCCAGGGATCAAACGGCTCGTCGCGCAACGACACGTCGAGACATTCGCACATGGGAAAGCTGATGAAGCGAACGCGCGGATCGCGATCCCGGTCTGTTTCGGAGCCGGTGACCGCGCCGGCGATGCCCTTCTTGCCGTGAAAACCGAAGCGTGTTGCGATGAGCATGTCGCGTGTTCGATCGCGTGCCAGCGCCGCCCAGAGTGCCTTCTGGATCGCTTCCGAACCGGATGCTGCCCACATCACTTGCTGCAATCGCCTGCCACCCGGTCGGCTTTGCAGCAGCTCGGCCAAGCGTTGGCTGGCTTGCACTTCGACGGGGGTGACCGCGTTGTATGCCGTGAGGGGAAGGGCAGGGAAGTACGCGCTGCCCGATCCTTTCCACGGATCGCCCGACCAGCCCATGTAGCGTGTGAATTTTTCCATCCAGGCCGACGGGTTGTGGCCGAGATTCGCGACCAGAACGCCGGACGAAAAGTCGAACAGTTTTTTGCCCTCGGGTGTCCAGTGAAACACGCCCGCGCTCTTCGCCAGGACTGCTTTCGTCGGCGTATAAGTTCGCAAGCTTCTCGGCTCAAAGCGCAGAGCCAGGTCGCGATCGGCGTTGGACGTCGGCTCGTTGGCGTGATGAATGAGGTCTGTCATTGACAATAACTCCAGTGCGGGACAATCATTGTTATACTTCGTGTTGCCCGAATTGACACACGGTTTCGTTTTGGCCGCTTGCGGCTTAGCGCTCAACAAGGCACCGCGCGAGCGCTAAGCCGCAAGCGGCAAAACGCCAAAACATCAAACCCGCTCTGCGTACAACACGGTCGCCGCGGCGTTGCCCGGCGTGAGCAGCACGAGACCGCCGCGCGGGCCGTTGACCTCGACGACGCCTGCCGGTCGGCCGCTCGCCTGGCGAGTCAGCAATGCCTCCATCGCTTGTACAATGGCGACGGTGTTGCGGTCGGCACTGACATCGTTGTAAGTCAAGGCACGCATCGCTGTCAAGCGATCCGCACGCAAGGCAGGGGGGCCGGCGTGTTCGACATAGGCGACCTCTTCGAAAAACTTCTGGATGATCTCGATACCGTAGCCGCGTTGCGAGCGTTCGCCCCAGGGTTCCAAAAAACTCCCATTGTAATGATGGTTGGGAGTGATCTTGAGTTCGCTTGGCGTGCGATTTTCGATCGTCACCTCGACGCCGCGTTTGCGTTGATGGGCGTTCCAGATGCCGTTATCGAAGCGGAATTGCACTTCTTGATCGACGTAACCAGGAAAGTTGTCGGGCGTGACCCAGCTGGTGTGGATGTCGAACGCCGCCTCGCGTCCGTCAGGGTAGGCGTAGGTGATTTGAAGCTGCACGGAGTCCCATGTCGTCCCGCCGGGCACGCCGACGAGGCCGCGCTGGCCGTTGCAGGTAATGCGGGCGAGACGCCAGGCGGAATTGGCGAAGGTAAAATCGATCAGCTTGATGTAGTGCACCGCGACGTACGTGCCAGGATTGCGGCCCTGAATCCATTCCGCGAATTGGTTGCCGCTAATCGACTTCGGCTCAAGCAGGGTGCAGTATCCGTTATTGACGTGCTTGAGGTTGCCATCCACACAGTGCGTGTGAAGTTTCTTGTGGTCGGGATCGCCGAGCTTGTGATAGACGATTTTTGCAAGCACGTTATTCTTGCGAGCGAGCATATCGAGCGAGTCCAACTCTTGCAACGTGAGGACGGATGGCTTCTCGATCAAGACGTGTTTGCCTGCTTCGAGCGCGGCCATGGCCGACTCGAAATGGCGATCGTCGGGCGTCGCCACACAGACAGCATCGACGCCATGTGCCAGCAGCTGCTGTGTCGAGTTTGCGCCGGCGAAACTAACAAACGGCGCCACTCGGCCTACGGCGTCCTTGCGATATCTCTCCGCGCGACTGCCGGTTCGGCTGGCGACGGCGCTGAGTTCCACTTCGACGACGCCGAAGTCACGCCGATACAGACCTCGCTGGTGCACGTGCTCGAAAAAGGGCCGATAGGTATCGTCGAAGATCATGCCCATGCCGACCATGCCAGCGCGGATTTTCTTTTGGAAGGGAGTTGTATTCATGCGGGCTATGATAGGAGCAAACGGTGTTTACGTTTAGCGCTCGCTTGGTGCCACGCGCGCATTAAACACAAATGCGAATCACCGCCCCGCCATAAGATATGCCCGCAGTTCGCGGCTGATTTGATCGCAGAATTGCTTTTGGGCCCGCACGCGTTCCATGGAATCTCCCGGGCCGATGGGGCGAACGACGGTAATATCGACGAGGCTGCGCGAGCCGACCTGTTTCTTTTTCATGAACATATCGAGCGCAACCCATTCGACCTGCTGTTCCGCCTTGCCGCCGAAGAAGCCGAACATGCTTTTCTTCGCGACAGTTTCTGTGACCTTGGGTAACTTCACGCGAATGACGCCTGCCTCGCTTTCTACGACCTGCCCGCCGACGGCATCGACGAAGCCGCGCAGTTTCATCGCTGCCATCTGTTCGACCATGGTGGCTTCAAACTGGTCGATTACGGTGCGGGGATCGATCTTGTAGCGATCCTGCAACGACGACACGGCATTCTGCGCCGAGGTCGCGAACGCCTGCTCGTCAATGAGCCTGCAAGCGATCGCCTTTTCGTAGGCCTCGATCAGGGCCCGCGCCGTTTCAGGACGTTCATTCGGGGACTTGCTCAAACACGACATCACAACCGCTTCCACCGCTGGCGATACGTCGCGAATCTGCCAATGGCTAAACTGCGGCGGTGGTTGCGTGATCTGCGCTTGCATGATTTCGTACGGGTCAGTCAACGTTTCAAAAGGCACATGCCCCGTGAGCAAGCCATAGAGCAGCACGCCGACGCTGTAAAGATCGCCTCGCTGATCGACCTGCCGGCCTTGCACCTGCTCGGGGCAGATGTAATCGGGCGTACCGCCGTCGATTCCGCTACGGTCATTGTTCAGCTGGCCGGACGGGATATAGAAGCCTATCCGCCTCGCCAGGCCGAAATCCATGACCTTGACTGTCTCGCGCGGCGTCGCTTCGTTGACGATCATGATGTTGGCCGGCGTGAGATCACGATGCAGCAGTCCGTTGTCGTGGGCCGTTTGCAGAAACAGGCAGAGCGGGGCCATCAGCTTCCCAACACGCAGCGCTGGCAGTCGGCCATGCTTCTGCATGAGTTGATCAAGCGTGATGCCGCGGACGAATTCCATGACGATGTAGGGCGGCATGGCGCCGTCCTCCGAGGCGGCGATGAACCGGACTGCGTTCGGATGGCGAAACCGGCGCATCAAATCGGCCTCTTGCTGAAATCGCTGCAGCGTTTTGGTTTCGTGAAGCAGATGCTCGTGAACGACCTTGACGACCACGATCTCGCGCGTCAAACGATGATGGGCAAGATAGACCTTGCCCATCCCGCCTTCGCCAAGTTGCTTGTCGAGGTCGTAATCGTTCAGCCCATGGATTTTCGGCAGGGAGGCTAGCGCGGTCATTGGTCGACCCTTTGCGAGAATTCGGAATATCCGTTCAAGTCTAGGTCGCGATTGGGGGGAAAGCCAATAAACCCGGTGCGAATTGTGGTTTCATTCACTTTTGCGAACTTTCAACGTGAAGCCACCCGTCTCGTTACCATCGAGGGATGTGGCGACGATATGAAAAACGCCGTTCTGCGTGGCGCGGAATGTGATTCGCGAATTCAAGTCGCCGCCGCTGTCATCGTCCTGGGCGAGCAGTTTGCTTTTTGCATCGAATAGGTAAAGATAACTATCGACATCGGGGCTTTCGAGATCGATCGTATAGGTCACGCCGGCTTTCAGTTCGACGCTGTAGGTTTTCCCGAGTTTGCCGAGCGGAGTCGTATTTTTCGGCTGAATTTGATCGTTGATAGTCAGGCCGTCTTTTTCGATGGCGCGAGGTTTCGCTTCACCACTGAGTGTGAACTCGCGCACGCGGAGGTTGAACTTGCCGGCCTGACCATCGAAGGATGTCACGACGATCTGATGATCGTCGGTCTTCGTGGGTGAGTAGATAATCCGCGCGTTGAGGTCGCCGCCGCCGCCGCCGTCGTCGTCCTCGGCGAGTTGAGCGCCGGCTTTGTCGAGCAGGCGAAGGTAGGAATCGAAATCGCCGCTGGCGAGATCGAAGATGTACGTTTTGTCTTTCTGCAATTGAACCGTGTAGCGTTTGGCAGGAGCGTCGAGTTTTGCATCCTTCTCGTCGTTGGCGTTCAGGTCGCCATTGATCTCGATCGGTTTGAAACCGACGGCTTTCTTGGCTTCGACTTTCTTCTCAGTCGGGATCGGCTTGGCGTGAAGTGCGTTCAGGAGACATACGAACGCAAGGGCCGCGATTGTCATGAATCGGAACATGATGTTACTCCGAAAAAACTCGATGTGGATTGGTGAATTTATCCTATCACTTCTTGCCCACCGGATCCGCAATGTTGCCCATCCGCAGCACCACGAGAATGGTCCCGCGCCGAGTGGCTTCGCGTATCGCATCTTCGCCGGCGGCGAGCGCGACGTTTTCGCCGGCGCCGTCGTTGGGCAGATAGATCAACTTGATGAGAAAGTTGCCGTTCACGACCTGCTTGATCTCGTCATCGGCAATCGCGATCGGCACGGCGTTGTGCGCGAGAAAGTCACGCACGCGCGGATTCGCCGGCGCGACGACTTCAAGCGTCGGGTAAAGTTCCAGACCCGCATTCCCAGGCAGATGCGTCAGCTTGAGGCGATACGTCGCCCCGGAGATAAAGTTGAACCGTCCCGGCGTTTCCAGCGGCGTCGTGGAATACGATGGCTTGCCGTCACGCGCGATGAACCAGAACACTTTCATGCCCACCGGTTCCTTGAACAACACCTGCGTGCGATGCTGTGCGTTCGCGGTGGACGTGAATGCGAGCAAAGCGATAGCCGTGATCGTCCGCATGGAGCCTCCGTTTCCTCGTTTAGCGTTCGCCGGATGTCTCGCCGCCGCTGCATCGCCAAACGCCGCCCGCAATCAAATTAAACATAAGAGCTATTATCGGACGTTCATTGTTGCATGAAAATCAGGCCGCGCCAAGAGCCAACGTCCGATAATGTCCGTTATGTTTAATTGAATTATCTTGCAATTACCGCTTGCAGCTTAGCGCTCGCAGCATCACACGCGAGCGCTAAGCCGCAAGCGGCGAAGTCGGAAAGCTGATTGGCAACCGTAACTTATTGCCCCTCCGCCACTGCCACCGTCTTGACGCCCTCCTCGAATACGCCCATACGGCGGAATTTTTGGTAGCGTTGTTCGAGCAACTCAGGAAGCGGGATTTTTTTGAGGTCGCGCAGATAGCGCAGCAGATATTGCTTGAGGAAGTTGCCCATTTGCTGCGGGTCGCGGTGGGCGGCACCGAGCGGTTCGGGGATGATGTCGTCGATCACGCGAAGTTTGAAGAGATCGCGGGCGGTGAGCTTCAAGGCGTCGGCGGCGAGGCGTTTGGTTTCGTCGTTCGCTTCCTTCCAGAGGATGCCGGCACAGCCTTCGGGGCTGATGACGGAGTAGTAGCTGAATTCGAGCATGCTGACGCGATCGCCGATGCCGATGCCCAGCGCCCCGCCAGACCCCCCTTCCCCGATGACGACGCAGACGATCGGCGTTTCGAGCCGGGTCATTTCGAGCAAACTCGTGGCGATGAGTTGGGCCTGGCCGCGCTCCTCGGCGCCGATGCCAGGGTACGCGCCCGGCGTGTCGATCAGGCAGATGATCGGCTGTTTGAATTTGGCGGCGAGTTTCATCTTGTTAAGCGCCTTGCGGTATCCTTCGGGATGCGCGCAGCCAAACAGGCACTCGTTCTTCTCTTTGAGATTGTGCCCCTTTTGATGGCCAACCAAAAGCACCCGATGATCGCCGATACGCGCGAAGCCGGTGCGGATCGCTCGGTCGTCGCCGATCGCGCGGTCGCCGTGGAGTTCGACGAATTCGTCAAAGATCATCTGGATATAGTCGGTTGTCTGCGGTCGGTTCGGATGGCGTGAGACAAGCACGGTCTCCCATGCCGAGAGGTTCATGTAAACCTTGCGGGTCAAGTTCGCGAGTTCACGGCGAATACGGCGAATTTCTTCGAGCGTATCGCCTTGCTCATCTGCGCGGCTTTCCAGCGACGCGAGTAACGCCTCCATCTGCTGGATTTCTTTTTCAAATGGCAATGAAGCTATCGGCTTCGACATGAGACCTGCGCTCCGTCGGTGGTGATTTTCAACCGATAATCTACGGGATGAACGAGCGGAATGGAAGAGATTTGTTTAGCCGTTCGCCTTTGGCGAACGCGAAGTACGCGCTCGCCAAAGGCGAACGGCTAAAACGGATCACTCTTGATGGATGCGAATGAGCACTTGCAACGTGCCCGGTCGCGGCAATTGGCGCCCCGCAGCGAATTGGCGAACCTCATTCGACACCCCTGCGGATGGATTCGCCGGCAGCAGCACGGCCTGACGTTCGATCTTCGGCGTGGGCGTGGGCGTGGGCTTCACGAGCTTGCCGTCCTTCGGTTCGAGCACCGCCGCCTCGACGCCCAGCAGCTTGGCGACCTTCTGCCGATCGTCACCAGCGAGCTTACTGACGGCGACTTTTTGGTACGGCGAGGGTTCCTGGCGTTCGGTGTTCTTTTGCCCAACAACAACGGTTTGGCTCAATTCCCCCATGATCTTCGTAAGCTCGTCCGAGGTCAGGTTCTCGGCGAACACGAGATACTCGACCTTCGCCTGATTCTTGTCACGCAGCTTCTTGGAAGCCGTCGGATCGGACACCAGCAACACACCACGTTCGAGCAACACGGCACGCAATCGATCCATCGCAAACGCGTTGTTTTTTACGGTGATATCCAGCTGCACGGCCTTGCTGCGATCGAGTTCGTAAGCAAGTTGCCCCGACGCGGCTCCGTCTTTTTGCAGATCGCGGAACTGTGCCAGGAACGGCCGGTCCACCGGGATCGGCGCACCGAAATCGCGAAACGTGCCCTCGATGAGATTCGCCAGCAACGGGTTCGGCGTCGCTTTCTTCGGCGGCGTTTCCAGGGTGGGCTTTGTCTCAGATTTCTTCTCGGGAAGAACCTTCGCTTCAGGCTTCTTCTCTATTTTCCCCTTCGCGATAGGCGAGTTTACGTCGCCTTTGTCGTCTGATATTGACTGATAGTACAACGTCCCAAGCACGCCAAGGACGACCGAGGCCGCCAGAGATGCAGTGAGGAATGGCATCCAACGACGACCCGCTCGTTTCGGTTTGGCGCTCGCAGCGGCGGGGATCGCCTTCGCCTCGGCGATACTACGAAGGACGTCCTCGACGAGGCTCGGCTCGACCTTTCGGCGAGGAAGTTGTTTGAGCTTGTTCGCGTTTTCCTGAAGCTGACGAACCAGTTCCCGCGCTTCGGATGACTTATTGAGCAAGCGCAGCACTTCTTCGCGCTGGCGCGGGTTCAACTCGCCATCCACAAACGCAGTCAGAAGCTGTAGCACTTGATCAGAGAGCATAACACAAACCCAAAAAAAAGCTTTGAACCACAGAGACACAGAGAAAATGCGCGGAATAATAAATCGGTGAATACACTCGCCTCTTGCCCTTTGTTTTCTCTGTGTCCTCTGTGCCTTTGTGGTTCAAATTAACGTTTATGCCTGGTCTTTCGGTTCAGCCAACTTTTGGAGCAAGTCGCGCATCTCTAGACGAGCGCGATGCAGGCGGCTGCGGATCGTGCCGATCGGGACGCCGAGAATCTCGGCAATGTCTTCGTACTTCATCCCGTCCATGTCTTTCATTACCAACACAGCACGATGCTCGGATGAGAGCTTGGCCAACGCGGCGTGAACCTGGCGTTCTTCTTCCGCCATTTCAAGTGCGTGGCCAGGCCGATTCGTCTCGGCGGGATCAAGCGGGTCGATAGCCTTGCCGTCGTCGCCTGTCGGGTTGATGCTGAGCACGATTCGCTTTTTTCGTCGGCTGCTGATCGCCGTGTTAAAGGCGATACGGTAAAGCCAAGTGAAAAAGAGAGAATCCCCTTTGAACGTACGCAGCGATTGGTAGGCATGTAGGAAGGCTTCTTGCACTACGTCCCGCGCGTCCTCGGCATTATCCACCAGACGCAATACCGTGTTAAACAGGCGATCCTGATAGCGTGCCACCAGCTCGCCAAACGCGGCGGTGTGGCCCTCTCGGCACTCGGTAATCAGGCGGTTATCGTCTTTCACTATGCCCTATTTGGGAGTATGACGCTCAAAGCCAACCTAAAGTTCCAGATTCGCCAGGAATCTTCCTTATCGTTAGATATACTCAAATTTGCCGCTAGCGGCTTAGCGTTCGCAGGGTGCCTCACGAACGCTAAGCCGCTAGCGGCAATTGGGAACTCGCACCTGCCCTATGGACGGCCTCCTATCTTAACAGGAGTGCACAATCGTTTACATGCGTAGTCAGAAATCGGATGCCTTCGCAGCACGGCATCATGCAAGCGCTAAACGTAAACTAGGCCAGCCACGGACTACGGACTAATTTCATGGACTCCCCCAACATCATAATCCGCGGCGCTCGCGAACACAATCTGCAGAACGTCGACCTCGAACTGCCTCGCAATAAACTGATCTGCTTCACAGGAGTCAGCGGGTCGGGCAAGTCGTCGCTCGCTTTCGACACGCTTTATGCAGAGGGGCAGCGGCGCTACGTCGAGTCGCTGTCATCGTACGCTCGGCAGTTCCTGGGGCAGTTGCAAAAGCCCGATGTCGATTATCTCGCAGGACTGTCGCCTTCCATTAGCATCCAGCAGAAGACTGCCGGCAAGAACCCGCGTTCGACCGTCGGCACGATCACAGAAATCCACGACTACTTGCGCGTACTCTACGCCCGGGTCGGCCAGGGGCATTGCTCCATCTGCGATCGCCCCATTACCGCTCAATCGCGTGAGCAGATACTTGATCGCATCCTTGCCCTGCCGATCGGCACCAAGTTTCTCGTGCTCGCGCCTGTCGTCCGCGGGCAGAAGGGCGAGTACAAGGATCTCTTCCAAGAGATGCTGCAACGCGGCTATCTGCGAGCGCGCGTCGATGGCCAAATCGTTCGCCTAACCGACGACCTCAAGCTCGATCGGCGAATCAAGCACGACATCGCCATCGTTGTCGATCGCTTGACCGTTGACGCAAAGCAGCGAACGCGATTAGCGGAAGCCGTCGAGCAGGCGCTGAATCTGGCGGAGGGGAATATTGTTGTCGCGGTCGAGGCAGAAGATGAAACCAAGACAAAGAGCGAAGAGCGAAGAGCGAAGAGTGAAGAACAGGAGGACGACCCCAAGGAATCGCTGCGCTTATCCTTGGGCTTGTGGGACATTATTCTCTCCGCCCATTATGCCTGCACGCACTGCAACAAGAGCTACGAGCCGCCGTCGCCTCAGCTTTTCAGCTTCAACAGTCCGCATGGCATGTGCCTGGATTGCGATGGACTTGGCACTCGCTATGCTTTTGATCGCGACTTGCTGATACCCGATGCGACGAAGAGCTTCTACGACGGCGCCGTCCCCATTGTTGGCCCACTCCGCGGCATGGGACGCTGGCGCAAGCATATTTACGAAGGCGTCGGCAAGGCGTTTGGCATCGATCTCAAACTCCCCTGGAGCGATCTCGCCGACGAGCACAAGAACATCCTGCTCGATGGCGTGGGCGCTACGCACATCGCCTACGAGTGGAAGATGCGCGGCGGCAAAATCTGGAAGCATGGCGGAACTTGGGAAGGCGTCATCCCGCAACTCATGTCGAGCTTCAAGAAAACCGCCGCAGGGCCACGCCGGTTGCAACTCGAAAAGTACATGCGCGTCATGCGTTGCCCGACTTGCGATGGCAAGCGTCTCAACGATCAGGCCCGCGCCGTGCGTGTCAGCGGGGTCACGCTTATCGAAGCCGAGGCGATGCCGATCGGCGACCTGGCGGAGTGGCTGGGTGATGGCGAGCCTAGCCGCGTAAGCGGCAGGTTGGCTTCGGCGAACCATGCAACCAATCAACCTGCCGCTTACGCGGCCAGGCTCGCCGACGAAACTCTCGAAGATTCTCTCGACGCCACGCAGCGAAAAATTGCTGTGGAGGTGTTGAAGGAAATCCGCTCCCGCGTTCGCTTCCTGCTCAACGTCGGCTTGCACTACCTGTCGCTCGACCGCACCGCCCCTACCCTGTCCGGCGGTGAGGCGCAGCGTATTCGCCTCGCGGGCCAAATCGGGTCCGGTCTCGTCGGCGTGCTCTACATCCTCGACGAACCGTCGATCGGCCTGCATCCGCGCGACAACGACCGTTTGTTGCGCAGCCTCGAACAACTGCGCGACATGGGCAACACCGTGCTCGTCGTCGAGCACGACGAGGACACAATGCGCGCCGCCGACCATATCGTCGATTTCGGCCCCGGCCCCGGCGTGCGCGGCGGGCATGTCGTCGCGTCTGGCTCATACGACGATATCGTCAGCAAATCCGAAAGCGTCACCGGCCAATACCTCTCGGGGGCCAAATCCATCGCGATCCCGGTGAAACGGCGTAAGCCGAGCGATCGCAAGATAACCATCGTCGGCGCGAAGCACAACAACCTCAAGAACGTCATCGTCGATATTCCGCTCGGCCTATTCGTCAGCGTCACGGGTGTCAGCGGATCGGGGAAATCGTCGTTGGTAAACGACATCCTTCGCGCTGGATTGCAAATTGCAAATGTCAAATTTCAGATTGATGAAGACGAGGATCCGGATTCCAATCTGCAATCGAAAATCGTCAATCAGCAATCGGAGATTAAGGGACGCTATGAATCGATCCGGGGTCAGGATCAGATCGACAAGATCATCGGTATCGACCAGTCGCCGATCGGGCGGACGCCGCGATCGAATCCAGGGACGTACATCAAGGTTTTCGATCAGATTCGCGACATGTATGCCCTCGTCCCCGAGGCCAAGGTGCGCGGCTACAAACCAGGCCGATTCAGCTTCAACAGGCCCGGCGGCCGTTGCGAGGCATGCGAAGGTAACGGGTCGAATCGGCTCGAAATGGATTTTCTCGCTGACGTATGGGTCAAGTGCCCCGTCTGCGAAGGCCATCGCTTCAACCGCGAGACGCTGCAAGTCCGCTTCAAGGACAAGAACATTCACGACGTGCTCGAAATGGACGTTCAGGAAGCGCTCGAACATTTCGTGAACATCCCCAAGATTCATGAGATGTTGAAGACGCTGCACGATGTCGGACTCGACTATATCAAACTTGGACAGCCGTCCCCTACCCTGTCCGGCGGCGAAGCGCAGCGTGTCAAGCTCGCCAAGGAGCTGTGCCGCCGTTCGACCGGTAAGACGTTGTACATCCTCGACGAGCCGACGACGGGGTTGCACTTTGACGACATCCAAAAGCTCTTGCAAGTGCTGCACGGATTCGTCGACGCGGGCAATACGGTCGTGGTCATCGAGCACAATCTCGATGTCATCAAGACCGCCGACTGGGTCATCGATCTCGGTCCCGAAGGCGGTGCCGGCGGTGGGAACATCGTCAGTGCGGGCACGCCGGAGACGGTGGCGCGGTGCGAGGCGTCGTTTACCGGGCAGGCGCTGCACGACCTGTTTAGCCGCTCGCCTCTGGCGAGCGCGGACGTCAAATTCGCCGCAGATAGCGATGCCCGCGCTCGCCAAAGGCGAGCGGCTAAACGGGAATCAATTCAACCACATACGCATTTGACGGTCCAGGGCGCCCGCGAGCACAACCTGAAGAACATCGACGTCGAAATACCGCGCGACAAGATGACCGTCTGTTGTGGCCCAAGTGGGTCGGGCAAGTCGTCGCTCGCCATGGACACGATCTTTGCCGAGGGGCAACGCCGATACGTCGAGTCGCTGTCGTCTTACGCCCGCCAATTTCTCGGCCAGGTGCAAAAGCCGCGCGTCGAGCATGTCAGCGGACTCTCGCCGGCCATCGCCATCGAGCAACAGACGACCAGCAAAAGCCCGCGTTCGACGGTCGGCACGGTCACCGAAATCTATGACTACCTGCGCATCCTCTTCGCTCGGCTCGGCCAACCGCACTGCCCGAAATGCGCACTTCAGATCGGCACGCAAACCTCCGACGAGATCATCGAGAAGATTCTGAATCTACCCGAAGGCTCACGACTCTACGTCATGGCGCCCTACGAACGCCGGGGGCAGGAGACGTACGAAGCGATCTTCGATGAGATTCGTCGCAGCGGGTTTGTGCGCATGCGTGTCGATGGCAGATCGTTCAGCGTCGATGCGCCGCCGACGATCGATCATCGCCGTAAGCATCTGATTGAGGTGATCGTCGATCGCATCATTGTGCGCAAGAATCAGCGTGGCCGACTCGCGGATACGGTGGAGACGGCGCTCGATCTTGGCAAGGGCGTGATGCACATCGCGCATGTGGATGATACGCGCGAGGAGCCGAAGTGGCGGGTGGACCGCTTCAGCCAGCATTTTGCGTGCGACCAGTGCGGCCGAAGTTTCGAGCCACTCAATCCGCATCATTTTTCGTTTAACAGCGTGCTAGGCTGGTGCCCCGCGTGCGAAGGGCTGGGCGCACAGAAGGGCGCTAACCCCGCCGTGCTCGTGCGTGACCCCGCGATGACGCTACGCAACGGCGCGCTGGCGGCGTGGCCGGAGTTAACGGCCGAGCAGCCGTTCACACGCTTCGCGGAGGCACTGGCCAGGCACGGTGGGTTCTCGCTCGATACGTTGTGGGAACTGATGGACACCGCCCATCAACGCTTGCTTTTGTACGGCACGGGCGATGCGTGGATTGCGCTCGAACCTGTTAGCCCAAAGCGCAAGCGAGGGGGGAATGATCCTACCTTTCAGTACAAGGGCGTCATGCCCGCGCTCAGCGAGGCGACGCGTGTCAGCTTTGTTTATCGCCAGCGGCTCGATTACCTCGTCAGCGATGTGCCCTGCTCTACTTGCGCTGGTTCACGACTGCGCGATTACGCCAGCGCGTGCAAGTTTATGGGCCACACGATTGGCGAGCTTTGTTCCTGGCCGTTGCGGCGAATCTATGACTTCTTCAACACGCTCAATCTCACCAAAGATCAACGCAAGATCGCCGGCGAAGTGCTGCGCGAAGTACAGAATCGTGTACGGTTCCTCGTCGATGTCGGCCTCGACTACGTAACGCTCGCCCGCTCCACGCCGACGCTATCCGGCGGCGAATCGCAGCGCATCCGCCTGGCGAGCCAAATCGGCAGCGGCCTGACCGGCGTGCTGTACGTGCTCGACGAACCGACGATCGGCCTGCATCCGCGCGACAACCAGCGTCTGCTCAAAGCGCTGAAGAATCTGCGTGACCTTGGCAATACGCTAGTGCTCGTCGAGCACGACCGCGAGGTCATCGCCGCCGCCGATCATCTGCTCGACTTCGGCCCCGGCGCCGGCGACCAAGGCGGCGAGATCACGGCGGCGGGGACTCCCAAGCAAGTCATGAAAGCGAAGGCGTCATTGACGGGGCAATACCTCAGCGGCAAAAAGTCGATTCCCGTACCCACGAATCGTCGAATTTCGTTTAGCCGCTCGCCTTTGGCGAGCGTCGACGTGGTCAATACAGCGGAAAGCGCCGGCCCTGCGCTCGCCAAAGGCGAGCGGCTAAACGAATTGATCGTCAACGGCGCCCGCCAGAACAACCTCAAGAACATTGACGTCGCCTTCCCTCTCGGCGCATTCATCGCTGTCACCGGCGTCTCCGGCTCCGGCAAATCGTCGCTCGTGCACGAGATTCTCTACAACGCCCTTGCCCGCAAGCTGCATCGTGCAGCCACCGTCGTCGGAGCACATGACGAGATCGTCGGCCTGGACCTCATCGACAAGGTCATCAACGTCGATCAGGACCCTCTCGGCAATTCACCCAGTTCCAACCCCGCGACTTACACCGGCGTGTTCGATCTCATCCGCCAACTTTTTGCACAGCTCCCCGATTCGCGCGTGCGCGGCTGGCAGCCGAAACGCTTCAGCTTCAACAAGCCCGGCGGCCGATGCGAGGCGTGCGAAGGCAACGGCCAGAAAAAGATCGAGATGCACTTCCTGCCCGATGTCTGGGTCGATTGCGACGTCTGCGACGCCAAACGCTACAACCCCGAAACGCTGGCTGTCAAGTACAAGACCAAGAGCATCGCCGACGTGCTCAGCATGCGCATCAGCGAGGCGCTCGATCTGTTCAGCAACATCCCGAAGATTCGACAGATTCTGCAAACGCTCGCGGATGTCGGTCTGGAGTACCTCGCGCTCGGGCAACCCGCCCCTACCCTGTCCGGCGGGGAAGCGCAGCGCGTCAAGCTAGCCGCGGAGTTGGCACGTCCGAGCACCGGCAAGACCGTCTACATCCTCGACGAGCCGACCACTGGCCTTCACTTCGACGACATTCGCAAGCTGTTGGAAGTGCTGAATCGGCTCGTCGATCTGGGCAACACCGTCATCGTCGTCGAGCACAACCTTGACGTCATCAAGACGGCCGACTGGATCATCGACCTCGGTCCCGAAGCAGGCAACGACGGCGGCCGCGTCGTCTTCGCGGGCACTCCCGAAGGATTGGCGGCGGATACGAATGTTTCCCATACGGCAAAGTTCGTTAAGTATGTTCTCTTAGCCGGCCCGCATGTCGAACGTGTCAAGTATGATCCACTTGCAAGCATTGCAAAGCGAGAAGGCGACATCGCGCTCGAGAAAGTCGGCAAGGATTCCGCTATGCCCTGGCAGGTCGATGGCAAACTCTGGCATACGAAGAACCGTTTATCAGGCGACGGCAAGCCCTGTCACTGGGACGGCGAAATTCTCACCTGGATCGACGACAAAATCCACGCTCTCGGCGACTTCGCTCCGACCAACTGGAAGCACCAATCGACCATCGAAATCGCCGCCAGCACCAAATCGCTCGGCTGGTTTTTTCACGCTCATACCAGCATGGAATGGCTCGTGCGGCTTATCTTTCGCGTCTCCAAGAATACGTTCAAGCAGGAAGATTTGAATCGCAAACTCGGCCTGCCGACTCTCAACGAGACTGCGGGCATTCAGGTCTACTCGAACGAGCCGCGCATTCACGTCGCCAATCGCAAAGGCATGTGGCAAGAAGTCTGGATGCTGATTCACAAGCGTGAGGAAATCGACACGCCGGCGTTCGACGGATTTCTGCGCAAGGCGACGGGGTCGTTCCTCGGCGCCTTGAAGAAGATGGACGCGAAGCCAGAGGACGTGATGCCCTGGAAGGTCAACGGCGAGCGCTGGCATCTGAGCGAGAAAGGCTTTCCGCCGGGCCGAAAGTTGCAATGGGACCGCGCGATTCTGCCACGCGTTTTGGATGTGCTGCGCAAGGTCGAACCGGAACTCGAAATCGCATGGGACAATCGCGGCCACATCGGCATCAACGTACCTGGGGTGAGCCGAGCGTGGGCGGTTCTTCGTACGAAGGACAGTGACGCGCTGCACTGTCGTTTTCTGGGCAAGAAGGGCCAGTTCAACCTGAACCAGATCGACAAATTCGGCCTGGAACCGACGCTGCAATCCTCGGCAGAGGGCGAAGCCATGGTGCTGCGGTTCACGCACGACAACCATTTGCATCCTCAGGCGCTGCGGGAGATTATGACGCAGCAACTGGCGGGTTTTCGCGAACACTTCGGCGGTTGAGCGGCGATTCTTCAGAGCCGCGCACGCAGTAAGCGGCTTTAACGATCCGCGATTACCAATCCAAACCACTTACACTTACTTCGTGCGTGGCTCTGATAATTCGAAAGATCGCACTCGCGATTGAATCTGCACATACGCCGCGTATGATAAATCTCCAAATCGTATGAAACACGCCAGGGAGGCATCATGCTTCGCGTCATCGTATCCGCCATCACATTAGCGATTCTTGCGTCGGCCGGTTCCGCGCATTACAACATGCTGCTGCCGTCGAAACCGTGGGCGGAGAAGGGCGAGAAGGTCACGTTTACCTACCAGTTCGGGCATCCGTTTGAGCATGAGCTTGTGGATGCGCCAAAGCCCGTCGCGATCCGTGTGTTCAAGCCGAGCGGTAGGACCGACGAAATCGATCTTGTCAAGGTGCTCTCGGCGATAAAAAAGGACGGCCCCGATGGCAAGAAAGTCGTCACCTGGCAGTTCGATTACTCGCCGAGCGAACGCGGCGACTTCACCTTCGCGCTCAAAACGCCGGTCATCAAGCATGGCGATGATGTCGCGGTCGAGGACATCGTTCGCGTCGTCCTTCACGTGCAAACGCAAAATGGCTGGGATGTGCCCTATCGCGCGTTTGACGCCGGCCTCGACCTTTGGCCTTACACTCGGCCCTACGGCCTATTGCCCGGTATGGTGTTCAAGGGGCGCGTGGTTCGGTTGCCATTCAAGGATGAGTTTGACATGAGCGATCTGAACTTCGTCAATGGGCTGCAGGTCGAAGTCGAGAAGTACAATCCCATATCGCCGAAGAAACTGCCGAAGGATGAATTAGTCACGTTCAAAACGAAAGCCGACCCGTACGGGTTCTTCGTGACGACGCTGCCGGACTCGGGATGGTGGGGTATCACGGCGCTGACGCATCGGGGCGGCAAGTCCAAAACGATCCAACGCGCCACGCTCTGGGTTCACGTGGATGAGAAGAAGTAATGCTATTCGCGGTGCATATTAGCGATGGCGTGCTGTCGTGGCCCTGGCTTGCGGGCGGATTCGTCGTGGCTGGAATCCTGCTCGCGCTGAGCGTACGCCGCATCCGCGACGAGGAGATACCGCGCGTCGCCCTGCTCACCGCGGCGTTCTTCGTGGCGTCGCTGATTCACGTCAAAGCCGGCCCGACATCGATCCATCTTTTGCTCAATGGCCTCATCGGCGTCTTTCTCGGCAGGCGAGCGGCGCTGGCGGTTTTCGTCGGTCTATTGTTGCAAGCGGTGCTCATGCAGCACGGGGGATTTCTGGTGCTCGGCGTCAACGTGTGCATCATGACCGCCCCTGCCCTGCTCTCTTTTGCGCTGTATCGTTTGCTGCATCGAATTCCGTGGATCAAGTCGCCGACCGCGCGGATGCTGCTTGTCGGCATTGGCGCGTTCTTGTGGGCGCTAAGCGCGATCTATAGCATCACGCTTCTTTGTAACACATCACTTACGAGTATCGACGAATCGGCCTTCGCGATCGCCAATGAGCGAATCACGAATGTGTGGTTGTTCCTCGTCCCCTCGGTCCTTTTCGCCATCGTTGCGATCGTGATTGAACGCCGATTAGAGAACGCGCCGGAGTTTCCGCTGGGTTTTCTCATTGGCAAGCTTTCGGTGCTGATGACGGCTGCGTTGAATTGCGTGGTCCTGGTGCTCGGCGGCGTCGAGCACTGGCCCGTGGCGCCACTCTTGCTCGTAATCGCGCATTTGCCGTTCGCCGTTGTCGAAGGCGTCGTGCTCGGTTTTTTGGTCGGATTCCTGGCCAAAGTGAAGCCGGAGATGCTCGGCCCGATCGACGCTTACGCCCCGAAGTAGCCGCGAAGGCGTTGGATGGCTTTGTACTTGTCGTCGCTGACACGCTCCGGGGCGACGCCGAGTTCGCTGGCGATTTCAGCCACGTCGTAGCCGTCGCACAGGAGATTCAGGATGCGTTGCTGGCGTGGGCTGAGGACGCGGTCGGCGGCGATGCGGATGGCTTCACGGTCGTTGGTTCGCTCGGCTTCCTGCTGATCGCGGAAGTCGGCGACGAGATCGGGCGCCAGCGGTGAACGGGTTCGATTGCGCTGGAAACGCTTCTTGACGGCGTCGATCGCCCGCACGAACTCGCGGCGTTCCTCGGTCTCATGCTTCAGCAGATCGCTCCACGCCCGCGGCGGCACGGTCTTCAACAGCCGACACAGCACTTCTTGCGTGCAATCGTTCCAGTCGTCCTGTGGCAAGCGAGCATTGCGCCAACACGCGGTGCAGTAGCGCGTAACATTGTTGATCGCCGTCGGCGAAATCTCAGCCGCGCCGGCGGGCGCGTCCGCACCCATCGTCGCCAGGGCCGTGCCTAGCACGACGGCAATGAAGTAGGGTTTACGAATGGTGTTGGTGATCGAGCTTTTCATGAGATCCTCGCACGAAAGAACATCGCAACTTTATTATATCGGACATTGGTCTCGTGCAATCTCGCGATTATTTATTTGCAAATTGAAAAAAAATGTCTAACCTCACATTTATTGTATCCCGCTTGCGGCTTAGCGCTCGCGCGACATGTTCCGAGCGCTAAGCCGCAAGCGGAATACAACAATGCTGACAAATTATTTTGAGGTATCAAACATGGACACAACCCGTCGTGATTTTCTGGCCGCCACCGGCGTAGGCGTGATCGCCGCCAATCTTGCCGATGCGAAACCACCGCAGGTCGTGCATCCGTTGCGATATCGGCTCGGTATCGTGACGTACAATATCGCCGCGAATTGGGACCAAGCGGCGCTTATCCGCATTTGCCGGGCCGTTGGCTTGGGGCCAGTCGAACTGCGCACCACGCATCGACATGGCGTGGAACCGTCGCTCACCGCAGTGCAACGGCGTGAAGTCCGGCAACGCTTCCAGGACGCTGGTGTCGAGATTTGGGGCAGCGGGTCGGTGTGCGAATTTCACTCGCCCGATGCCGCTGTCGTGCGCCGAAATATCGACACCTGCCGACAGTTCTGCGAACTCGTCCGCGACATCGGCGGGCGCGGCGTCAAAGTCCGGCCCAACGATCTGCCCGCCAACGTGCCGACCGAACGCACCCTCGCCCAGATCGGCCGAGCGCTCAACGAATGCGGTCGCATCGCGGCAGACTGCGGCGTCGAGATTTGGGTGGAAGTGCATGGCCGAGGCACGGCCCATCCGCCCCACATGCGAACGATCATGCAAGCGGCGGACCACCGCAGCGTCGGCGTGACCTGGAACTCGAACCCGACCGATGTCGTCAATGGCTCCGTCGCCGAGTATTTCCGCATGTTGCAGCCGTGGATCAAATCGTGCCACATTAACGAACTGCACAACGGCTATCCATATCGCGAACTGTTCCGCCTGCTACGTGAAATGAACTACGACCGCTGCACTCTCGCTGAGATTCAGGGCATGCCCGATGAAGCGACGGGCGAACGCCTGATGCGCTTCTACAAGGCGCTGTGGACCGAGCTGGCGCGGGCGTGAACCTAAACTTGCACTTGTTTACGTTTAGCGCTCGCGAGAGCGCTAAACGACAGGCATGGGAACTCCATCTCCTCGGTGAAATCATGCGCAAAACCCTAGCCGTTTTCCTGCTCGTCAGCCTTACAACGCCGACCTTCGCACAGGGAAATTTCCTCCAACAAGCGAAAGCGGTGCTCGCTGACATCGACGGCGAGATCGTCGTTGCCGGTCTGAAGACGCCGGTCGAGGTGTTGCGTGATCGCTGGGGTGTGCCGCATATTTATGCGAAAAACTCCGACGATCTGTTCTTCGCACAGGGTTTCGTCGCCGCTCAGGATCGGCTATTTCAGATCGACCTTTGGCGACGCATCGCGCTCGGCGAAACCGCCGACATTCTCGGCCCCAGCGGCATCGAGGGCGATACCTTCGCCCGGCTCATCCGCTATCGGGGCGACATGGATGCGGAATGGCGCAGTTACTCGGCTGACACCAAACAAATCGCGACAGCGTTCACCAACGGCATCAACGCCTACATCAAGCTCTCCGCCAAGAAGCTGCCGATCGAGTTTCAGATTCTCGGCCATCGGCCCAAGCTTTGGCAGCCAGAGGATGTGCTTGGCCGCATGTCCGGCATCATCATGTCACGCAATTTTACCGATGAAGTGCTGCGAGCGCATCTCGTCGACAAGCTAGGCCTGGACAAGGCACGCATGCTGATGCCGACCGATCCGCGCAAAGACACTGTGCCGGTGTTCGACCTGATGGGCATCGACGCGAAAATTTTGAAGGGACTCCATGCGGCATCGAAGAACATACAGTTCCCGGTGATTCAGACGGAGAGCAACAACTGGGCGATATCGGGCGAGAAATCGGCGTCGGGCAAGCCGATGCTGGCGAGCGATCCACATCGTGCCCTGGGCCTGCCGGCGTTGCGCTATCTGGTGCACCTGAACGCTCCGGGCTGGAACGTCATCGGTGCCGGCGAGCCGGGGCTGCCGGGCGTCGCACTTGGACATAACGACAAGATCGCCTGGGGCATCACTATAGTCGGCACGGACCAGGCGGACATCTACGTTGAGGAAACCGACCCCGAGACGCCGACGAACTACAAGGTCGCGGGCAAATGGGAGTCTATGAAGATCGTGCACGAGGAACTTCATGTGCGCGGGCAGAGCGCGTACCATTCCGCCGAGTTGCGTTTCACGCGGACCGGTCCCGTACTCTATCAGGATGCAAAGCTCAATCGCGCGTATGTACTGAAGTGGGCCGGCAGCGATCCCGGCGGGGCGGCGTATCTGCCGGCGTTGGCGGTGGCGCGGGCTAAGAACCACAAGGAGTTTTTGAACGCATTGGAGCGCTGGAAGATACCGAGTTTGAACTTCATGTACGCGGATGTGGAGGGGAACATCGCCTGGGTCGCCGCTGCCGCCACGCCGATCCGCCCAAAACACGACGGCCTGCTGCCCGTGCCTGCGAACGCCGGGTATGAGTGGAAGGGATACTTGAAGGTCAAGGATTTGCCCCAAGATTTGAACCCCGAATCGGGCTGGTTGGCGACGGCGAATCACAACATTGTTCCAAAAGGTTTTCCGAATCCGATCGCCTACGAGTTCGCGCCGCCCTATCGTTATTTGCGATTGAAAGCGAATCTCGAAACGAAAAAAAAGTTTACCATCGAGGACTTTCAAAAAATCCAACACGACGATGTCTCAATCCCCGGTCCCCGCCTCGCTCGGCTTCTCGGCCACGTCAAGTTTACCGATTCCGTCATGGAGAAGTTTGCGAAGATATTGCGATCATGGGACGGCAAATTGTCGCGCGATTCACAAGGCGGCGTATTGTACGCGCTTTGGCTAGCCGAGTTGCAGCCTGCGGTCTTTAGTCGTGTCGTGCCGAAAGAACTGGTAAAGGAGGTCGCGTCCAAGAGCGGCATCATCGTGCTATTGCAGGCACTGGAGCAACCCGATGCACGCTGGTTCGGCAAGGACGCGACGCCGACACGCAATTCTGTTTTGGCGGCTACGTTTGAGCAGGCCGTCAAAAAGGCGACGACGCGATTCCCGAAGCTCGACGACATGCGCTGGGGCGCGTTGCACACGGCGACGTTTCGGCATCCGTTAACATCGGTAAATTCTCTGTACGAAAAACAACTTAACGTCGGCCCGTTCAAGCGCACCGGCGACGCGAACACTCCGAACAACACACGCTATGACGACGCCTATCGCCAAATCCACGGCGCGACCTATCGCCACGTCTTCGACCTCGCCGACTGGGACAAGGGCGTCGCGACCAGCGCTCCGGGCCAATCAGGCCAATTCGGCAGCCCGCATTACGCCGACCTCGCGCCGCTCTGGGCGAACGGCGAATACTTCCCGCTCGCCTACTCGCGCAAGATGGTCGAATCGGTGACGAAGAACCGGTTATTGTTGCGGCCGGGGAATTGAGTTGTGGCTTTCCTGTATTCCGCTTGCGGCTTAGCGCTCACGTCGGATTATCCGAGCGCTAAGCCGCAAGCGGAATACGAAAACGGGGAAATGAGACATGAACCCCGCTGATGAATTTGTGGACGTCATCGACGACGCCGGTAACACCATCGCCGTCGTCACTCGGCGAGAAATGCGCGCTCGCAAGCTGCCACATCGTTGCACCTACGTGCTTGTCTTCAATACGCGCGGCGAGTTGTTTATCCACCTACGCACCTCAACGAAGGACGTCTATCCGAGCCACTGGGATGTCTGCGTCGGAGGTGTATTGTCGGCGGGCGAGACGTTTGCGCAAGGCGTGCGACGTGAAATACGCGAGGAAATCGGCGTGGATACCGAAGCGGAAGAATTGTTCCCGATCAACTATCAGGACGACGCCACGTTCGCTCACGGCATGGCGTATCGCGCGATCCACGACGGGCCGTTCACGCTGCAAGTCGAAGAAGTGGTACGCGGCGAGTTTGTGCCGTTGGCAGAGGTGTTGGAACGAGTGAAGCGTGAGCCATTCTGTCCCGATGGCATGCTGGTGCTGGAGCGGTATGTGCGGGAATTTGTTTAGCCGCTCGCCTCTGGCGAGCGCGGGCGTGACGTTTTGCAATTATGGCGAATCGCCGCGCACGCGCTCGCCAGAGGCGAGCGGCTAAACGATTTCGATCATTTCGCCGGCACATATCCCGGCGGCGCGACGACGACCTCGAAGTCCGAGCCGCGCACTCGGCGAAGCTCCTCGTGAAGCACCGGAATGCGCGGATCGGGCGCGACGGAGATCGCCCAGTCGATGCCGTTGTCCGCGCACAACATGCCGTACTTCTGCAAGCCCTTCAAGATCGCTTGCACCTCGGGTGAGAATTCTTTCGTATCGAAGTCTTTTCGCAGGCGAAAGCGTTCACCCATCCTCGGCAGGTTTTCGTCCTTCCACTTGCTGGCGTAGTGCGTCGCAGGATGGACATACGCGCGGCGAGTCTTTACGAATGTGACACGCAGAGCGTGTTCGACGATGCCGCGCTTGAGTTCGTCGTAGCGCACGACTGAGGGAAAGATCGGGAGGCCGGCGGCGTCGGCGCTGGTCCAGGTGTCGGGCCGGAACTTGTTCGATGCCAGGTCGAAAATCGACGACTGGGCCGCCGTCCAGCCGGCGTCGGTCTTTTTCATGACGAAGAACTCGTAGAGCTTCCGGTTAATCGGATCGACGATGATGGCATGTCGATCGCCGCCGTTCTTGGGATTGTCGCGTTGCACGTCATCGAGCGATAGTTTCTTGAGCAACGGATTACGCATATAGTGGATCGGCCAACCTTCGATTGGCGTGTTGTCGGGCACGGGGAACGGGCCGGGATCCGATTCGCCGGGGTAGCCGACGATTTTCACGTCAACCTTCTTCTGGTCGGGCGGCACGATGAGAAAGCCCATATCGGGGTTGTAGCGCAGCACCTTTTTGCCGCCGATCGTGTTGACAATGTTTTTTGAATTTGGATGCGCTGGCCAATCTTCGATAACGAGGTTCCAGGCGTTGTTTTCCGGGTAGACTTCAAGAGCCGAGCAGATCGCGTCGGCTTCGGGCGTGTTGAACATGATCGGCTTGTCGAACTTCGGCATCGTGGCGGCGCGGAGACGGTTGAGGCGGGCTGGGTCGCTGCCGCTGACGATCGCCTTACCCGCGGCGCCTTCCAGCCAAACATCGCCGAGAAAGAGTGTGACGGGTTGATCGGTCGCGAGATACCAGTGTTTGATGTCGGACAGATCGGGCGCGGAATCGTTAGTGTTCTTGAGATCGGCGATGGCGAGCCGAATTTCGTTTCGGCCCGGTTTGACGATCACGGGAATGTCGATGCGAGTGGCGTAGTTCTTGGTCTGGGCGTGCTTGATGTTAAGCTTGAGCGACAGGTTGCCCATGTCGCGTTTGCCGAGTTGGAGCACGAGCGTTGAGAAGCCGGCCCAGTTTTTGACGGTCGGCTTGGATTGCCCGATGCTGTCGGCGAGCGCGACGTTGAACACCGTGCCGAACTGGGCATCGTTGATCTTCGTGAACGTTGTCTTCGGACTACCGGTGTCATTGGGTTGTTGGACCGCCACGGCATTGACGAGGTAGGTTCGCGAGGATTGAGGTTGGCCAAAGGAGTTGACGGTAAAGTAGCCGAGCAACACGAATCCGATGTAGGCGAGACGAAATTTCAGCATAAAAATCTCCCAGAGAGGCAACAACGTCGCTGTCAATAGGCAATGCAGATCGCTTGGTTCAATCCAGCTTCCGTAGCTCGATTCCACGGAAGTTGGCCGCGGCGCCGGGCGGGCGCCAGTGCATCGTATTTCCAGTGCGTGTGACTTCATATTTGATCTGCAGGAAAAAGTTCAATGTCAATTCGCTGCCGTTCTGCGTGTAGGTAAAGTTCTGCGTCATGAGATTCATGCCACCAAACCCGCGTGGCGTCTGTGTCGCCGAGCCGTTGGCGCGAAACTCTTAGACCATCAGGCCCGGCACCTGCTCCCAGCGTCCGACGATATCGGGCTTTGAGTTTCCGAACCATAGCATCGCAACGATGCCCGTTACGCAACACAGCAGCAATACAATGACCGCTCCGCCGATACCTGCAATGAGCAGGATCGGCGGGCCTTTTTTCTTGTCTTTCTTGTGGTCGGATGAGGATTCATCGCCATCATCATCATCGGCATCGCGGCGCCGACTTTTTCGTCGTGGCCTATCGTCATTGCCTTCGTTATCGTCATCGTGTGGTTTTTTTCGCGAACGTGGTTCGTCTTCGCCCTCATCGTTACGGCGATTCTTTCGTGTACGCGACACATCGTCAGCGACTTCGATGTCGATCGCGGCGAATTCGCCCGCGCCCTCGGTTTCTTCCACTTCATCGACTTCGTCAACTTCATCGACATCGTCCACAGCGTCGTCGGCATCCGTCGCATCGGGTACTTCGTAAGCGGGCGGCTCCGGTTCAGGCTGCGGCGGTTCAGGCGGTTGCTCGGCTTCATCCGACGGCAGCGAATCAGGAACCTGGGCGGCGAGCGAGGTCTTCGCCGAGGCGGCACGCGATGCCGCCGGCGTCGTGAAGCTTTCCTTGCACTTCGGGCACTTCACGTTCCGGCCCGCGGGAATGGGCGTCGGCGATTTTAACACCGCTTGGCAATGAACGCACTGGATCGAGTAGCTCATGTGTGCGAGACTCTTGACCGATTCCGACACGCGCGGGAGCGAAGTGCGTGTGAAAAAAAAACACTACGAATTTATTCGTGGTTCACAGATCGTTCTATGCCTCGTCGATGTAATGGTTAAAATCGATTCAGATTGATCTGGATTGAACCCACCTGTTTGCAGTAGGATTAACCTTATGGCAATTCGCTGCCGATAATACTTTCTTGGACCGCGGAATGACATTCATCCCGACCAGATCGTAGGTTGTTGTAAGTCGGACTTTCATCACGGAGAGAAATTATGATC
This sequence comes from Singulisphaera sp. GP187, assembly GCA_945861245.1. Classification (GTDB taxonomy): domain Bacteria; phylum Planctomycetota; class Planctomycetia; order Gemmatales; family Gemmataceae; genus SIAQ01. Next base: position 74,526 of record CAMAUE010000001.1, read on the forward strand.
CGCAAAACCACCGCATTCGCGTGTCTCACGATTGCCCTATCCACGCTCACGCTGGCGTCCCAGGCCGGCGCGCCAAAGTCGGCGGACCAGGTCAAGGCGGTTGCAACGGCGACAAAAACTGACGCCAAGGGCACACAGACCGTGACCATCACCCTCGACATCGTTAAAGGCTGGCATCTCTACGCCAACCCAGTTAATCACAACAACGACTTCCTCGACGGCGCCCAGACTCGCGTCAAAGTTGCTGCGAAGGAAAAAGTAAAAGCGAGCGTAAAATATCCGGTCGGCAAAACGCACGTTGACGGGAAAGAAAAGTATGACATCTACGAAGGCAAGGTCACGATCCAGGTCGGTGTCCAACGTACTGCTGGCGACGTAAGTCCGCTTGAAATTGTCATCGACGTTCAAGCGTGCGACAGCAAGTTCTGCCTGATGCCGAGCAAGATCAAACTGCAAATTCCCTAAGTGGCATCTCCGCGATTATCCGAGCCAGAGCGCCAGCGATGGACCAAGCGGCAGGATTGGCGCTGTCGACAGAATTCGATTTTTCTAGTGAGCCGGAAGCGCAAGAGACGGTTATTACCTGACCGTCGCTTATGCTTTCGGCTCGAAAAACGACTCGAGTCGGGCGTCTCATCCTTCTCGGACTATGAATTCAATCACTTCACGCTTTGTTTCACTTCGTTGGCGGCGGCGAGTCCCAAGTCGGCGAGAATCTGAGCCGCGCGGTTGGCATCGTCGACGGTGTCGAATGCCGCGTAACCGATGAATTTCATACCGATGACGGCCATCGTGAGGCCCTGAAGCGTGATGCCGGCGATCGCCCATTTCTGCGTCAAATGATGCGCCAATCCCGCTTCGTTGTCGCCCTCGATTCGCCTCAACACGGGGAAATCGGTTTCTTGCATGCCTGCGTCCTTGGCGGCACGCGTCTGCGCTGGGCCGGTGACGGGTGCAACGTAAAGAACACCGAAGCCGGGTTTGCTCAGTAGGCGTTTGGTGAAGACATACTCAAGGTTTGCCTCGGCCTGAGCGAGATGGGCCAGTTTGCTCGATACGCCGCCAATGGCGTCGGCCACTTCGCAACTCCACACATGTACGCGGTCCCATTTGAAGCTCATCTCCCACCACCTTTCGCTAAAGGATTGCGGAATTTGCGTCCGGAATCAGGATATGGTACCGACAATAAACCCATCGGCAGCATATCCCGCACAACGATGTATGCCAACTATAATTATGGTTCTCTGCCAGCAATTAGGAAAAAAGCGCACGCCACGGCGAAAAGACCCTTAAGAAGAGGAAGCGATAAACGAACGCCTTCATCGTTTTGAATTCTTGCTTTGCGTCTTTGCGTGAGGTTGCATTTCTTGATTCGAGAGTGAAATTATTGAAAGGGGAGGATTTCGGTGTTGCATCTCTTCGTTTTTTTCAGGACAATAGGGGAATGGAATAAAGGAATCAGATCGTTCGGGCCAACTCTGCGAATAATAAAGGGGATCCCATGCTCCAACGAATGCTATTGCTCCTGGCGATGCTGCTGGGAGCTTCGACAGCACACGCGGATTATGTTATTGTGCGGATCAATGTCAATCAGATGAACTTCATTCCGATGGCACCGCCTGGATTTGCTGGCGGTGTTCCCGGTGCGAATGTCGGTGCCATTCCTGGCGCAAACGTCGGCGGCCTCCCTGGCGCGAATGTCGGTGGCGTTCCCGGCGCTCTCCTTGGAGGGCTCCCGGGAAATATCGCCGGCGGGGCGCTTGGTACGCCCGCAGCTGCGTTTATCGGCCTCTTCCCAGGCGGCGGAATTGGTTTCGGCGGCGTGCAGCCCCAACCTGGCGAGCCCAACCCAATGCCCGGCGGCCTGCCAGGCATCATGGCTGAAGATCCCAATGCTAAGTACATCACCGCTGTCCTCGAGATGCGCAACTATTCCAAACCTGTGCCTACGCCGTTCGGCCTGGTCTTCAAGTACGATCACGAATGGGGCACGAACAACTGGCTGTTGCTCTCGCCCCTCGCGCCGATGTTCGTCGGCCAATTCGAAGCGAAGACTTTCTGGGCGGAGCTGAATCCCGAACTCAGCAAGGCCAAGGCAGCCAAGAACGTCGACGACCTACTCCACCTCGCGCGTCGCTGTATCGCGCATGGCAAATTGTCGACGTTCCATCGCGTAATGGAAGATGTGGTCAAGCTCGATCCGAGGCATCTCAACGTCAAAAACTACCTGAAGGTCCAGCGGGATTTGGCAAAGGCGCCGACTGCCGAGGATCCTGCCCAACGAGAATTAATCGACCGCTGGCGCGAGGATAAATATCGCACGCACACGAGCAAGAAAGGCCGCTACCGAATCTACGCCCAGATCGTTGGATCCGACCGGGCCACGGAAAAAAACATCGAAACTCGATTGGCGATGTTCGACGATGTTTTGGAGACGTTCTACTACTTTTTCGCAGCCCAACGGGACAACACGATGTTACCCGCGATGCCTAAATACATTCTGCCTGTGTTATTGACGGGTTCAAAGACCGAATTGGCCAATCGTCGGCTCCATTGGGGCAACGAGCCGATGACCACTGAAGGATTTACACCTCGGCGTGATAATGTGATTATTATGCCCGCCAAGGTTCGAGAAAACGACGCCATATTCATGGATTTTGAGAGAATTCTCGACGAGAAGATTCGCAGTGCGAATGAGCAATTCGCGGAATTTGGCATCCGTGTCACGATGACCAAAGAGAACCTGCTTTCGGGCAAGATCAACGAATCCAAGGAAGCAGGCAGGGCGGCGGCTTTCATCGCCATCGCTCAGACTGCCGTCGCGCTTTGGTATTCCCAGATACTTGAGGCGGAACGCCATGCCGTCACCCACGAAGGCGTTCGTCAGCTGTTGACCGCCTCTAACATGTTCCCGCGCAATGTGCAAACGCCCGATTGGCTCGTCGTCGGTCTGGCGACGCTCCTCGAAACGCCTGCGGGCGCGGTGCATTCGACGATTGGCACGCCGAGTTGGACGCATTTGGTCAACTTCAAGCACTACCGCAACGCCAAGGTATTGGAGAATCCCTCTCAAGTGATGCAGGCCGTTGTCAGCGACAAATATTTCCATGAAGCACGTCGGCTGGCGAAATTGGCAGACGGTAGTCCGAACGAAAAATCGATAATCGCCGCTCGGGAATCCTGGGAATTGGCGTCTTCGACTTCGTGGGCGTTGGTTTATTACCTGTCACAGAGCAATCGCCTGGACCATTTCTTCAAATATGGCAAGGAGCTCGACAAGCTGCCTCGCGATCTTGATTTGTCCAGTGCGATTATGGAAGGGTGCCTTGCCAAGGCATTCGACATCGCCGACGCTCGTGATCCCCGGCGGATCAATCGCACGCGGTTTGACGCCTTGGCCGCCAATTGGTTCGATGTGATGCAAGGTGCCAACTTGGCTCATCCGAAGTTGCAGGGCCATTTCGAGCGAATGCGGGCGATGCGGGCCGGTACGACGATACCCGGCGGCGTGATCTCGATGCCCGCTCCGGGTGGCGTTGTTCCGCCGAATCCGGCAATCGTGCCTCCGGTTCCTGGACAACCGGTTAATCCTGGCGGACCTGCTCCGCCGCGCGTTCCCGCACCTCCCGGCTCCGGCGCGGGGTGAGTGTGATCGATCCGTTCACTTTTTGCACCCTAAAACTTCCAAAACGCTCACAGTCCATCGGCGGTGGGCGTTTCTTGTTTTCGCTTCCGGCGATGCCTTTGACATAATTCGTGTTACGAGCCGGAAGCGTAAGCGACGGTTTTCACGAATCCGTTGCTTACGCTTCCGACTCGTACTTTCGAGGGGTCGCGTCAAAGTTGGCAAACCTTGCCGATTGTTCCGCCGCTAACGATTTTGCCGTTGGTAGCGAAAATGCACGCCCCTTCGTGTCAAATTGCGTACACTTTGGCGGATAGCTGCGTTCTGCGGGGCCGATCTATTCGATGGTATCGGTATCACCGCTTCACGTGGTTTTACGTGATCACATAGTGCGGAACGAATAACCAGGACGAGCCCCGTCAATTCAAGGATGTCCCATGAGACGCACTCTGCTCTCCGTCGTCTGCTTGCTTCTTGGCACGCCGATGTTGTTCGGCCAGCCGACGTTCTTGCCTCCGCCGCGAATCACGACACTTCCTGCCGAGATAACGCCGATGCGGGAAAGCGTGGCGCCCGTCAATTTCAACGAACCCAGCCAGGACACGCCTCGCTGGTCGTTGACGGCGGAATACCTGCTCTGGTCGACGTCGCGCAGCCCGGTCCCGGTGCCCTTGGTCACGACCGGCGACACCAGCCGGACGGCCGGCGGTTTCATCGGCGACCAGAGTACCCGCGTTCTGGTCGGCAATTCCAACATCGACTTTGGTGGGATTTCCGGCGGACGAATCGGCTTAACACGCTGGCTGGACTGCGACCGCGTCCTCGGCATCGAAGGCAGCGCGTTCGTGTTGGGACGCCAAGAGACGAGCAACCTCACCGCGTCCGATGCGGCCGGCAGCCCTCTGCTCGTTTTTCCCTATCAAACACCAGCCGGCGTAGAGACGGGACTCGTAATCTCCGATCCCAATCCAAAGGCGAGAGGCAATGTGCGTGTAAACATTTCGAACCGCTTTTGGGGCGCGGATGCCAACGGCGTCTACAACATTTACCAGCAACAATGGCTCGCCGTTGACGCCCTGCTCGGCTTCCGATACTTCGATCTCGGCGATAGCCTTGAGATTGTCTCCAACTCGGAAAACCCGATTACTCTCAACAACTACTCCGCCGTGGAAACATTCCGCACCCGCAATCAGTTTTTCGGCGGTCAACTCGGTTCGCGCGTCGGCCTCCAACAAGGCCGTGTTTCGGCCGACTTCACCAGCTTCATCGCGCTAGGCTCGACGGAGCAAGTCGTGAGTATCGTCGGCACGAGCAACTTCTCCGGCGCCAACGCCACCCCGGCAGGCACGCGGTCCGGCTTCCTCTATACGCAACAGTCGAACATCGGCAACCGCCGACACCGCGCATTCTCCGCCATCCCGCAGATGCAAGCCAAGCTTGGCTTCGATCTTACCTGCAAGCTTCGCGCGACGGTCGGCTACGATGCAATCTGGTGGAACAACGTCGTCCGCCCCGGCGACCAGATCGACCGCGTCATTAACATCACGCAGGCATCGCCGAACATCGGCGGCATAGGCGTTCTCAGCGGCGCCGCTCGCCCGGCGCCACTCAACACGACCAGCGATTTCTGGGCCCAGGGCGTCAGCTTCGGTTTGGAATATCGCTGGTAATGCGAATGAATTCGATTTTCGTTTAGCCATTTGCTTTTGGCGAGCGCGAGCCATGTATCGTGCAATACACGTTCGCGCTCGCCAAAGGCAAATGGCTAAACGAACACGAGACCATCACTCGTTGAACGCCTCGCAGAGTTGGAGGTGCTGATCGATCGATAGCGTCTCGGCTCGCTCGGTTCCCGAATAGCCCAATTCGGCCAACTTACGATCGACGACTTCCTTGGAGTGCTGATTGCCTGTCGCGCTGATTAAGCCACCGCGAAGATTCTTGCGGCGATGGGAGTAAAGATCGCGCAAAAAGTAGCGAAGCTTTTGCACGTCTTTCACTTTGGCACGCTTCTCAGCGTTCGGCCGCACGCAGACGATTCCGGAATCAACCTTGGGGCGAGGCCAAAAGACGTCCGGCGGCAGTCGGCGTAGGATTTCCACATCCGCCAGGCTCTGCACCATGACCGCCAGGGCGCCATATTCTTTCGTGTGAGGCTTGGAGATCAGCTTCTCCGCGATCTCCCATTGCACCATCACCACCATGCGCTCGAGTTCCACGCCCGCGATCAGCAGGTTGGAAATCACCGGCGTGGCAACCGCATACGGCAGGTTTGCGACGAGCTTGCGCTTCTGCGGTTTGTAGGTTCGCGATAAATCTTCGAAGTGTTCGAGAATCTCAGGATTGAGTTGGTTCTTGTTCTTCAGAATGTCGGCCTTCACCATGCGTGCGTGGCTGAACGCATGCACCGTTTCGCACGCCAGGTCGTAGAACGCGGGATCGATCTCAACGCTCAGCACCGCGCCGGCCTGCTCGGCAAGGTGCGCTGTGAGGCTGCCAGTACCCGAGCCTACTTCCAGCACAAGATCGGCACGTGTCAACTCCGCGGCGGCGACGACGAAATCGATCAGATTCAAATCGATCAGGAAGTTCTGCCCGAGGCTACTCTTCGGATGCAGCCGATGCGATCCGAAGAGGTTTCGTAAGTAGGATTGCGTCTGCCGCGGCGCGGGATGTTCGTTTGATGTTGTCTGCATCGGGATATTGTATGGGTACTTGAGCCTACTTGCATGCGGCTTAGCGCTCGCAAGGCACCACATGAGCGCTAGGTCGCAAGCGCAATCGCTAACACAAGTTCAAATCGGCCTCTCCATTTGTTCGATGCACTTGAAGACATACTTCGCGAACATATCGATTTCGAGATTCACTTTATCGCCGGGTTGTTTGAAGCCGAGCGTGGTGACAGCCAAGGTGTGCGGAATGAGCGCGACGCTGAACTGGGTTGGCGTGACATCGACGAGCGTCAAGCTCACGCCATCGACGGTGATCGAGCCTTTGCGGATCATCTGCCGGGCGAGGTCGGGCGGGCAGTCGAACCAGATCGTTTCCCATTCGCCTTGTCGTTCCCGGCGAGCGATGGTCGCGACGCCATCGACATGGCCTTGTACGATATGTCCGCCGAGCCGATCGCCGACGCGCAACGCACGCTCGAGATTCACGCGAGCGCCGGCACGCAATTCGCTAAGGTTTGTGAGCCGCAACGTCTCCGGCCCGGCCTGGAATAAGAACGCCCAATCATCGCATGCAACGACTGTCAGGCAAACGCCGTTGATTGCCACACTCGCGCCGATGGGTAGGTCGGCAGCGATCGTTGGCTCTTCGATGTGCAGCAACGTTCCTGTGCCATCCGTCGTGACGCTGCGAACCGTGCCGAGTCTCTCAACTAAACCGGTGAACATGCATCACCCCATCCAGCACTTTCAATAGTCGTTTCACGAGCCGGAAGCGTAAGCGACGTATAGGAGAAAACCGTCGCTTACGCTTCCGGCTCGTTAATTTTCGGGGCACGGCAGGTTTACAACTTATGCGGAGCGTGTTCGTCTATTGGTGCGGGTTCGGGCCGAGTGCCGCTCGCCACGAGAGCACGTAGCGGGAAGATGAACGCGTAGATCCAGAACACAAGCAGTGGGGTGGCGGAGCGGAACATCACCAAGATGAATCCCACCAGCAGCACCTGGATGAGATGCCCGATATACTTCTTGCCGCGAAAAACTTTTCCTGTGAAATGCGGATACGGCACGTTCGATACCATCAACAAGGCGACGACGAGAGTGCCCACTGGTGCGGCAATTTCGACGGCACGTTCAACGATTGGCCGCCACGCTTCGATATCGATATTCACGCTCGGCATGCGGATCTTCAGCGAATTCAAGAACTCGCCGCGGAAGATCGCGAGGCCCGCTAAACAGCCGGCGGCACCAGGCGAGGGCAGGCCTTTGAATCGCTTATGACTCGACGGATCGGGATCGTTTTCGACGTTGAAGCGTGCCAGTCGCAGTGCCGCGCAGGAAAAGTACAACGCTGCGATGCCCGCTACGAGCTGATGGAGGAATGGGCTAGGCTCCCAGCCGGGACCGAGCTTGAGCAGTAAAAACGCCGGTGCCACGCCGAAACTGACGACATCGCACAGGCTATCGAGTTCGCCGCCGAAATCGCTCGCGGTTTTGGATAGACGTGCGACATAGCCGTCGAGCATGTCGAACAGCATCGCGAGAAGTATGAACCAGCCAGTCCACGCGAAGTAGATATCGTTGTTGGCGGGCGTTTCCCAAGGGCCGATTTTGCTGATGAACGTGATGGCAACGAACCCGCAAATGCCGTTGCCCAGCGTCAACAGTGTTGGCACGATAGCGATCTTTTTCACAGCGAGATTCCTTCGATCAAATCAGCTGGTTGGGAAGCCTCCACTCCTATTATACGTTACCCGCACGAGAAACGATTTGCCAACGAAAATTCCGATTTCTTTTCACGGTCAGCAGAATATGTCGAAATCGTACGGTGTGTCAAGCGTCAGCGCCGACGCACCACGAACCCGCGGGCATCAGGAGAGACCGTTAGTGCTCGGACCAGCTGGTGGGGCCAGGCTTTTCAGCCTGGCCAGGCTGTGGAAAGCCTGGCCCCACGGACCTGTCAACTCTGCCTTTTCGCACCACGAGAGGTGTAACTTGAACAACTGCCTGCGTATAATATGAGAGCGCCCAACTACCGCACTCTTAACACCGGAAAACCTTCATGGACCATTTTTCTTACCGCAATCGAATCCTCCACTGCGATGACGTGCCCGTGCCAGCCTTGGCGGAAAAATATGGCACGCCGCTTTATGTATACAGCAAGAAAACGCTGACACATCATCTCAAACAGATACAGACGGCGTTTCTAGCCGTGAATCCGCTCGTCTGTTATAGCATCAAAACCAATGGCAACATCCACATCGCCAAGCTGATGGTCGATGGCGGCGCGGGCTGCGATGTCACAAGCGGCGGCGAACTGTTTCGCGCTCTCAAAGCGGGCTGCCCCGGCGAGAAGATCGTCTTCGCTGGCGTGGGCAAGACCGATGCCGAGCTTCGCATGGCGTTCGAGGCGGGCGTCTTTCTCTTCAACGTCGAAAGCGAGGGTGAACTGTTCGCCATCGCCGACGTCGCCAAATCAATGAACCGCGTGGCCAAGGTCGCCCTGCGTGTGAACCCCGATCTGCCGCCCAAGACCCATGCGAAAACCGATACCAGCGTCAAAGGCGTCAAGTTCGGGCTGGATATCGACACCGTCCTCGAATTCGCAGCGAAAGTCGTCAAAAATCCGCACGTCAAGGTGGTAGGATTGCATATGCACCTTGGCTCGCCGATCCTCTCCGCCGATCCGTATCGGCAAGGGATCGAGAAGGGCTTGATCCTGATCGATAAGCTGCGCGCTCAGGGACATCAGATCAACGTGTGGAATATGGGCGGCGGGTTTGGCATTCATTATCGCAAGCAAGAAGCGCTGCCGGCTAGCGCCTTCGCCGAGGTCATCGTGCCGGGCATCCAGAAATCGGGATGCCAACTCGTGTTGGAACCAGGGCGATTTATCGTGGGCAACGCCGGGCTGCTCGTGAGCCGAGTGATCTACACGAAGGATTCGGGCGGCAAGCATTTCGTCATCCAAGATGCGGCGATGAACGACCTGGTCCGGCCAACGCTGTACGATTCGTTCCACCGCATTTGGCCTGTCGCACCAGCGGCTGACTTCGCGGCACCGCCTAGCGATTACGAAATCGCCAACCCCGGCACGCGGAAGGTCGATGTCGTCGGCCCGGTATGCGAGTCCGGCGACTTCCTCGCCAAGGATCGCTACCTCCCGCCCGTCCAGAGCGGCGACCTGTTGGCGACGTTCAGCGCTGGTGCCTACGGCATGTCGATGTCGTCCAACTACAACGGACGACCGCGTGCGGCGGAGGTCCTCGTCGATGGCGGCGAGCATCATCTGATTCGACGCCGTGAGACATTTGACGATCTGATTCGGCCTGAGGTGGAGTGTTAGAATTAATCCCTGATTCCCGCTTGCGGCTTAGCGCTCGGATAATCCCGCGCGAGCGCTAAGCCGCAAGCGGAATACAGGAAAGGTAACGTTTATGACAATCCCTCGCGTAATTCCGTTATTCCTAATCGGGATATTGGTATCGGGGTCGCCGGCCGTCGCTCAACCAAAACCGATGCGCGATGAACGCGAGGTCACGAAGGATCTGCTGCGCAAAGCTGAGGACGAATACCGCACCTTTTTCGAGCGGCCCGACAAAGCACCGAACAAAACGCTCGCCTATTGGGCCGCCATCAAGATCGAGATGGAACTCGGCAAATTCGACTTGGCTGGCCTACATCTCAAACGTCTGCTCGGAAAAGACCCCCATCCCGATCTCAAGGTCGATCCGCCCGAGGTTGTCGATTTCGATCTTGTCAAGATCGAAGCCGCGGAGGGGCTCTCTGCATTTCTTCGGCTCAAGCAAGTTCGGCCCGAATTCTGGTCGGAGCTTCCGAAAACTCAGAAAGAAACGGTCGGCGACATTGATGACCTCATCGACCGCATCGGTAAAGCAGTCGAGAAACACCTGAGTGATCCGGTACGCATCCGCAAATTCATCGGTCGGCTGGGCGCGTTCACGGAAGAAGAACGCGCCTTCGCCTACGTGCAGATCGCTCGCTCCCGTGAGCGTGCCGTTCCATACCTGATCGAGGCGTTGCGGACAAATATCGACAAACCGCTCCTTGGCCGAATCCGCGAAATGCTGCTGCGTATCGGTCCCGAATCGGTGCCAGTCTATCTCGAAGTATTCAAGGCTGTGGACGCCAAGGACGCCCGCGATGTCGAAATGCGCTTGGAGATGCTCAACATCGTTCAACGCCGAGACGACAAGCGTGCCGTGCCTTACCTTTGGCATCTGTCGGCGGCGAAACAGTACCCCGATGTCGTTCGTAAGAAAGCCAAGTCGGTGCTGTCGTCCTTGTTGCGAACGCGCGAAGAGGATCTCGTTCCCGCGAAGGAAGTCCTCACAGCGATGGCAGAGAAACACTACCAGGGAAGAGTGAAATACGACCGCGAGGAGACCATCATCTGGCCCTGGGACGGCGAGGCGATCTCGCTCAAACCCGTGAAATTGAAGCCCGTGTTCGCCGAGGAGTATTTCGGCGAACGCTATGCTCGCGAAGCGTTGGACATTGACCCGCGCTATCAGCCTGCTCAAGTCGTGTTCCTGAGCATGATGCTCGACCGGCAGTATGGCAAGGAGTTGGATCAAGCCCTGATTCGACCGATGGCCCCGAAAACCCACGAATTGCTGACATCGCTTGAGTCGGACTTGATAACGCGCACGCTGGAGAAGGCGATGCTAGAGCGCCGCCTGCCGGTCATCCTACCGTTGATCCAGTCGCTCGGAGCACGTGGCGAGATTCGGGCGGCCCTGACGTCAAATGGCTCGATTGCGAGAGCCTTATATTATCCCGATCGCCGCGTGCAATTTGCCGCCATGCAAGCGATGCTGAAGATGCCGACCTCGGGCAATCCACCCGTCGCGTCGGATCGAATCGTCGATCTCTCGCGCCGATTCCTGTCGAATTCACTGACGCCGAAAGCGCTGATCGTTCACCCGATCGAGGGCGAAGAAGCGGCGCTGACGCAAATTGTCAAAGGCATGGGCTACGAGGCGGTGTTTGCGCGAACCATCAAGGGGGCGGTGCAAAAAGCTCGCGACAGCGCCGACTTCGATCTTGTCGTGCTGCATCGCGGCATACCGGCTGTTGATTTCTCGTTTTTCTACGAACAACTGCGCCAGAACTACGACATCGGCGGCTTGCCGATGGTCATCGTCGTTGACAAGAAAGCCAGGCCCACACCGAAGGCGCTCATCGTCTACACGCCCGACGGCGACGAGGCCAAGACGCGGTTGCTCGTTCAGGAACTCGGCTACACGCCAACGCTGGTGCCGTCGCTTCGGCAGATTTCGGACATTAACCGAGTCAATCTTGCAGAGTTTGAACTTGTGATCCTCCATCACGGCGTAACCGACAAGGAGTTCGGCGATGTCTACGTGAAACTTCGTAGGCATGATCCGCTCGGCCTGGCTCCGCTCTTGATCGTTACGAAGGAGGATCGCGAAGTGGAAGTTCAGAAAATGATCGCCGACAATCCACGCGAGTTTCTTGTGGGGGACGATCGCTTCAAGGCCAACGAAGCCCTTAAGAATCTCGTCGAAACCCGCATCAAGGCCGTACAGGTCATCAAAGTCACGCCCAACGAATTGCAGCAAATGTCGCGCGAAAAACTTTTGAAGCGCATGACGGCGTCGAATCCAAGCGCACTCATCGTGCTCGACGATCGTTTTCGCTCAGGCGAAGAGAAGGATCGCATCGAGGCCCACATCCGCGCTATCCAGGGTGCCAAGTTCTCGCCGGCCGAGCACAAAGCGTTCGCCAGGACATCGATGGATACGCTGTATCGCATTGCCAAGGGAGAGTACACCGGCTACGATCTCCGTGCCGCTTATCCTGCAATCTACGATCAACTGCTGAAGCCGGAGTTCGCGGCGGAGGCGGTCGAGATTCTCGGACTGCAGAGCGGCAAGGAGTTTCAGATCAAACTCGCCGGTTTGGCGACTGATCCCAACGGCGGCAAGCTGCGAATCACCGCGACACAAGAGCTGAACCGCCATTTGCAGAAGAACGGTGTACAGATCGACAAGAACCTGCAAGCTTCACTCCGTGATGCGCATCAGGCTGCGGGCGATCCGGTTCTGCGAGCACAACTGACGGTTACGGTGAGTCTGTTTAGCCGTTCGACGGGTGCCCGAGCCGGTGCCGATTTGTTGAAGTTTCAACCCGATCAGCCGGCGGCACCGAAAGAGAAGGCAGAGAAGAAGGATAATTAAGCAAACCCAAGGGTTCGGAGCTCCTCACCCCATAGGCACCAACTTAAGGAACTCAAGCCAGGCAATCAAATTTGAACCACAGAGGCACAAAGAAAATACGCGGAACAGTGAACTGGAATTCTCACGATTCTGCGTGCCTTGTTCTTTTTCCATTCTTTGTATTTTCTCTGTGTCCTCTGTGCCTCTGTAGTTCAATTGTGTTTTTCCGATGCGCGTTCCTTAAGTTGGTGCCTATGGGGTGAGGAACTCCGAACCATTGGGATCAGCGCCAAGAAGCCCAACGGTTCGGAGTACCTCACCCTTGGGCTTGCCTCAAATCCACAATCACTTCCGCGTCAACGGCACGCGCAACACCTTGCCCTGTTGCGAGCGCAGAATTTGCAGCATCTGCTCGCGTGGCATCTTACCGGTGAGCATCGCAGCAGTTGTGCCGGCGGCGAAAGCGGCCGATACGCTCGTACCGAACGCGCCGCCAGGTGCCAATTCTAACTCGTCATAGGCATACAGCCATGGCCGAGACGCCATTTCCATTCCCGCCGGTGAGCCGAATGCGCTATACGACTGCGGCTTGTTATTGAAGTTCGCCGCTCCGACCGAGATGACGTTCCGTGCATCGGCGGGCATTCCGATTGTGCCCGCGTCGGTTGGAAAATCCGCAAACACCACACGCCCCTGCACGCGATTCGGCTCGTCAAGCACATCCGCGAACACGCGAGGACGCAGGTCCCAGTCTTTTTCCAATGCCGGTAACGTCGGCACGCCAATGGGCCGAATGCCTGTTGGCGTCAAACCGCGCAGCAACTTAAAAGTTTGCGTGCGTCTCACGTCATGCGGCGCCAGCACCCATTGTTCACTCACCGGTTTCTCTATGCGAATTGCAAAGACGCCGGCCTGATCGAGCGAGGTCTCCAAAACTTGCTCATACAGCGAACCGTTTGGTAAATGCTCGATCCGCTCCGCCCAGTTGCCTGTCCGCGCAACTGACTCGAAGACGTCGGCAGGCCACGTTTTACCTCCGGGATCGCGCTGCCTCAGTACATGCAAACGCACCCCGGCGAGTGGCTTTACGTAAAGGTCGTCTTCGCCGCCACGCGCGAAATAATCAGGATCGTGCGGTTCACGCCATTGTACCGTGAGCCGGACCCGCAGCTTGTTGGGGAGGTCCGCCGCCGACTTGCCTTGATAGGGATGCCAGGCCAGAAATTGCACCTCATTCGACCAGCGTTCCTTTGGCAACGGAGCACCATCGGGTACGAATTTCATCACAGGATCGCCGATTGTGTGGCGGAAAGGCCCATGCCAAACCTGTCCACGCGTGTTGCCGACTGCTTGAAACCACAGCGGGCCAGTCGGATCGTCGAGCGCCCTGGCAAGTGGACTGCCCGCACCGAGCGGATACCCCGAGTTCCAGCTCAACGCATTGACAAGGATCGGGATGCCTTCGAGCGAGCGGACCGTTTTCATGAATTGGCGGAAACGCTCGTCGCGTGCTCGCTGTTCGGCTTCAAGCTTGCGGTGGTAGTCCATACGCTTGTAATGCCATTCGCGATCGCTGTACAGCCAGCCGAAGAACGGACCGAGAAACTCGAGGTGCGCGCGCAGATCGGTCTCGTCGGTGAAATCGTCGAGGATGATTTTGCGTTCTTTGAGCAAATGCTCACGGCGGTTTTGTAGCTGCGTGCCACGCGATAGCAGTTCGCTGTGACGGTACTCGATCATGGCGGAAAATCGCCCGCCCTGGACATAGCGAAGAATGTCGTGAAGTTGATGCGGATCGCCGATCTCGGCGCGGATAAGGACGATGTTCGCCTGTGGCGCGGCGAGGGCGGCGGCCTGCGCCAGCGCGGCTCCATGCCCGATACCCGCGGGATCGCTGGCGTATTTGGCGGGTTCGACCTCAGCATCAAATTCGGTCGTCAGATCTACGATCGTCGTTGTCGCGGGCAGTTGCTTCTTTTTGACGAGTTCCTCCCAGCCACGAAAATTGGCATCGATGATGCCGATGCGTACGCCCTCGCCGGTGTAGCCACGTGCGTGCAGTTCATTCAGACCGGTGAGATTGAGCGCCTTGCCATTGTCGCCTTTGCCGACCAACTTTGGATCGATGTCCACGCTCGGCACTCGCGGCATGCGAATCAACGACACGCTCGGCGAAGCCGCGATGCGCCGCACCTGCTCGATCAGCACCATCGCCGTCACGTAGGAGCCAAAATAACCTTCTACGATATGGCCCGGGGCGGCGTCGCGGAGCATCTGCTTCCACTCGCGATCCTCGGGTTGCAGCGTGCCGGCAAAGCCGATCTGCACGCGAATCGGCGTCGGCGGCAGGCCTTTCGCATTGACCAGATTCCACAGATCGGCACTGATCTTTTCGAGATACATCGTCTCACGCGGTAGCGGATCGGCCAGCTCTTTGATCGGCGTCTTGTCGCGCAGCACCTCGATGACGCGGATCGGATTCATGTCACGCAATGGCAGCGGTATCTCGTCGCGCGGAATGATCGGCCCGAGCCAACCTGCAGGGTGTGAGCGCATGTCGCGGTTGAGAAGGTCGAATTTGCCGCGCGGAATCGTGCCGACGATGCGTGTGTAGGGCTTGCGCGTGTAGCCGAAATGATCGTAGCCAGGCGCTTCCTTGAAGCCATTCTCGCGCAGAAGGACGCGAGCTTGATTTTGCAGTTCGCGCTGCCGATCGGTAGACAGCCCGCCCGGTAGTTCGAGCCTCACATGGACGGGTTCGTCGGGGTTTTCGGGCAGCGAGAATTCGTTCGGGGCCGCGGGGATCAGCGAGATCGATTGCACGCTCGTCGCATCCAGAATGCGCGTTGCATTGTCCGAGGCGATGAAGCCGTGGATGTAGTTCTTGGCGCGATCCTCGCGATCGGTTTCGGGATGCCGTTCGAGCGGCGGATCGAACTCGAAACCGATGCGAACGAGATGCCGAATCATCGCGTCGTAATGGCGAACATGTTCATCGCGAGGCGCCGGGATGAAGTAGCGCAGCGTGCATTTGAATTTCGCCGGTGGCGGCGGCCCCGGTGGTTGCGATTGAAGCAACGTAACCGAGACGCCCACCGACAGCACCACCAGTAGAAATGCGCGGAGTATCATAGTTTAAGTATGACACAAACTCGGCCCGAACCCAAGCAATTTCTTGCGGCATATACTCTCACGCCCGTAGCACGATCGGCAAAGGTGGTAGGGTTCGCCGTCGACCACCGTAGCCATCATCCTTCGCGTGATGGTACGGTACAATTCTTCGGAATTCGCATCGTCCATGGCAAATTCGGCGTAGTGCCATCGCGAGGCGCGCGGTGGCAGGACATATGTCTCGCTGTATTCACAAGCCCATTGGCAGGCGAGGCATCGCGAGAACTCCAAATAGGGAATCACGTATACTACAGCACTCGCCGTTTGATCTCAGCCACTTTTTGCACCGTAAGCCAACCGCGTAGTTGATACCCGCTCTTGCGTAGGTTTTCGGGCGTCGGTTCCGCGCTGGGGCTGCCGCCGGTTTCGCTTGCGGTGAGGTGGATGCGTTTCATGAGCGTGCCGAACCAGTCGTTCGGACGGCGGGTGAGAATCTCGCGTTCCAGGTCGAGGACGGGCGTGCCGCGCTCCTTGGCGATGGCTCGCAGAACATCGTTGAATTGTTTTGTTTTCTCAAACTGTGCCTTGAACGGCGGGATCGTATTAAGAATCGGAATCGATCCACGGTCAAGGATCATGTCAAGCGCTTTGGCCATATCCTTGCGATAGGCGTCGATTGGGGTTCCATCCTCGATGTCGTAGATGCCGCACTCGATGGCTACGATGCGTGGTTTCGTCTCATCGAGTATTTTTTCAAGTGTCGGCAGGCCGCGTTTCCCGCCGGCGAAGAGCATCGCCGCCTTCAATCCGCTTTCCGACGTGTGAGCACGATAGGAAACGATCTCGGTTCGACACAGCCACCAGCCGTCGGTTTTGTCCTTCTTGTCGGTGTGCATCCACTTGAGGATCGCCTCGTCGTCGCGAGTCTTACCCTTGCCGCTACGAGCCCAGGTTCCGTACGGATTGGCGATGGTCATCGAGCCGCCGACGTGGATGACGACGCCATCCGTGCCGCGAAACTTGGCCGCGACCTTCTTCATCGGTGCGACGTAATCCCAGTCCTCGGCGATCGGCTTGACCGAAGGCGATTGCCCAAGGCTGATGCTCGCCAAGAACAAGAACGCGAGAACGGTAAGACGTAATTGCATCGCGGTGCCTCGTGAACCACAAACCTTACTGCTGATCCAGCGAATCGATCCAGCGTATGACTTCGCGGAGTTGCTTGTCGTTCAGGTAATCGCGACCACGCTCGGGATGCTGACGGTAAAAGGCCGGGTAACGGCGTTCCGCCAGGCGGGTGCGACCTTCGGCGATGCTCTTGGCGAGCGGGTCGAGTTCGCCCGTCGTCAGGTAGAACGACAGCCGTTGCCCGGCGATGTTGTCCTTGAACTGAATCGGAGCAGCACCGACGGCGCAAACGCCACGGAAGAGGTCGCGATGACTGAACCCAAGGTGAATCGCCATATTCCCGCCCACGCCCCAGCCATGTGCGATCACACGCTGCCGATCGACCGTGTAACGGGTCATCGCATCGCGCGTCGCAGCCGTCACGAAATCCGAGAAGCTGGGAATCCACTCGTCCTTGTCCATCACCGGCATTACGAGAATTAGGTGATTGGCCTTGCAATAGTCTTCCCACACTTCTTGAAACGCTTCAAAATCTTCTTTGTTCTTCTTGCCAGCAGGGTGAAGCCAAACGAGCACCGCATGGGCAACGTTCGGATCGTAGTCTTCGTGCACGAAAAGCCAATATTTGTGCTCGCCATCGGGCGTGTTGCGAAGCATCAATCCCGTTTCGGGCATCGGCGGCTTTTCTTCGATAATCTTCGGCGGCTTAACGTTCGGATTGCCCGATTCCAACGGTGCCAACGCTTTCTTCACCGACGCGATCTCCGGCAGTTTATCAAGCACATCCACCGGCGCCCCGGGCAAGGCACCCGGCAGATTATCGAGCACAAGCGTGATGACTTCTGCCTTGTCGGCTCCCTTGCGTTTCACCTCAAGCTTCGCTTCCGTCCCCGGCGTAACCGTGGCCAGCCACTCGAACAACTGGGCCCGCCCTCGCTTCGTGTCCCCGATGAAGGCGGTGAGTTGCTTCTCGTCCACGCCAAATTTCACGATGCGGTCGCCTACTTTGAGACCGGCCTTATCGGCAGGGCTTTTGTCGAAGACATGGCGAATTTCGACGCCGAGCTTCGGGTCGTCTCGTAACGGCAGGATGCCAAGGAACGGCTGCGCGATGACCTGGATTTTTCCGACCAGTTCGAGCGATTTGATTTCCTTGACTTCGCCGCCGCGTTTGTACTTGAGCGAAATCTTGTCGCCTTCGTATTTCACGCCAAGGGCGTGAAGCACCTGGGCCATGCGATCGACCGGCTTGCCATCGATTTCGGTGATAATGTCGCCCAGCTTCAGGCCGGATTTGGAAGCGGCCGAGTTCGGCTGCACGAGACCAATCTCGGGCAGAACGCCGTACATATCCTGACTCTTCATGGCCACGCCGAGCAGGCCTTTTTGCAGGTCCTTGCCATCCTTCAAGCGAGGCAACACCGTGAGAATGTCTTCCATTGGAATGGCGAAACCAATGCCTGAATCGTACCATTCGAACCCGGCCGTCTCATCGTCCCCTTTGGGAGAGGCGGGAATGAGCACACCCTGCACCCGGCCCTGCATGTCAACAATTGGGCCGCCGTAGTTGATCGGCGAGACCTTGGCGTCGGTCTGAATCGCCTTGCCCCAAACCCGATTCGTCGCGCTGATGATGCCAACGCAAATTGTCGGAGTCTTGTCAAGTTTCACGTCGAGCGCCCGGCCCAGAGCGATAGACCATTGCCCTTCCTTGATGTCCTTCTTCGGAACGAAATCCGGAACCACCAAGCCTTTCGCCTCTACTTTGAGCAACGTCAGCATGCGCGATTTGTCGGTCGCCACGCGAGTGGCAACCAACGGCTCGTTCGCCTTGCCGGGAAATCGCACGAGGATGGTGGTCGGATTATTAAGAAAGTTAAACGCGCTGGAAATGATGTAGCCATCGGCGGCCACGATGACGCCAGTGGTTGGCCCTAATGCCGTACGAAACACCTGCCCCTTAGGCCCGGCGACGACGAGGTCGGTGCCGCCGCGCGTTTCGATCTGCACCACGCTCTCGCCGGCTTTCTTGGCTGCGTCCTTCGTCAACTTCTCGAGTTGATCGTTCAGGTCCTCCTGAGCAGACACCGAACGAACGCTCAGAACCAATACCACCGCCGCCAATATGCTTATGCGTCGAAACATGGAAAACACCTTGTCATTAGTCATTGGTCATTAGTCATTGGTCATTAGTGCCGTTGTTACTTGGCAAGTTTCGTATTTTCGTGTTCGTAGTGCGGGCTTTAGCCAGTTCTCGGCAGGAAACGGGCTAAAGCCCGCACTACGAACGCGAAAAATGCCAACTGCAAACGGCACTAGCCACTAGCCACTGCCTCGACACCACTAATTCACGGTTTTCGGCGGGTTGGCGAGTTTCAGCTTCACGTTTTCGAGCTTGTTGCCTCGCTGAAGTTGCACGCTGATCTCGCGGCCTGGCTCGTATTGCTTTAGGGTCTCTCGCCAAATCTTGATCGTGGGCACCGAGAAGCCTTCGACATACAGGATCAGATCGTCCGGCCTCAAGCCAGCGATGGCGGCCGGCGAACCGCTGACGATTTCCTCAACGTACGGCGGCGTCGAACTCACCGCATTGACGACGAGGATGATGCCGTGGTAACCGCCCTTGTCTTCACGCCTGATCTTGACGGTTTCCTGGTAATTGCCCAGTAGCGCCTTGTGGACGAAGGTGATGACGCTTTCCTTCTCCATGATCGATTTCCCGGTCTTCTTGTCTTCACGCTGCACCTCGATTTTGAACTGAATCGGCACGGCATAGTTGATCCAGGTATCGATGCGGTTGTCCTTCAATTCACGCCCAATGATGCCGAGCAACTCACCCTTGCGTGTTGTGATCGCCCCGCCGGCGGCGCCGGGGTTGCACACGATATTGTCGAGGAAATAAACATCGCCCGAATATGGCGCATCGAAGATGCCGCGTCGGCCTTTGAGGTCGGCAACGGTGAGGATCGCGCCGCGCTGCACCGACATCGGCTCGTCGCCCTGGGCGATCTTGAATTGGTTGGAAAACGCCAGCACCCAGTCGCCGGTCTCCGCCATCGCCTTTTCCGCAGCCTTGTCAAAAACAAAGTGTGGCAGGAAATCGACATCCTCGTCGATCTTGAGCAAGGCGACATCCAACTCCGGTTCACGGATCAACACCTTGGCTTGATAACGCCGGCCGTCGTAAAGATGCACGACAATGCCGGGCGTATTCAAAATGTGGTTGTTGACGGTGAGAATATGCCCCTTCGCCGACACGAGCAATCCGGTCCCGTACGACGGCAGGCCCTTGAAGCCGCCGATGCCGAACAGCTTGACCATCTTCCGGTTGACTTGCTCCGATGCTGCCGTGACGGAATTCTGGGCACGCAATTCCCCCACGGCCAAGAGCATCATCGCTATTCCGAGCAAGCGATAAGTAATTTTATAGTTCATCGGTGTCGTTCCCTGTGGTGTGTCGCGATCGGTTCTTGGGTGCGTTCTTCCCGCTTGCGGCTTAGCGCTCGCGTGGGCCCTTGCGAGCGCTAAGCCGCAAGCGGGAATTGCAAACTTCTAATTTCCTGCCACCTTGTAACTGCCGACCGTGAATGTTCCGTAGTGGACATCCTTGTAATAGACCTGCATGCGGTGAGGCAACTGTCGGCCGTCGACGACGCGATAATCCGAGAAGTACACTTCGCAGGGATCCTCGTTCGCTTCTTGCAATCGAAGCTCCATGCCGATCAGCTTCTGGTCCGATTTCGCGAAAAAGAACTTGGTCAGGTAGATGCCTGTGCGAGCATTCAGCACCTCGGCATCGACCCGTTGGGCAAGCCAATTCTTGACGGTGGAATTATCCGTCGGCGGCATATAGATCGGCTCCATGCCACCGTGATGGCATTCCGACGTGAAGCCTTTGTCGCCTTCCAGCAGCAGGTGACGCCAAACATAAAGGGCGGGCAGGAATCCGCCGCTGCCGTTCGGCTTTCGCAATTCGTTAACATTCGCGTTGTTGGGATCGACCATGTCGGGGAACGCGCCAATCTTGAGCGTGACCAACGGCTTCTCGCTCTTGCCGATCTTTTCGTCTTTGATCTCCGCTGTGAACGGGCTATCGGTGCGAGCCTTCAGTAGCGTCACGCGGCCTTCAAACGACCAGGTTCCGCCCTTACCCGCGAAGTCGCCTTGTTTCTTGAACGCCGTCATCAAGCGGGCTTTCTCCTGACGGTTGAAGTAATAATTCGCAAACCCCGCCTTGGCCTCGTAATACTTTGCGGCCGGCCCTTGCGGACCTTTGACCGGTGGGCCTTTCGGTTGCTTCTTCGGATCGGGTTCGTCGAGTTCCTTGCGCTGCACGCCCATCAGGCGGACGAGGATTTCCTTGCGGTCGTCGCCACGGCGATATTCCAACGGCACACGCCAATCTCGCGGATACAAACCGACGACGTTCTTGTAGTGATTGTCGCTCGTCACCTGCCGCCCAGCGAACGAGAATATCTCGTCCTCTTGATCCAGCCCGCGGCGATAGGCATCGGACTCGACGAGAATCGACGTGATGCGCGTCTTGCCCAGGCCAAAATTTTCAACATCGGTGCGGATCAACGCGCCCAGGCTGGCGTGATCGGCATCCAGTCCCGCGTGCAGATGACCCATGAAGTTTTTGATCTGGTTGATCGAGATCGCATAGCCGACGCCCGAATTGATGCGTGCACGCTTATCGAACGAACCACGACCGTTGATGCCGATGACCTCACCCTTGAGGTTGAACAACGGCCCACCGGAGTTGCCTGGGTTGATCGACGTATCGATCTGGATGCAATCGGTGTACTCAAGAAATAGGCCCGCAGGCGGCTGATACCGATTAACCCCGGAGACCAAACCGAAGGTGACGGTCGGCGTAAAATCGGTCGCCAGGAGAAACGGATTGCCCATCGCGATCGACCAATCGCCTTCACGCACCTTGCCCGAATCGCCCATGACGGCAAACGGGAATTTGTCGCCGTCCTTCTTGGGCAGCAATTTGATCAACGCGACATCGCCGACTTTGTCCCAGCCGACGAGTACGCCTTCATAGAGCACGCCGTCGGCCAAGCCGCACTGCATCGTCGGGCCGGTCGGTTGGACGACGTGGAAATTCGTGAGGGCGTAGCCGTCGTCGGAGATCAAAACCCCCGTGCCGCCGCCCTGTCCGCCGCGTGCGAAAATCGCGACGACCGACGGCTTGACCTTCTCGATTACCGCCACGCGATCGCTCTCTGACTTAAACGCCGCCGGCGATTGCGCAAACCCTAGCGAAGCGAATAGTACCAGCGATGCCAGCGACGAGATGAGTATTTTCACGGAACACCCGAGAGCAAGTAAAATGGACAAAGTAAAAAGGACCAACTGCTGGCCGACAATTCCTGATACCCGACCACGGACTAAGGACTACTGACTAACATGAGCATTCGCTAGCGTCGCATGGCCGGAGAAGTTCGTGAAGTTCGATCCGGACACCACGACACGAAGCGATGTAACGTCCTTGACGTTGATGGAGATCGGCTGCGGATTCATTACCGAGACGATGTAGGTCTGCCGTTTCTCGCGGTCGCAATAGATGGTGACGGTGACTTTGCCCTGCCCTTCCTCGGCAATGCGGGCGTCGGCGCCGACCACGGCCTTGAACTCCTTGTACTTCCCGCCAAGGTTGTATTCCAGATCGGCGCCGGCGTAGATCGATAGCCCTTTGTCGTATTTCTTGTTTTGCAGCATGATCGGATCGCCGTCGAGATTAACATCCCGGCGGACCGGATTGAAGCCACCCAATAAGATCGCGACCGGCGATTTCGGTTCGAGATCGGAGAGGTATGTCAGTCGGCCAAAATTGAAATCGAACCGTGCGATTGTCTTGCCATCCAGCGCGATCTTATGCCCGAACGGCGTCGTCAAATTCACTGTCGTCCCATCGTAGCTGAGTTTCGAGACCACCAGCATGTTGCCGTCCACGTCGTAGACCCGACATAGATTCGCCTCGGAGGCAGTGTCGGTACGAGCGAATTGCAGGCCTTGCAGTTTTTCGATTTGCGGCTCGATATCGCCGGCGCCGTCCACTTTGAACTTGATGGTCTGCTTGGCGTCATCGACGGTGCCGAGTGTTCCGGGGATCGGGTTTAAGTCGCCCTGGCGAAGCGTAAAAATGCGATCCTTGCGGCTCTTGTCGCGAATCAGTTTCTCCCACTGCTTGCGGATATTATCATCCTGGGCGTCGCGAAGGATTGTCAACAAAGCGGAGATCGGGACCTTCACGCTTGCGCCGGTTGTCAGATCGATCTTCGCGTCCTGCCCGGCGAATGCGATCTTGGTGCAGCGCAGCAGCGATTCATCGGCAAGTTGGACTTCGATGTATTTGTCAACTGTCGGCTTCGCGTTCGCTGTGCGGAAATGAATGTCGAGCACCTGGGCCAACGGCGTCGAGACCGGAGCCGTCGGCGTCTTGACGACGATTTCGCTGTCGGTGATTTTTTCAATCTTGCCGGAGATCGTCTTGCCGGTGAGCGTCTTCACATCGTCAGCAAGGACGGGGAACGCCAGGACAAGAACAGCGAGAAGCGAAACGGATTTAGGCCGAAACATGACAAGCCTCAAGCCAATAGGTGTGCATCATGAAGTTTATTCAGAGCCGGAAGCGTAAGTGACGAAATATTCAAACCGTCTCTGCGGCATCGACAAATCACGAAAGGCCGAGGGCCACGGCGAATCCGGGGAACCACGACCTTGGTGCGAAGTATCCTTCGCAGGGATAAGATTGTCGTAGCCACAAGCTGGCAGCCTTTGGCTACGACTGTCCCACCCCGCCTGCGATATTTTTACTTACGATTCAGGGCGGGGTTATTCAGGTTGCGGAAGTACGCTTCGATGGCCTCGCGGTGGCGAGGCGACAGACCGTTGGTTAGTTCTTGCAAAGCCCGTTCCCGTTCACGCGGGGGCAGGCGGCCGAATTCGGAAACCATTTTCTTGAACTTGGTAGGATCAACGGTGCCTTTAGAGCTTCCGGTTGGATCGAAGACGTCCTGACCGGGAGCTTGCGGAGGCGAGGTGTCGCCCTTATTGCCCGGCTTGCTGCCAGGACCAGGCTTGCCGCCATCGGGGCATTCATCCTCACCGTTGCCATCTTTCGGCGGGCCATCTTTCGGATCGCCCTCTTTCGGGTCGCCGTCTTTCTTCTTCTTGTCTTTGTTTTCGAGCTTCTTAATCAGCTCGTCGAGACGGTTGAGAACTTCCTTCTGCTGGCGTTGCGTTTCCGGGCCGCCGCGGGCGATTTCGAGTCGGCGTTCGATGTTGTCCATTTTGCGAGCGATATCGCCGAGGTCTTTGTCGCGCCAGGTGTGCATGTCGAGCAGGATGAGCGTCGCGACAGTCTTGTAGCGTTCCGGTGCGATCGCTGAACCTTCCTCGAGCAATCGCGTGATCGACTTGGTCGCCTCGGGCTTGCGTTGCAGGGCATGCTCGCAAACCGCACGATGGAAGAGATACGCAGCCGGGTCGAGCGTTTCGTCGGCCCCGAACTGTTTCAGCGTGTCCAGCGCTTCTTCATACACGCGGCGATTGGCCAAGGCGCGGGCATAAACCAGGCCGAGGTTCGCGCGATAAAAGGCTGCCGACTTCGTGTTCTTGAAAACATCAGGCAACACGATCGGAGCAGCAGCCTGCGGATCGCGTGCGTCGCTGATGAGCTTGGCAGCGACGGCGTCGCCCAGGGCCAGCGAATCAGCCACCCGGTCAAGCACACTGCGGGTTTCGTCTTTCCAGATCGCGTCGGCTTTCTGAGCCGTGGCGGCGTCGGACTTACCGACTTCTTTCAGCCAAGCCAGGACGCGCGGCTTGGCGATCTCGGCGGTCACCGATTCAAACGTCCCGAAGGACGGTTTTCGGTCGTTACCGATGGCCGTGCTGCTGGTCGCAAACACGATAAACAGCACAGCGGTGATGAGGAAGCGTTTCACTTGTTGTCTCCCTTTGCAATTCGGCTGACGATTTCCTGGATACGCAATTGACGCTCGGCCAAGTTCCGCAGTTCCGTAACCGTCTGCGGATCGCGGGTCTGTTCCTCGCCAGGGAACCGTTTCGCATAACCGACGGTACGGTCATTGACGCGTTTCTGGAGCGAACGAACCATCTTCAATTCCTGGATCAACTCAAGCAGCTTCTTGTCGCCTTGTCCTCCCTTGCCCGCTTTGCCAGCTTTTCCCGGCTTACTATCGGATTTATTGTCTTCTTGGGCTTTCTTGAGGGCGTCGATCATTTCCTTGAGTGTGTCGATAATGTCGCGTTCGATACCTTGCGTAACGCCGGCGACATCAGTCAATTCGAGCCGCTTCTGCACATGAATCATGTCCTGGCGAATTTGCTGGAATACTTCAGGGAAGGCGACGGCGGACCCTTCGGATTCCAGTATCGTGATGCATTTGTTGCATTCCTGCACGATGTCCTTCTGCTTGTCGGCCAAGCCGAGCGATGCGAGCTTGTTGTCGCGGTTGGGTTTCTTGTCGGCGTTCTTGAGAATCGACCTGTCGGTGTCTTCCGTGCCGAGGAGAACCTGTTTCTGCATCTCAAGCATCTTTACGCAACGATTTTCGAGGGCGGCGAGGACGCGTTCGATTTCTTCTTCACGCAACTGCTGAAGGAGCTTTTCGAGGCGTTTCTTCGCGGCCTCAAGCTCCTTGATCGCGTTGGCCTGCTTGTCGCTCGCCTGCTTGTTGTCGCCCTTATTGATATTGTCGGTGGCGGCCTTCTGCTCGTAGCCAGCTTCTTCGATCTTCTTCTTGGTTTGCTGCACTTCCTGATCTTGCTTGTCGCCGCTCGGCGGGTTGTTGGCCTGGGGTGGTTCGCCACCCTTTTGCTGGGGCTGCTGAGCCTGCTGGCCCGGCATTGGCGGCGCACCACCGTCTTTAGCCTCGCCCTGACCGGACTTGGAATCGCCAGGCTTGGCATCGCCTTGCTTGGCTTCGCCGCCCTTGTCGCTCGGCTTGGCGTCGCCGGGCTTGGCCTGAGCAGCTTCTTTGCCGCCGGCTTTAGCTTCTTTGGCGCCGCCTTGCTTGGCATCTGGCTGACCGGGCTTGGCCTGGCTGTCGGGCTTACCCTGAGCTTTTTCGCCGCCCGCTTTCTTGTCCTCGCCTGGCTTCGCGGCTCCTTGCGGGCCGTCTTTTTTATCGCCGTCGGCTTTGGCGCTGCCTTCTTGGCCCTTCATCGGAGATTTCTCGCCTGCATTGGGCTTGGCGGAACCTTCCTGGCCTTTGCCAGCATTCTTATCGTCTTTGGCACCGGGCTTGGCGTCGCCCTCTTTACCGGATTTGTCGCCAGGCTTCGCGTCGGACTTTTTGCCTTCGCCAGCCTTCGGATCCTGGCCGGGCTTTGCTTCGCCTTTGGCGCCCTTGGCTTCTGGACCGGCTTGCTTGGCCTCGCCTCGTTTGGTTTCTTTTTGCTCCCGGCCATCGTTCTTCGATTCGCCCTTGCTGCCTTCTTCTTTGCCGGGGTCTTTGTTCTCGCCCTTCAGGTTAGCCGCCTCGCCGGCTTTGCTGTCCTTTTTCAGGAATTGATCGATACTCTTGCCGATCTCGGCGGTCTTCTTGTTGACTCCTTCTTGAATCTGCTTCAACTCATCTTTGTCGGTCTTGTTGCGATCGGTCTGTCCCTGGGCCGCACGTTGGGCGTCGATGGCCTTCTGAATCTGCAGAACGATCTTCGCAAGGTCTTCGCGATCTTTGGAGAAATCGAGCGAACGATCCTGCAGCATGTCGTAGATCTTTTTCAGCCGTTCAGCGAGCAAGGCGCTTTGTTCCTTGGCCTTGATCGCGTCGGTCGTTGTCGTGAACTTGGCCAAGCGCAGGATCTCGATCATCTTTGAAAATTCCTGGTTGATCGCCAGGTTCTTGCATTCGTCGATGACCTTGTCGAGCACTTCCGCGCGGCGTTTTTCTTCGGGCGTGCCACGCGAGAGACGCTGTTTCAAGCGTAACAGCGCGTCCTGAAAGTCCGCGAACCCGCGGGCCAGTTGTTGTTCGGTCGTGATGATTTCGCCGGTGTCTGGGCCGGTGTTGCCCTTATTCGGCTGAGTGGTGGATTGCTGGGCCAACGCAAATAGCGTGATCGCCATGAAGCCAATGCTGGCCAACAAAAGACGCGCTTTCATAGAACAAGTCCTCCCCATGCTTGGGTGACAAACCTTAGCGGTTTCGCGTTGCCTCACCCATGTTTCTTACATGAGTGAGACGATTTTGGACACGGTGTGCTCGTCAACGGCGATATTATGACGAACTGAATTCAATCTCCCAACAAAATTCACAAAAAAACGCATAAGGCTCATTGGCAAATAGTCGTAGTAGCCAGCCCAACGCATCTTTGTCTAATTTACCATAAATGGCCATCAAGTAATAGGTTGGAAATCGGTATTATCGACAAATTCCGCCGATTCCACCAGTCGATCCCTGGCCATTCGCTTTCGCCAGGCAACATCCAACTGTGAGCTTTGGATACTGCACGTGGATCGACTTGGTTGGTTCGAGCTTGAGTGCCGGCCAAGGGCCGCTTGATGCCCGTGCCCTTCGCCGGCGCTAAGGCTCGGAAAGAGCGTTCCGTTCAGCTGGCTCGTTTTCTCTGGAGGTAGCTTAGGCTGTTCCTTTTTTGGCGTCAGGTCGTCCTTCAGGAGGTTCTCCAGCTCTTTCTGGACGATATCGAGGTAAATCTGGTTGAACAAGCGCGTCTTGTCACGCTGAATGCGTTCGAGCTCGGCGATCAGGGCGATTAATTTGCTCTCGACGATGCCTTCGCTCATCGCATCGAGCACGAGTCTGATTTCAAAGCTCAGCTTTCGCATCTGCCTGTCAGCATCATTGATATTGAGCGCGTGCTGCTTGCCGTCCGGCTTTCGCTTGAACCCGTGCTCCTCTTCGATCAGCGATATGACCTTTCCAAACGCGTCCTCGGCACGCGGGGAACTGCCGCTGCCCGCTTCTGCCGGGTTGGCGACGAGGATGCTATCGAGCGGCCAAAAGATACTGTCTTGAATTCTGGACATACGACTCGATTTCACGCGGTTCACTTTCATTTCGCGAACGATGTTCTCGTAGGCCTTGTGCACGTCGCGAACCTTATTGCCCGATGTGCCCAGCGCCGTTCGGATTTCGTTCATGCGGATGAGCAGGTTGTCCATGTCGGTGTTCGGATCGCGCGTCTTGACGGATTGCTCGCTCAGGCTGAGGACGGCATTATCGACGAGATCCTTGGCGGATTCAAGTTTCTCGAATAACGTCTCCTCTTCAAGGGCGATTTGCGAGAGAAGTTCGTTCTCGCTGACGACGATGAATTTCACGTAGCCGTTCTTGTTGCGGCGCAGGCTGCCGCGGATCGCCTTGCGAACTTGTTTGCCGGTCTCGGGATCGCGATATTCCAAGTCGTGGGCCTGGCCAGTCTCGACGTTGTTATCGGTCGCCTGCACGCCGATTTCGAGGGCGAAGTGCAGCTGGCCGCCTTTTTCGATATCGACCGACTTGAGTTCATTGAGATACTTCTGCACATCGAAGCCCTCGTCGCCGCTAAACTCAAATTCCCAGCTCTGGGCGGTTCGGCGTTTCGTCAGCATCTCGGCAATCTGGTTTGGGAAGATCATGCCCGCCTCGCGATTGCGGACGTTCTCCTCGAAGCGTTCCGCCATCACAAAGCCTTCCTTGAAGCCTTGCGATTGACGCACATCGGCGGCGATATGGTCAGCGGATTGGGCGACCCATAACGGCCCGAAATGCCAGGACTGTGGGTTCCCAGGCCAATACTGAAAATTACTTACCGCCCAGGCGGCGTGGTAACGGCGAGCCGCCTGATCGATTTCCAGCGACGGCAGCTTCTTGTTCGACCCACCGCCGGCGACAAGTTCAAAGTCCACCTTGCGAACCTTATAGTGATAGCCGACGGCGACCAGGCCGTAATCGTCCTTCACCGGGCACTCGAACGGGAGGCGGGCATCGGGCGTGATGAGGAACGAATTCGCAAGCTCCGCCTGTTCGCGGAAGTCGCGGGCCGGACCGTCTTTGTCTTTCTCCGAAGGCGTCGGCGCCTTGAATTTGGGTTTGCGAAGAATCGCATTGTAGACGTTCAAGTTGCCAATCTGCGGTTCAACGTCGAACGTGGATTGCACGCGGAAGCGCCGTTTTCCTCGGATGTTGTCCACGTCGTGGAACTTGACGGTGAATTCGTGTTTGCGGGTAACGTTCGGCATTTCGATGCTGAACCCCGAACCGTCCTTGTTGCGCGTCACTTTGCCTTTGAAGATATCGAAGCCCGCTTCGAGAACGGCTGGCTCTTCGACGGACAACGACTGGTCCTTTCGCAGAGGGCGGTCGGTGGCGACGCGAATTACCAAGTCGGCGCCGGTCGGCACGTCGATGGAGTTGACGTCGCCGCTCGTCGGTAGGTCGTAATCGCGCGTGAGATGGCGATGGCCTCGCAGCGGCGTCTGGTCCGGTCCGCGCAAGCGGTGGTAGATGTAGGCCGGTTCGTCTTTGTCGATTTTGATCGTCGCCGGCGTGGGCGACGACACGAGTTCGAGATAGCGGTTCGGCGTCGCAAAATCACGCCCGAACACGCGGAACCGGAAGAACGTGGAATCCTTGACCGAATCGAGCGGAATGCTGTATTTGTTTCCCGTGTCAAGGTCGAACGAATCAAGATAGTTGACGCCTGTGAGTTCGATGCGTGCTTGCTCGATGTCTTGCTCCTCCAGCCGCATTCGCTCTGCCTTGCTGGCATTTTCGTCGATGATCCGTTCAAGCCCATACATGCGCACATTGATCGCTGTCGGAATGTCCAGCTTGCGGAACGTGCGATACATACTTGGCGCGTCGGCCAACTCGTCAAGCTGTTTATAAACCTCTTCGAGATACGAGTAGTTGTCCTGGCCATTGGCCAAGTCGCGCAACATCGGCCTGGCCGACTCGTTCTCCATTTGCAGCAGAAGTTTGTCCATGGTCCACTGGCGCCAGTCGAGCCATTTTTCGAGAGTAGCCTTGGCGTCGAGATCGCGGATCGCCCGTAGCGCCCGCGCACGCTGGCCGTCCAGCTTTACGTCAGGTTGTTTCGTCAGCATATCCAATTCGGCGAGGTAAGCGCGAATCTCCCGCGCCGGCCGCACGCGAACGTCCGTACCAAACACCGCATCGACCAAGTTCGGCTCCAGCTCATCTGGATCGACCTGCCAATGTTCAAAGGTTTCCGGCAGACGCACACGATCGAGCATCGCCTGATCGACAAAGCGATGCAAATCCTGCCAGTACAGCGGCCGCCAACCGTACGCCTTGGTGCGATCGGCAACGACGTATTGATACGCTCGAACCTGCAGATCCTTGCGTTCCTTCGGCTCATCGCCCGGGATACGCATGATGCGAGGCTGCTTCTCCGACGGCTGAAAACGTTCGATTTCCAGGTAGGTACGGCGAGGCCAATAGCTGCTTTGCAAAAGTAGATTCCGCTCCGCCCAGATCGAGCCGACGTGGAAAAACCGCCAGCCGAACCCGATCGGCGATAGCCCCTTGTCCGCGAACGCGTAGGTCCCCGCGCAGACGAACAGCATACTTGCGAGCAGCAGACCGACGGTGCTGACGCCGACGAGTATCCACAACGTGACCAATCGGCTCCAGTTGAACACGCCGGACACGGGGAGCTTTTTCAGGGCAGCCACGGCTTCGAGAATTGTCCTTTCAACCATCGCTTGCGAGAAACCGTACTTCTTGGAAAGCATCGGATCGGCGAGCTCGATCGCCGTAATCAGGCGGTCGCCAAGTTGCTTCGGGAATCGGCGTTCGAGCACAAGGGCAACGGCGCGGTCGTTGAAATCGCGCAGCCAGCGCAGGACGACCTTCGTGAATCCTAGTGCGGACAAACCGACCAGTACCACGACGAGCAACACCAACCGGATACCGACGCTAGTCACGCCGCTCGGGTCGAAATCGTTGAGTTCCTGCACCCAATCGACGCCGTGGAAGCCGATGCCTTCAAAGTAAAGTTGGTAGAGCCCGAAATCGAGCGCCAGCCCAAGCCAAAAAAGCGTCGAGATACACAGAATGATGAGGGCGACGCCTTCGAGGATGATATAGCGGCGAATATAAGCACGCACGGTTTGCAGCGGGCTGCGCACCTTCCGCTGCGTGGAGTCGTGATCGAATGATTCCGTTTGTGTTGCCGTTGCCGATGCCGATGACATTTTCAACGCCCTCCCGGGGGCTTTCGATTAAACTTTGTCCGGAACATTTCTGCCCAAGCCCCAGGATGAGCGCAGCGCTTCCTGGGGGTTCGGACCCCCGCGAATCGCTACGCTCATCACGGGGCTTGGACAAAACCTAACATCACGCCAGCCGTAGTAATTTGCGTGCCAGCCATTCGATACCGAGCAGGCTGACAAGCGTCATCATCACAAAAGAAAGCTGCACGGGCAGATACTCGCTGAGCAGGTCGCTGAAGAAAAAATCGACGCCGACGATGCCCATCGAAATCGCGAAACAGATGCCGAAAAAAGCGAGCGCGTTGAGCGGTTGCCTCAGGATGAGGAGAAGTGCCACGCCAATCAATCCGATGACGAGGGGCATCAGGATTGCCAGCCATTTCGCGGACATCTCGGGCAGGCCGGTGTCGCCGCCCTGGTCCCACAAGCGTTCAAACTTGCCTTTGGTCGTTTCCATTTTCGGCGGCACGGGCTGAATGCACTTCGCCACCGCGCCAGCGTTTTGCAGTGGGAAGAACATTCGCTTTACGCCGCGATCACCGACGCCCGGCGCATCGACGGGAATCTGAATCGCCGACTCGATTTCCTTGCGCACCGCAGCGGGCAGCTTTTGTAGGAACGGCCCGGCATCGCTTGAAAGCTGATAGAGGTAGCCGAAGTTGGTACGGACGTTATCCATTTCCGGGTTCGGTTTGCGTACGATGACGTTTTGTCGCAGTGTCTCGTTAGTTCCCGGAACCGGCAGGCGGAATTCGTACTCGCCCGGTTCCGTTAGGCGGAACGTCTCCTGAAAGTAACCACGCCAGTCGTCGTCGCTGGGTTTCGGTTTCAAGTCGAACTTGCCGGTTTCGCCCTTGTCTTCTTGGAGCTTGTCGATCTTCTTGACAAACACCGTCGGCGTGAGGTCACGCGACAAAGCGAGCAGATCCTTGCCCTTCAAATGGGCTTCCACCAAGATTGGCCCAACGGGCACAGATCGCGCAATCAGCAGTCGGCCGTATTTCTTTTGTTGCGTGGCCCCAGCGGCGACGTAGCGGGCCATCTTGATCCATAGGCGTTCGTGGTAGCCGTCTTTAAACGACCGCAGCCGCCAGAACTCGCCTGAACCGACATAGAGCGTCTTGCCCGAACCGACGCGCATTGACACGAGGAACGGCTGCTCGTCCTTGCCCGAATTGATGCGTGCCTCCTTCGGCCCCGCAAACGCTGCGATCACGGATGAATCGGGCTTCAATCGTTCGACAGGGTAGAAGGTGTAGACACCACGTCTCGGCCGTGCGGTTCCATCGGTTGGGCCTTTATAGTTTTCTTCGTTCCAGAAGAAAGCGTTCCAGCCTGCCGTCGGCGACTCGCCGGCCTCGTCGAGTTTGAGAAAGTCGAACTGTTTCGCCGCCGGCGAGAAATTCAACGCATAAGGCCTACTCGAATCATGGCCAAGTCCCGATCCGGGCAAACCCAGCGCGTGCAGGCGGCTATCCTTCAGGACGACGGGATAGATCGCCAGCAGGGCATTGATGTCACGACCGGCAGGTCGTGCGAGCTGGAACGAATGCACCGGCCCAGCGACAAATATGACGCCGCCCGAATGTGTCTCCACCCATTCCTTGAGGTTCTTGAGTTGCTTGTCGCTCAGCTTCGACCAGTCGGGATCGAAGGCGATGATGATGTCATGATCCGTCAAGCTCATATGC
This sequence comes from Singulisphaera sp. GP187, assembly GCA_945861245.1. Lineage (GTDB taxonomy): Bacteria > Planctomycetota > Planctomycetia > Gemmatales > Gemmataceae > SIAQ01. The sequence continues at coordinate 107,177 of CAMAUE010000001.1, forward strand.
TTTTGGCCGAGGTTCACACCGATCGTATTTGGGAAATCGCTGAGCATGCGCTCGGCTTCGACGTCCTGATCGACATGGTCCTCGCGGCCATTTTGCAGGCAGACGCACATCTCCATGCGTTTCTCGCTCATCTCCCGGAAGATAACGGTGCGGAGGAACTGATACTCGCGAGTCGCCCCGCTAGCGAACAGAAGCACGCGCAACGCCCGCTTTTGAATCTGCACCTTTACCGGTTCGGTGACGTGGAATTTCTCCTTGAACGATTCTTTCGCATTCTTCGGCACGCGCGCCTTGAGATGCCATTCGCCTTCGAGTTGGCTGTCCTTGTCGTCCTTGGCGACGATCTTTTTTAGCTCTTGCACGTCGATCTCGAACTCGACGATTCCTTGCGGATGATCGCCCTGCCCTTTGAATGTGCCTTTACGCGGCTCGAGATGGAACGGTTCTTCCTCAACCGGTTTGCCGGTGACGTCTTTCACGCGGCGTATCTCCAAAAGGACGTTGAAGTCCTCGCCGTGCAAACCCGTGCCGACGACAGTAACGCGGGCTGGGAACTTGTCATCGGGCCGCGTTTCCTCGGGCGCCTGAATATCGTCGATACGAATGGATGCCGGCAGACGGAACTGGCCGACGCCGATCGTAATGACGGGAACCGATCGCCGCGAACCGCTGACGCGATTGATGAAATCGCTGCGCGCCTCGTCGCTGCCGATGTTCGATTGGCCATCGGAGATGACGACAATCGCCTGGAGCAGGCCATTACCTTCGAGCTTGTGCATTTGCAAGCAGGCGCCGGCGACGTTCGTGCCTGACTTCAGCCCGTCGATCAGATCGAGCCGGCGCTGGTATTCCGCCTGCTTCTCCTCGCGCAATTTCTCGTCCTTGATTTCGTCGAGCAGCGGATCTTTAACATGCTTTTTGTCGGGACTCAGCCATTTGGCCAAATCCTCGGACTTGATATTGTTCTTGCTGGTGAGTTGCAGGGCCTCGCCTTCATCGAGCACATGCCCAAAGCGATAGGCAGTCACCGGGGATTTCTGCAGAATCTGATCAATGAACGTGGACTCTTTGCCTTGCGTGTCCCTTTGGACTGCCGTCAGAAGCGAGACGATCTTATCCTGGCGTGTCGGCAGTTTATCGGGGTCCTGTCCTTCCTCGGGGAGATCGTCGCGCACGAACATGCTGCCCGATACGTCGAACAGAAAAATCACCTTGGCGTGATATTCCTGTTGTTCAAAGTATTGGCAACCCGGCAACAGGAAGACGATGGCGAGAATGCCATACACGCAGAGACGCAGCGTGCCGAGGAAGATCGCCCACAGCCAATGCACGGAACGCGAATCGCGAATGTACATGAGCACGACGTACACCAACGCCACGCTGAGCAACGGCACGAGGATGACCAGCCAGGCGATGTCCTTGACGTTGGTTACCAGTAGGAACGCGATCGGCAAATAGATGAGCGTCAGCGCCCCGACGATGCCGCCGCCGATGATCGCCGCGAGCCACTTGCGTTCCTGCCGAAAGAACACGATCAAAGACACGACGACGAAACCGAACATGACCGGCACAAAGATCGCCCAGATCGGGCATTCTTCGCTGAGCCGTTGCCAGAGGAACGTATTCGTCGGTTGAATATTTTCAGGGTTCATGAGGTTAGGTCCGTTGCGATCATCGTCAAATAACGCGCCAATGATGGCGGGTTCACAGGGTCTCCGCCATCATCGGCGGGCTATTTTGCATGCTAGGAGCGTGCCCGCGGCATGGCGCCGTCGTCATCGTTTTTCTTCATGTGGAAGCTCAGATGGACTGCCAACGCTTGCTCTGCTACCAAGACGAGCAGCAGGATCAGAAACAACCACGGCGACTCGGAAAACTCACTTTTGCGAACCAAAAGGTCGTCGGACATGCGAATCGTGTCCTTGGCCGGCTCGATAAGTGTTTGCTTCATCTCGTCGTTACTTAGACGCTTGAGATCGCCTTCACGTGCGGTATCGACGTTAAACACATGGGCAAACGTCGCGATTGGCGCCTTGTCTGGTGCGTTCTGATCGACGAGATGCGAGAGATACAGTCCAGGCTGGACGTTGCGTTCCAGAGGAAAAATCAACGTGTTTTCTTGGGTCGTCGGGAAGACATCGCCGAGCTTGATGTCCTCCGCGGGTTTGCCGCCGGCTTTCTTGAAGTGGCGAACAATTTTGGGCTGGATACCTTTCATCGCGTCGGCGTCGAGTTCGATTTTCACGTCTTCGGCGCCGACGACGAGATTGGCATCGGTGCCCGCACTGGAGAGGTAGTTTTGCAGTTCCCAGATAAACGGCGCGTAAAGAATGCTCGCCGCCGAACCGCCGCCCCAATCGTTCCAGTCTTTGCCTGCGGTTGACATCATGGCAACGACCTTGCCCTTGCCGAACGATTGCGACAGAACGAAGGGATCGCCATAGTTGACCTGGAAACGCAGCCGTTCTAGCGAGCCTTTGAGTGCGAGCACTTTGTCGTCACTGTTGGCCCAGAATTCGGTCATGTCGGGGAAGGTATCGCGCAATTTCGCCTGGGGCGAGCCACGATCCGTGAGGAGGGCCTGAATCCGGTTCGCAAGTTGGAACGCCCGCGCATCCGAATCGTTCTTGACAAGTTGCACGATCTCATCCAAATGCGTCCTAAGTCGAGCGTGGTATTTCTTCAGATCGGCATTCGCCAGAATCGCGCGACCGTGGGTATCGACCAATTCCTTGACCTCATTGTCAGAGTTCCTCGCTAGGGCGTCATTTGGCAAGGTCGCCAACTCGAAGACTTTGCCTGGAACCTTTTTCCACAAGGCGCGATTCACTTGGAAGAAACGTTTGATCGGCAAGTTATTCAATGGTGCCCGAAACTGTGGATCGGGGAACATCTTGCCAAAGATCGGCACATCGCGGTCAGCGCCGAACTCGTCGTCGCGGATCAGCAACTGTGGCGAATCGCTCGGCTTGGATTCCAACTCCGATTCATTGGGCGGCGGGAAAAAGTTGTCCCTGATCGGCGCGGGGAATAGTCCCTTGCCTTCGCGATAAAACGATTTGTTGTACCACGCGGCATTGACGAGCGGGCCCATAAAGATCGCCACGCCGCCGCCGTCGTTGGTGTAATTTTCGAGATTCGCTAGTTGCTTCGGCGTCAGGTCGCGGACGTTGGCGAGGATGATCGTTGGATACTGGTTCAGGTCGGGCCGTTCGAGCACCTTGGCCGGGTTGCCCGGATGCATTTCATCACCGAATACGACGTTGTAGCTGCCTGGCACGGAGATGAGACTGGTGCGCAGGAAGAAGCTGTCTTTGCCTTCATCACGGCCTTTCGGATCGCCATCGATGATGAGCACGGGCACGCGTTCGCGCACCTCGACCGATGCCCAGCGGATGTTGTCGGCGGCGAGGGCGTCGTTTTCCAGCGCACCGAGCTGCGGGCTTTGCATACGCACACTCAGATGGGCGTGATTGTTCTCGCCGGCCTTGACCTCGGTGAAGCGATGTTCGAAGGTGACGACGGTGATTTTTCCCGGAACGAGCTTAATTGGGTTATGCGGGTTGAAGTTAATGTCGAACATGTCCTTCCCGGTCGTCTCGTCGCGGGCCATCAGGCTCATCTCGATCTGTTTGCTACCGAAGTTCATGATGGTGACGTTGAACTGAACCGGCATGTTCTTGCCGACAATGCGCGTATTGGGCCGAAAGTCGATGATACCGACGTTATCACGTGAGGCCGGGATGCCGCCCAGCTTGATTTCTCGCCTCGGCGAAACAGTATCGGCTGGGATGATCTTCAGTTTGTCCTTGTTCTTGTTCGCCAATTCAACGAGCTCCTTGACCAGCACATCGCCCTCGGCTCCCGTCCAATCCCGATGCCGAAAGTCGCCAATGATGTGCAGTGTCGCCGGGGTGTCGGCGTATTTGGTGAGGAATTCCTTGGCCAGCTTCAGGGCGCGCAGCGTGCTGACGTGTGTCAGACTCGGCTCGATGTCGCCGATGTCGCGTTCCACTGCCTTTCGGCGTTCGTCGTCGCTAAGCTTTTCGTACACTTTCGGCTGATAGTCTTTCTCAAGCAGTTTGGAGAGCTGAATCAGCACGAGCCGATCGTTCGGATGGCCTTGAGCGATGCCTTTGACGATCTTCTTGATGTCGTTGCGAGCATTATCGAGACTGTTCCGCGGAGCGCCTTCTTGCTTCCAGGTGTCTTGCGTGCTGAGTGTGTCATCAAGGATGACGATATGAAGATTCGGCTTGCCGAGGTTGTTGTCCGAGCAACCGACGAAACGAGCGACCAAGAGACCGACGAGGGCGATCAACAGGCAGCGCAGCGCCAGGAGCATCAATTGCTCGATGATGAGCCGACGGCGGGTACGCTTTTGGGCTTTGAGCAAAAACTCCATCGCCGCCCACTGTATGCGCTTGAAGCGCATCCGATTGATCAAATGAATGATGATCGGCACGCTGATGAGCGCGGCAGCAATGAATAGAAAGCCCGGATTCGCAAATATTAGCGACAGCATGACCGTTGATTTCCCATGTTATCCGTGATGCGTTTGAGCGACGCCAACTGGTTGACGGCTGGCTCACCCAGGCGATTGCGACTTGGCCGGCGCTTTCGCCATCGCCTCGCGGTGATGGAGAAATTTCGACAAAGCCGCGTCGAGGTAATCTTTCGTGCTGATGAGTTGATAGTCGATGCCTTTGCGTGAACAACCGCGGCGGACTTCCGTGAGATATTCCTCGACGACTTCGACATACCCCTGCCGAAGGGCACGCGGATCGCACACAACGGCATCGGGGCCTTCGAGGTCTTCAAATCGCGTTGTGCCGGCAAACGGGAATGTCAGTTCGTCTTCATCCATGATGTGGAACATCAGAATATCGTGCCGGCCATGACGCAACATTTCGATGCCGCGAAAGAACTCCTCGCGATTGACGAAGACATCGGAGATCATCACGACCATGCTGCGGTTGGGGATATTTTCCGCGACTCGCCGGATAATGCGTTCGATATTCGTTTTCTCGCGAGGCCGACTGACATCGAGCGCTTTCAGGATCGCGTCGAGATGATTATGTGCGCTGCGTGAGGGCACGACCTGGCGCACGTCGTCGTCAAAAGTGATCAGGCCGACGGCGTCCTGTTGATGCAGCAGCATGTAGGCCAGGCTCGCCGCCACCGTGCTGGCATAACTGTACTTGTTCAACGGCCCGGTTCCGTACTGCATCGATGCGGACACATCGACGACTAATTGGCAGCGCAGGTTCGTCTCGGCTTCGTACTGCTTGATGTAGAACTTGTCGGTTTTCGACCAGACCTTCCAATCGAGATGGCGAACATCATCGCCTGGCGTGTAGTCGCGGTGCTGCACGAACTCGACGGAATGCCCGAAGAACGGACTGCGGTGCATGCCGGAGATGAACCCCGTGACCGCCTGCTTCGCGCGGAGATCGAGCTGCGAGATGCGCGCGATCGTCTCGGGGTGAAGGAACCGCTTCGGATCATCTTGCGTTTTCGCTTTTGCCACGGTTGCGTTCTCGGTGAGAGCAATTATTACTCGTTCCCACGCAGCGCGTGGAAACGAGGACATTACGTCAGCATTTATGCCGCGAAGATCTTCTTGAACCGTTCGTCCTTCGTGAGTTCGCCTTCCTTCGATGGCGTTTCCTGAAGCAGTCGTTCGATGACTTTGTCCGTCGTAATGCCTTCCGACGCAGCCGTGAAGTTCGTCAGAATGCGGTGACGCAACACGGGCAGCGCGAGTGCCTGGATGTCCTCGGTTTGCACATGGGTGCGACCAAACAGCAGCGCCCGAGCCTTACCACCAAGCACCAGGTTCTGCACGGCACGCGGACCGGCGCCCCACGACAGCCATTCCTTGATGAATTTCGGCGCACCCGGCTGATTCAGACGTGTCTGGCGCACCAAGGCCAGCGTGTAGTGCAGGACATGATCGGTGACCGGCACGCGGCGGACGAGCCGTTGCAACTCGAGAATCTGGTCTCCCGTCAGTACCGGCGAGATCTCCGCCGACGTGGATGTCGTCGTGCGGCGAGCGATCTCGAATTCGTCTTTGAACGTCGGGTAGTTGACGAAAATCTTGAACATGAAACGATCTTGTTGGGCTTCGGGCAACGGGTACGTGCCTTCTTGCTCGATCGGGTTCTGCGTGGCGAGCACGAAGAACGGATCGGAAAGCTTGTGCCTAATGCGACCGACGGTGACTTGGCGTTCCTGCATGGCTTCGAGCAGAGCGGCCTGCGTCTTCGGCGGAGTACGGTTGATTTCGTCGGCGAGGATCATGTTTGCGAACAGCGGGCCGTTGATGAACTTGAATTCACGCATACCGGTCGAGCGGTTCTCTTCGATAACTTCCGTGCCGGTTATGTCCGACGGCATCAAGTCAGGCGTGAACTGAATGCGGCTGAAGTCGAGCGACAAGCAGCGCGACAGCGAACTGATCATCAACGTCTTCGCCAAGCCCGGCACGCCTTCCAGGATGCAATGGCCTCGACTGAAGAGGGCGATCAGAAGCTCTTCGATCACCTGCTCTTGGCCGACGATCACGCGGCCGAGCTGATCGCAAAGGCTCTTGTAGGCCGATTTCAACTTTTCGGCGGCATGAAGATCATCGCGTGTCAATTCGCTCGTTGACGATAGTGCGGGTACCACGGTTCCTAATGCTTTGATGTCGGTCATTCGTTACTCAGTATGTTGTCGGGAAAAAAAAGTACACCCGATTTGTCGCCCGGCGCGGCAAATCGCTAAAGACAATCCTTTCAGGACGCTCGCTGGTGGAATCACGTTAATTTCATGAAGTTGGCGGCATACGGCAGCCGATGCTACCGATACGGCTTTTTCCTTACCCCACGGCGTTGTGTCAAAATACGATCTCGGCACCGGGTTTCAATGGGCGAAACGCGGCACTGGCAATCGTTTGAAATCCACCGCAGGCGGGAACGGACCGGCACGAGAAGAGGGAGCTGGGTGGCTCCAATCATGCGAGAAGGTCAAAATCCCGTCAGGATGCGTTCGGCCTTCGTTGGTAGGTCAAACGCATCCTGGCGTAGCGGCATTACCTCGTGAACACAGGCAGGCAGTTGTTATCCAACTGCATAATCACGCAATAGACGGCGGTCGAGTAGATGGGGCCTGCACCCCAGCTGCCGGTTCCGGTCCAGCCGCCGTCGGCGCCTTGGGCACGGCAGGCACCTTCAAAGAACGATTCCTTGTATTTCTTCCATGTGATGCTGGCGATCTCGGTTTTGAACATCTTCTTCCAGCCATCCTCGCCGAGGAAGTAGATGGACGGTGCGTAGTAGAAATGGGTGTACTCATCGAAGCCAAGCCGAACCCCGCCGCCACCGGGGCCGGTGATGGGGATTGATTTCTCACAGAACTTGAACCATTTCTTGACGTTTTCATCATTGTAATTACCCGACGCAAAGAAGCAGGCGATCGCCGCTGCCGTCAATGCCGGTCGCCCGCCGCCCGCTGGCGCGCCCATGCCGCCGCGGCCTAGGCTATAAACCACGCCGCCGTCCACGGTGGTCGATTTTTTCAGGTAGTCGTAGCCCTTGGTTACGATTTCCTTGGGAACCGGGATACCCGCATCGCGGCAAGCTCGCAACGCCTGCATTTGGGTTACGGTTACGGACCCTTCATCGCTGTCATGGCCTTCGGTCTTTGACGTGTAGAACCAGCCGCCTTGCGTTGATTGCGCGGAGCCGGCATACTCGACGGCTCGTTTGAGCACTTCACGCAGCTTTTCGCGACTTTCTTTGTCTTGATCTTCGCCGTATGCCGACGCAAGGAACAACAGCGCGAAGCCGTGCCCGTACATGTAGCGACCGGTTTCGCCGGGGTTATCGGGATTGCCGATGAGGCCGTTGCGTCCGCCGCCCTTTTGTGCACGGCTGACGAGGAAATCGACAGCCTTGCGGATATTATCGCGGTATTTTCCTTGGGCCACCGTACTGCCTTCACAGAGAAGCGCGAGGCCGGCCATGCCTGTCATCGACATCGGGTTCTGCCCGTTGGCGCTCCAGCTTCCGTCTTTGGCCTGATTCTTTTTGAGCCATTCCAGGCCCAAATCGATATGTTTCTGATATTTTTCCGGAATCGGCTCCGCAGACGCTTGCGAAGCGAACGCCGTGACGATGCCAAATCCCAAGATAACGCCCAACCAACGATAACGATGCAGCCGACTCATGGAAGCTCCTTGCAAAAAGGAGAGGTACTCTCGGTATTTCGGACACTCGCTAATTAATCGACGAACCAATCCCTATTTTATCACCAATTTCGGGCAAATCGCCCATATTGACTTATTATTCGTAAGTTCTCAATAACCCGTCAGCGATTCAACGGGTTATTGAGAACTTACTATTATTCCCAACTTTCATGTGTCTCGTTCTGATTTTCCGCATGCGATTAGCGTTCGCGTGAACACGAAGCCGCATGCGTCATTCTTACTTTGGCCTCACCGGCAATGGGGCCGCCTTGCGTATTGGAACGCGAATGACCGGCTGAACAATGCCCGGGAACACTGGGTTCGCAATGAGTTTCGGATCGTCAGGCGGGAATGCTGGATTCCCGGCGAATCCACCTGGCGCGTTGAGCATCGCGCCTTGCAACGGCGGCGGGGCTTTGCCATCATCAATGTAGTGCTGAACGGCGCCGCCGAGCCCGATCAGGTTCACCGAACGTGTTTTCAGATCGATCTGAAACGTCGAGAACATTGGCGCCGCACCGTTGAAATTCCGAGGCCCTGAGTCGTATACCCATTTGCCATTGGTCTTGCTGATACTCTGCGTTACCGACACCCAAGTGTTGCCCGTTTTGGGGTTTATTTGGATGTAACGAGTCGTGAAAATCAGCGCGGGCGATACGTCAAAATTATCCACGACCAACAGCTGATTCGCGATCGGCGTTTGCGAATGCCAGGCCAGGTCACCCTTCTTCCAGGTAATCACCCGATCTTGGGCTTTGCGTTGGCCATCGTTTTTGTGAACGGCAACCACCCAACCGTTGACCGGTAGGCATCGCGTGGCGTTGTTGAAGTTGTTGAATATCTGCCCCTGGTTCACTTTGCCAAAATCGACCGGGCGATTCAACGCGACATAAAACCGATCGCTGTCTTGCAACAGCAACGGATTGCGAAGGTTACGCAAATCCTCGACGTTCACGCGGCCGCCAATTGCGATGTTGGTCGCGACCAATTCTTTTCCGGTTCGCGAGTCAAGGACGGTGAGTTTGCCATCCGGCTCGATGACACCTGTGATAGCCGAGTCCTCGGTCTGAAGCACAAAGGAGTTTGCTGCAAAGTTTTTCGTCCAGGCGTCTTTACCTTTGACGATATCGTAGAGCCGCAGCGTGAAGTCATTGCGGCTCGATTGGGCGGAGAGGATTTGGCGATCGATGACGCGCACGCGGTTGGAGAAAGCCGCGCTGAAGTCAGGAATCTGCATAATTTGTCCGTCGTTGGCGCGGAAAACTCGGCCAACGCCGACCGCCCCGCCTTCGTTGGCGTCGGCGATGAACAGATACTGGTCGTCGCCGAATACATGGGAGTTGAGGCCAACGTCGTTCCGCTTCCACATGGTCTTGCCGGTGAGCGGCTCGACGACCGTCATGCCTTTTTGCGAAAGCACTGCCACGTACGAACTCTGAACTGTGCCAATGCGACCAATTTGCACGCGGAACCGCTGGTTGTTGAGCTGATTCCAGTACATGAATTCGGGGTTGCCCTCGGCATCGGTGACGACCTGTTGGAGGTGGACGAAACCGTTATTCTGGACGATCTCCGTGGTCTGCATTTCCCACAGTTTCTTACCGGTATCGCCCTCAAAGCAATAGATCATCACGCCAACCTGGCAGACGACCAAGTGGCCCTTGGAATGGTAGAATCGATGCCGAGCGTTAGGCAGGTAGGCTGCCGGTTGGCCGGTATTCGGGTTCGTTGGACCGTAAAGGTGCGGGAAGATCATCTGGTTCATTTGAACGTTGCCCAGCGTGATGTCCCAACGGTTTTTGTCGGCGCCGATTTCGCGCATGATAAGCTTTGGATTAAAGGCATTTGCCTCCAGCATTAGGCGATTCTGCTTTGCAAATCCATTCGGTTCGCGAGCGGGCAACAGCACAATGCTGGCAGACGCCAGTGGTTGGTATTGGCCCGGCACCAAGTCGCGTGCGGCGATCTTGGCGGTGCCGAACGGATTGCGGATTTCCTCAAGGAAGGGCAGGAACCGTTTGTCCGCCGCCAATTCGCTAACAAGATCGGCGCCGGTCTTGTCGCCGCGGACGGGTGCATTTGCGAAATGCTGGCCAAGTTCGCGATAATACGAAGCAGCCAAGCGCATCGATTCAACGGTGGTCTTTTTCTCTTCGAGCCTTGCAAGCGAGGCCAAGGCGCGACCGCCGCTCGCCGGCTCGGCGCGGAATTCGCTGCCGAGAACCTGGTGCAGATATAGCTCGGCTTCCAAGAATGCCGTACGGTCGCTGCCATCCATCAACGATTCCGCCAAACGGATACGTGCTTCACGCCCAACGCGGAACGGCACGTCGAACATGCCGACGAAACTGCGATACTGTTCGACATCTTTTTTCGCTTCGACTGCCTTCCACTCGTCAGCGATTTTCACTTCGAGCGGTTCGCGTTGTTGCGGTGTCGCCTTGGCGAGCATGCCGCCGATACGACCTCGCAACCAAACGCCCACGGGAACCTTGACCGTCGAATCCTCAGGCGCCGAAATGCCGCCTTGTGTGCGGTGCAAAGGTAACGCGCCGAATTCCTTGTAATGCTGAAACGCCTCGACGAGATTGCCCTGCTTTTCGCGGCCCTCGCCCATCAAACGGTGGAAGGTGGACTTGCGCCGTTGTTCCTCGGCATTATCCGCAGGGACCACGCAAAGCGATTGATAGACCGTGAGGTGCTCTTTGGCGGCGGCTTCGAAATCGACCTGCATCAGATCGGTGATCGCTTCGAAAAGCCGTTCTTTCACGCGTTTCGCCAGCGGGTCGGCAGGAGTGCGTTGATATGCCTTCAGCAGGCGTTCCACAGCCGAGCCAACCTGGCCGTCCTTGAGCAGCAACTCGCCGTAGTCGGTCAGCTTCGTCAGGTTTTCGGGATCGCTGGTGGAATCGGTTTTGGCGAGATCGAGTTTCATACTGAGCTGCGGATAGGCGACGATTTCCGTTGCGGTTTGGCTGAGCACCATGTCTTCATAGAACACGAGGTTGCCTGGCGCGCTGCCCTGAACCGCGGCGCGATTGCGCGCTTTGATTTGGCCACGCTCGATATCGAACGCCATGATTTCGCCGCGTTTGAGCGGGAGATAGTAGATGCCTTTGCTCGCCACGCCCTGCCCTGACGGGAAATCGCCGGTGTGGATCGACCAGACCTGGCTGCCCGTTTTCACGTCCAACGCGCGGACCGCATTGCGGCCGACGATGATCGCCCGGCCCTGGAATACGCCCGCGAAGTAGAGGTCGCCCTCGTCTTGTTTGCGTTTCCATTGCGGCTTGCCATCGCGGAGATTGACGCAATGGATCGAGTCGGCATCGGGCGCGGTGAAGACGATACGCCCGTCATGAATCGCCGGCGGCGACGACTTCCATTTCGACACCAGTGTCGTCGTAGCAGGCATTACCATTCCCGGCCGGATGCCAATATTGGGATTATTGGGCGTGAGCTGAATCATTTGATGGGCCGTATCGCGGTACGGGTACGACCAGACCAGACTGCGCGTCATCAGGTCGATGCCGAACACTTCACCGGCGTTCGTCGGACACACGAGCACACCTTCGCCATAGGCAAGTTGTATGCCATTGACGCGACGTGGAATGTCCTGGAAATACCGCGTGTCTTGCGTGACGGTTCCCAACGACTGGACTGCGACGATGGTTGGCTTTTGCGACCTTGGATCACCGCCGGCTTTTTCTAATTTGGTCGGATCGATACACACCAGACGAAGGTCCGCTTCGCCCGGATACTGATTCATCTGTCGGCCCATGAAGGGGTTATTGATGTTGGCCCCGCCCGGCTGCGGGATTTGCTTTTCGTTCAAGACGTACAGCTTGCCGCCAATTGAAATCGGCAGGCTGATAAAATGACTATCCGTGAATGCCGAATCCTTCTCGTTCAGGTCCCAAACCAACCGACCCGTATGCAGGTCATAGGCGCCCAGGACGTTCTGATCGACGTATTCTTTCTTGATGTCCTGGCCGTTGAATTGCTGCTGAGGCTGATTGAACATCATACCCGAAAACATCTGTGGGTGTGGCGGCACAGCCATATCGTCGATCGCGTAAACGAGGCGATGATCGGTGGCCATGGTGCCGATCGCGGTATTATCAAAGAGGAAGCTGCCGAAGCCTGGAACCTGGATGTAGGAATCCAGCCACGACTCGATGCGTGGGCGCGTTTTCGTGTCCAACGTCAACTTTCCAAGACTGCGCTTCATTTCAAGCGTTTTCCAAACAATCTGGCCCGGCTCGAAGGTATAGGCAACGCCGTCATGTTCCTGTTTTATTTTCTTCAGAGCGACGCCAACCAGCCCGCGATGATTGCGATATACCATGATGCCCTGCGAGGCGATCGGGAAGAAGCCGGGCATGACGGGGATATTGGCATCCGTCATCTGCTTTATTACCGTCGTCACCCGCTGTTCCATTGTTTGGTCGGGGTCTTCTTCGTTGACGCCCTCGATCTTATCCCGGAACATGGGCCGACGGAAGAGCGTCGCATCGAGCAATGGCGGGCTGCCGTTGGCCTGAGCGGCGTTCTTGTTGTTGCCTCGCCAGGAGGGCCAGTCGAAAACATTGACATCGCTGACGACGACCGTCTCCTTCAACGTGTCTTCGAGCTTCGCCATCGGGACCACGTCTTCGCCGACTTGCAGGCCAGGCTTGCCCTGGAGATTGGCTTGCAGGCGTTTCCACGTTTCGTCATAGTTTTTCTTGTTGCCCGCGCGATAGTAGGCAAGCGACGCTTTGAAAAGCGTGATATCGCTGACCTTCGCCCAGTCGGGATTCATGCTAAGAATTTGTTCGTACTTAAGCGCAGCTGTGAATACCTGGCCCCGTGCCAAATCCAGCGTGGCGAGGATTTCGTTCGCCTCGATGCCAGCTTTCGTATGGCGGAAACGCTGGGCGACCTCTTTAAGGGCCTCATTATTGCCAGCCCGCTTCGCCTCGTCCAGAAGCCCCTTGGCTTCGGCACCGTAGGCGACCTCATAGGTCTGCAATCCTTCAATTAACATCGAACCGATCAGATTGTTCGCTTCGAATTTGACGCTTGTCCAGCGGGCATTCTCACGGCCCGACGCATCGGTCTCTGTGATCTGAACAAAATTGTCCGTCTTTTCATTCAGCACCGCCTGCAACGCCTGCACGGCCTGGTTCCATTCCTTGTCCTTAATGCAATCGCGGCCGACGTTGACGACTTGCCGAAAGCGAGAGTCCTCAAGGATTTTTATCGAGCTAAGCCCAGACGCACTGGCGTTGGTCTTGGCACCCTTGCCCGTCGGATCGACGGGCGGAAACCCAGGCTGCCCGACGGCAAAATCGCTCGCCCACGTGCCAATCGCGACTACCGCCATCCCGGCGCACACGGTGATTATCAATCCGCGCTTCGTGAACATAATTCCTACCCCCGGCATCATCCTGGGTTTATTTCGCTCAGCTTACATTAGAGAAAAAGGGATTGTCGCACAGCTTCCCTATCTTCGCAATAACAATCCTGCCGTAATTCCACGAATAATCGCGAAATCTTCCGTATCCTCCTAAGGACGATGATCCTTGTGGTTTCTAACACTTGGACGATGGATCAGAACCGTTCTCAGGTTAACGAAGCGCGTTGGCGTCGGATATTTCGAGCTCAAAGCCGCGAGCGGAAGGAATGGATTCGCCCGGTGCTATACTTTACGCGGTTTGAATTGTCGCGTCGGTGGCAAAGACATTCCTGTCTGTGTGAGCCCCAAGCACAGACAGGAATGTCTTTGCCACCGTTCAATAAATCGGAAAAGTATAGTGGTGCGAAAAGACAGAGTTGACGGGTCCGTGGGGCCAGGATTTCCACAGCCTGGCCGCACCTGTCAAATCAAGCTGGTCGGACCGCTAGTTTTGATTCTGTCGGCGCCGCTGGCCTCAGGGATTCCTTGACATCGGGCACCCTTGGCGGATCTGGCGGGATGGCGCCGCCGGCGGGATCTTTCGCGTATTCCAAATCGGCAAACGATTGGGCAAGACGGGCCAGACCAGTCCAACGGAATCGGCGTTCTTGCCCGGACTATCCTTTCAGCTTTGGCCCTGCGCCTGCGATGGCCTTGCTGGCTGTCAAAATATCGGCCAATTGGACGGACTCCTGGTGACGAAGCATCGTGACTTGGTTGACAAACCTCCGCGCACGTGATAACGTCCTCATTAGAAATATTTTCAGCAAATTAACGATCAACGATCGACACCACCATTATGGCACAGGAACTGACCTCGTCGCGGGAATCCGAGATTCTGGAAGATTGCCAGAAAACGATCGGCTACCAATTCCGTTCCCTAGAGCTGCTTCGCTCGGCTCTGACGCACACCTCCGGCGCCGATACACGCCAGGACTCAAACGAACGCCTGGAATTCCTGGGTGACTCCGTTCTCGGCTTGGTTTGCTGCGAGCAACTCTACAAGCGGTTTCCCGAATATCAAGAAGGCGAGATGACCAAAGTCAAATCGGCAGTCGTCAGCCGACGGACCTGTGCGCATCTTAGTCAACAGCTGAATTTGGGAGATTATTTGTTTATCGGCAAAGGAATGCATTCGCATGCCTCGCTGCCGGCGAACCTGCTGGCGGATGTGTTTGAATCACTCGTCGGCGCGATGTATCTGGACGGTGGACTTGAACCAGTCAAGGAATTCATCCTTAAATATCTGAATCCCGAAATTGAGCAGGTAGCCGAGGCGGAACACGCGGGCAACTACAAGTCGCTGTTGCAGCAAGTCGCGCAGCAGGAATTCAATGCCACCCCGGCGTATCACCTACTAGACGAGGCTGGCCCGGATCATAGCAAATGCTTCAAGCTGTCTGCTGTCATCGGACGCTATCACTATCCGTCGGCATGGGGCCGCACGAAAAAAGAAGCCGAGCAGAAAGCGGCAATGAACGCCTTGGCGATGATCAACAACGAGCCGATTCCTTTTCAGGCGGATTGACCGTGCCGATGCCACCCTACCAAGTTTTCTGCCAGACTCCCGACTGCAAAAAGCCGGCGCAATACAAGATCGCGGCACGCTGGAGCGATGGCCAAGTTAGTGAGCTTAAAACGTATGGACTGTGTTGTGAGGCTTGCCTAACGAAATCGCTACTACGAGCGCGAGAACGCTATCGTGCCTGTCGCCTTCTACCCGGCGAGACCCCAGAAGAGCCGGGCATCTACCTACTCCAACACGGTAAACGCGATCAAAGTCTGCAACGGTTGGTCGAAAAAGAGGCGACCGTGACGGCGAACATATAGCCCGCCATAAGTAGCGACCTATGTGGGTGAGGGCGGAGACGCATCTTTCTTCTCATACCGTGGCGCAATAGCGACGTACGGCCACCCCAGAAATCGCTTGACGCCGGCCCATTCGCCCAGGTCGTTGCCTTCCACGAGATGACCAATCCATTGCAGTACATACCCGGCAAGAAACACAGCGACGCCCCAAATCCAGTCCGGCCAGTACCAAAAAAGCAATGCTATGCCGACCGTGGTCATCGGGATGCCAATATAGTGGATGCCGCGATTGAACGGATGCTGATGCCGTTCCAGCCAATTGGCGAGCGCGCGTCGAAACGGTCGGCGTTTGAAGTAGCCCTGCAATTTCGACATGAACGTATTCTCCGTCAGCGATGTCATTGCGGAAGTATCGACGTTATACTAACAGACCGATTGAATCCGGTATATAGCCCGCCATTGATGTTGGGCGATATACCGAACCGATACGTTGATAGGCCTTGGCATGGGTCAGTCGTTCTTTAAGATAGACATCACGGACGAACGACAGCATCGCAACAATCTACCGTCTCTTACGCTTCTGGCTCTGAAGAATTGCTCACAACGTGAAAGTCATGCCATGAAACCAGCGATTACGAATCCCCTCGGTACCCGCACCCGCCTCGTTTGGCCGACCGTCGCTCGCATGCCGACAGTTGCGAAACTTGGCAAGATGCTAACCAATACTATCGTCTTGGCTCCGCTGGGCTGGTTGGTTATGGCGGGGGCGTATTTTGGGAAGCTATTGCCGTATATCGCCATTCGCTATCAACTAACCGACAAACAGATCATGATTCAGCGTGGCTGGGCAGGCACGGTCAGCGCGTCGGTTGCCTTGGCGGACATCGACGACGTGAAACTCGATCCCGCGTCGATCGATCAGTTCTTCCGCTCAGCTGACCTGCTGGTCTATAGTGGCGGCAAGGTTGCCATGACGTTGACCGCCGTACCCGATGCGGAATCTTTTCGCCACGCGATTATCGCTTCAGTTCATGCGTGGGTTCCAGGAAAAGCAAAGCAGATGCCGTTTATCCCAGCGTCGGCGACGAAATAAGATATCGACTTATCCGTGAAACCTCAGATCCGGAAGCGTTAGCGACGAACGAAAACCGCTGTCGCTAACTTACCTCACGCTAGCGTTTCGCAGTGCTTGGCGTCCCAATTCGCCGAGATGTGACTGCACTGCCAACTCCGGCGAAACCGACGGGATGGCGTTTACCAAGCGCGGACGCAACGCCGGCGGGTTCGGGTTGTTTCGTAAATCGTGCAGATAGTTCAACAGGGCTTGTTTCGCCTGGGGCGTCGTACGCAGCATCATATGCACCCAGGCCCACGACTCGCGATACTCCACAGACGTCATCTGATGAACGTCCTGCAACTTTTCTAGCCGAACCAAATCGAACTTCGCGTTCATTTGATGCATATGCTCGACATGTTTCACATTGACGCCCTGCTGACTGGTGGGCAGCTCAAAATACTCCGCCAAACCTTCATCGAGCCAGATCGGGACGTTCTTGAGCGAACAATGCAAAAGAGCGTGCGTCAACTCGTGCCGCAAGTCTTGGTGGATGTTGTCGCCGAGATACGTATAAACGTTGAGGTCTTCGGCTCCGCCCAACCGTCGCGGTTGAACGACGAAGAATGCACGTCGGATCGGTAGGTCGCGGTATTTTGTCTGCATAAATTTTTCGTAGCGAGCTTTGTCCTCGAACAGGTAGACCCAGACCTCGCGCTGGGACGAAGGCAGCCGCAACTCACGATTGACCTGTTCGCGCAGACTGCCCAAATCCTTGAAGAGCGGGTGGTCCTTGCGAATTTCAAAGTCGGCGAGAAAGATGAATTGGTCCAGGCGAAACGACTGCTTCCCCGGCGCGCCGGTGAGCGGTTCCTTCTCCGTGTGCTCCTGGTTGTTCCTGGTGAAATGCGACAGCAATTCGCATCCCGCAATCAACGGCAGCACGAAAACGATCAAACCAATCAGGTTTCGCCAACGACGCGAGAACACGAACTTATCCTCAAGTTACCAATGAACGAGCGGTATACCCATTCGGCCTTTTGCCGCAAGCGGAAATCCGATTTCACAGTAGCGGCTTGCCTCGGCGTCTGTTGTGCTCGACTTTCTTGCGGGTTGCGCGATCTATTTCTTTCCACCAGGTTTTCCATTCGCCTGTTGCGAACGCGCCGAAATTGAGATAGCGCATCAAGAACCGCAGACGATCGGTGCGCGAGATACGCCTGCCGCCGAGAAAGCTGGCGTTCAGTCGAGCCAGATTCTGCACCTTCCGCGAACGCGACAGCGTGCCGAAGCGATCGACGCCGACGAGATCGATAAGCCAAACGACGCTTTCCGGCACATAAAGAAGGTTTTCAACGTCCTGGGAATAGGACGATGGCTCGCCAGCCGGTGCGTCCCATTTGCGAACGAGGATATTGGCGGCTTTGAGATCGCGATGCGATAGTTGGCGTACATGCAGATCGCGGATCGTACGTGCAACGCGTTCGATCATTTTGTGCCGCATCTTACTCTGTCGCTCAGGCGCGAGCGACGCCAGGCTATCTACGAAATCATGAAGGTCATAGGCGTGATCAATCTTTTCGGTCAGCAGGTAACCGCTATGAAGCATGCCGATACTGGACCTATGCAAGACGGCAAACGGTCGCGCCGTGGCCAGGCCGCGCTCACGAAAACCTTGACCGTGAACCCACGATCGCATCGCCGGCGTGGGTCGAAACAGCGAGGAGATCGGATCCTTCCAGGCGCATACATGGAAGCGTTTGTAAATCACCGGCCTCATCACGCCGTTGATCGGAAACTGCATCTCGATTACCGTGGACGAACTCGAGTCCTTGAGCACGCGGACATCGGTTCGCCGGAACGGCGCATCCGGGTCGCGCATTAATTCAGCAAGCTGATTCGCACCCACGTCGGTCAGCGCGTGTCCGACGACGCCCGGTGCTTTCACTTTGCGATAGTAGCGATTGTTGATGACGCAGCGTTTGTCCCGACGGAGCCAAAATCGCTGATTGCGAGTCCAGCTAGCTGCTTCGATTTCACGCAAGCCCTTCGTATAAGGCTTCGTGCCATAGGCGTCACGTTGCCAGGGCCCCATGCCGCGAGCGTCGTAGTATGCCTGCCAGAAACGCAATCGATCCGATCGATTGACGCGAATCGTAAACCAGCAGTTGATCATCACCAGATTGTCGCGACTTTGTTCCCAGTCGAGCGGCGGACCGGTTTCGACGGCGAGCAGATCGATGACGAAAAGTTGCACATTTCCATCCGCGCCGATGCGGGCTAACAAATTGCCCGCATGCAGATCGTGATGCAGTATTCCCGCATCGTGAATCCGCGCAACCAGTCGGCCTAGTTCGACGGCGAGGTTCTGCCGAAGGCGCGTTGCTTGCGAGTCGGGATAGGTTGGCAACATGGAAGCGAGGAAGACGTGAAGGGGAATCGCACCCTCAAGGCTCTGCGTGATCAGTATGCTTTCGCCCGATCCGATGCGTGTTTCCGCCTCGGCCAACGCCAGCGGCGCGATGGTCGGGATGCCGCGGGCGGCGGCGGCGCGGACGCGATCGAATTCCATGCGTGCTTTGCTGGGACGTACCAGCTGGCGAAACCAGGCCCGCGAATTGTGCACGTAGTTGTGTTTGACGAAGAAGGAAAGACCTGGCAACTCGACACGATAGACGGTCCGTGTCGGCCCGTTCTTGACGATGCGCGCTTGGCCTGACGCCAACCATTCCTGTATGCGCAGCCCATTTTCGTTAAGCAGCTGCTGATGTAGGTCAGGCAACATCGTCCAGCGGAAACCGCCGACGGTTCGTTCGGTCAATTGATGCAGAATCGCATTCATGCGAGTGACAGTTCCATCCGTGGAGTGTTAATGTCGCAGATCGATCGCAGCACATTCTGCCAGCGCGCTGTGCCACAGTCGATATCGTACTCCGCCTCAACACGTCGCCGACCGGCTTCGCCCATACGGCGTCGCAGGGCCGGATCGCCTGCCAGACGACGGACGGCAGCGACCCATTCCGCTGCCGTATTGACGAGATACCCTGTCTCACCAGTCTGCACAAGCCTTGCTTGCAGGCCGACCGGATTGGCGACTACGGGTAGCCCGGCGGCCATGTACTGGAGCACTTTCAGGCCACATTTACCAACGCTCCAGTCATCGTTGGGAAGCCAACTTATTCCGATGTCAGCTTCGGCAAGATCGGCAGATTCGGCCGTTTCGCTCCAATCGCGAAAATCGACGCGAAGGTTCGTTAGTTTCAAGGATCGGTCGCAAATGATCCGTAACTCTACTCCACGTACAAATTTCCCAATCTCCTCCAGAATGTCACGTGCCCTATCCAGACCACGCATTGTGCTTGATGATCCAATCCACGCCAACCTAACGTTGCCGATCGCATCGTGCTGAGATATTGGATAGCGTGCGACATCTACGCAGGTTGGAATAAGCTGGACTTTGGCAGGATCGGTTAGCGCACAAGCCTGATCGCGCAGCACTTCGTTGCCGGCAATGACGGCATCGGCCGTCTGCACGATACGCCGAAATTGCTGAAATCGCTTATGACAAGCAATGCCAGCAGGATGATAGGAGCTATGGAGGTAAATCGCGTCGTCAAAATCAAAGATGATTCTACGTGCGGTTTTGCGCAAAAGTGCCCACTGCCAATTCGAAAAGAGCTTTCGCTGGACGATTAGCACATCGACCGGTCCTCCCGCACCCGGCAGCAGTCGGCCAAGCAACCAACCATGCGACCATGGACGGACTTCGACTTCATGCCCTTGCGCTTCCCAACCGGAACGGAACGCGGCAATGCGATACCGACAGCAGACGTGATCTTTGCTTTTCACCAGCGCGATTATGCGCATGGCGTGGTCCTCCCTGACCGCGTATTGTTCAGCCACTCTGGTCCGAGCCTGAGCGCCAGGGAAGGGCCAAACGGCGTCCTTCGCTAGCGCTCAGGCTGGGACAATGCGATAACTTCAACCTCTAACGTTACCGTCGGCGATTGCCCATCGCCCGACGAATTTCCTTCTTCGCTTCTGCTTTCTTCTGCGTTTCGCGCTTGTCGTGCAGCTTTTTGCCTCGCGCAACGGCGATCTCGACCTTGGCTCGGCCATTCTTGAAGTAGAGCCGTAACGGTACCAGCGTGAAGCCCTGCTGCGATGCCTTGCCGGCGAACTTGTCGATTTCGTTTTTGTGCAACAATAGTTTGCGCGAACGTTTCGGCTTGTGGTTGAGCCGATTGCCCATCGTATATTCCGGGATGTCCGAGCCGACCAGCCAAAGCTCGCCGTCGTCGATCTTGGCGTAGGCCTCCTCAAGGCTGGCGGCGTGCTCGCGCAGACTTTTCACCTCGGTGCCCTTCAAAACAATGCCGCATTCCAGAGCATCGAATACTTCGTACTCGTGGTATGCACGCTTGTTTCGGCACACGATGGTGATTTCTTCCGCGTCTTTGGCTGCCTTTTTCTTCGCTCCGGCCATGATGCACGATCTCCCTGCATGGAATGTTATCACAATGAGAGAGAAACGAAAACATCAGGTGGTTCGGGGAAGCTGTCGTTCGCCAAACAAGGCGAGCGATACGGGCAGACTGGGAAGTGCGTCATCCCACGATCGCGATTTCATCATATTATGTTAATAGCCCACGCAAGCCCCAGGATGAGCGCAGCGATTCCTGGGGGTCCGAAGGCCTAACCCCCAGGAATCGCTGCGCTCATCCTGGGGCTTGGATGTGTCTGATGACCCTTTTCAAGATGCAACGAATCGCCTATACCGCCCCGGACGCCGTCGCCCGACTGCACGCCCTTTGCAAGCAGCTCAGCTTGCAGGCCGACGTGGTATCACCACGCGGTCGAGCCTTGACGGAGCAGGTATTCGGCCAGGCCCTGACACCGGCGCAGGTTGTGGATCGAATCTGCACCGATGTTCGCAAAAATGGCGTGGCGGCGGTGCTGCATTACACCGAGCAATTCGACAAGACGAAACTAGCGCCCGAAACGATACGAGTGGACGCGACGGAATTTGATGCTGCCCATAAAGCGGCCAGTTCCGAGTTTTTGGCGACGATCCGGCGAGTTCGCGATAACATCCTGTCCTTTCAAAGCAAGCTCGTACATGCCGATGTCACGTTGACGAAACCCGACCATCACGAGCTTGGCCTACGTTATCGTCCGCTGCGGCGAATCGGCGTCTGCATACCGGGCGGTGCGGCGGCGTATCCGTCCACTATCCTCATGACGACGGGCCCCGCGCAGGCCGCGGGCGTGAAGGAAATCGCTCTCGTCATGCCGCCGACGAGAACGGGAGCAGGCAATCCCGATCTCCTCGCCACCTGCAAGGAGCTTGGCATCACCGAGGTTTATCGCATCGGCGGCGCTCAAGCAGTGGCGGCTCTGGCGTACGGCATCGAGGGGCTTCCGAAAGTGGACATGATCGTTGGGCCGGGCAATATCTTTGTCACGCTCGCCAAGAAATATGTCTACGGTGATGTCGCCATCGACTGCCTTGCGGGGCCGAGCGAGGTCGTCGTCATCGCCGACGAATCGGCATCCCCCGAATTCATCGCTGCCGACCTGATCGCGCAAGCCGAGCACGATCCGGCGAGCAGCATCCTCATCACCTGGCATGAGCCGTTGCTCGCCAAGGTTGAGGAAGCGATCGCCCGGCAATGTGCGAATCTGCCGCGCGGCGACCTGGCGCGAGCGTGTCTGGAACGTTTCGGCGCACTCGTGCTTGCTAAGGACCAGGCCCAAGCGATAGAATGGAGCAACCAGATCGCACCGGAGCATTTGCATCTGGCGACGAATAATGCGAGCGAGATGGTCGATAAGATGGAGTATGCTGGCGCGATCTTCGTTGGCCATTACGCTCCGGTCGCACTGGGTGATTACGCCGCCGGCCCGTCGCACGTGTTGCCGACCGGTGGAACCGCACGCTTTACGAGCGGGCTGTCCGCGAGCGATTTTTTACGGCGATCGAGCGTGCTATCGTTCACGCAACAGGGATTGGCTGCACTGGCACCGGACGTGCGCGTACTCGCGGAGAAAGAAGGGTTGACAGCGCACTCGGCAAGCGTCGATGTGCGGTTGGTAAAGGAATAGACCGGATTCGATGTTTACGTTTACCGCTCGCACGGTGTCAAGTGATCGCTAAACGTGAACAAGTATTTTCATCAATCGTGTAACTCAATGACCACTCCGACCCAATACGTTCGCCCCGCCATTCTCGCCATGTCGGGCTATACGCCTGGCGAACAGCCTCGCGGCGACGGCATCGTCAAGCTCAACACCAACGAGAATCCGTATCCGCCATCACCTCGCGCCCTCGATGCGATGATGGCGATCCTGCGCACGGATCGCCTGCGCAAATACCCCGATCCGCTCGGCACGGCATTTCGCGAAACGGCAGGCAAACTCTACGGCGTCGATCCCGATGGCATTCTCATCGGCAATGGGTCCGACGACATTCTCACGATTCTCACGCGGACGTTTGTTCCTGAAGGTGGCCTGGTTGTCTCGCCGTCGCCGAGTTATCTCCTCTATAAGACGCTGGCCGACATTCAGGGCGGAAGGCTTGAAACTGTTCGGTTCGCATCCGATTGGCAGCTACCGACGCCTTGGCCCAAGCGCGATGCACATCTTACGTTTGTCGCAAATCCGAATTCGCCGACGGGCACGATCGTCCCAAACGCTGCGCTCGAACGCCTCGCTGGCGAACTGCGCGGACCGTTAGTCGTGGATGAGGCCTACGCCGACTTCGCGGAAACGAACGCGATCTCGCTCATCATCAAGCTTCCGAATGGGATTGTCACGCGCACGCTTAGCACATCGTACGGTTTGGCTGGGCTGCGATTCGGTTTCGCGATCACATCGCCGAGTCTGGTGCGAGAGTTGATCAAGGTAAAAGACTCGTATAATTGTGATGTGCTGAGTTTGGCTGGCGCGCAGGCGGCACTCGAAGATCAAGAATATTTCCAGGCGACCCGGGCCAAGATCATCGCAACGCGAACACGCATGCAGCGATTGTTGGCGACGCTCGGTTTCAGGGTGGAACTCACCCATGCGAATTTCGTTTGGGCGTGCCGAAAAGATCGCCCCGTGAAGCCGATCTTTGAGGAACTGAAAAAACGCAATATCCTCGTGCGTTACATGAACTATCCCGAATATGGTGACGGCCTGCGTATCAGCGTCGGCTCGGACGCGGAAATCGATCAGCTGTTGGATGAACTGAAAACAATCATTTAATGTTTAGCCCCTCGCCTTTGGCGAACGCGGGCGCGGCGAATCACGATAACCATTGACAACGCCGCGCCCGCGCTCGCCGAAGGCGAGCGGCTAAACGGGGAAACCGCATGATCGCACCACGCACCGCAACCATCAAACGCGACACCGCCGAGACGCGCATCACGCTCACGCTCAATCTCGATGGCACCGGCGTGTGCAAGCTCGCCACCGGCGTCGGGTTCTTCGATCACATGCTCAATTTGCTGAGCCGACATAGCATGATCGACCTCGACGTGAACGCCGTCGGCGACCTGCACGTGGACGCGCATCACACCGTCGAGGATGTCGGCATCTGCTTTGGCAAAGCGCTGGTGCAGGCCCTGGGCGACAAGGCGGGCATCCGCCGCTACGGCGCGATGACGCTGCCGATGGACGAAACGCTTGTGACATCGGCACTCGATCTCAGCGGGCGAGCATTTTGCGTATGGAACGTCGAACTGCCGACCGAATTGCTGGGCACGTTCAACACCTCGCTCGCCGAAGAATTTTGGCGTGCGGTCGCCGGCGCGGGGGTGATGAACCTGCACGTAATCTGCCATCATGGCAAGAACAGCCATCACATTATCGAGGCGATCTTCAAGGCAACCGCCCGAGCGCTTCGACAAGCAGTCGAGCACGACCCACGCGGCGGCGGGATCCCGTCCACCAAGGGTGTGCTCTGACATCTCGCCTTGGAACTTGGCGATTTGTATAATAATCTGTTGAAACCCACACCTGGCACTATTGCCGGGCTTTTTTCTGCAGGAGCATTAGAAATGAAGCGTTTTTTGTCCGCCGCCGGCATGATTCTTTTGTCCGTGATTCTCATCGGTTGCGGCCATGACACGCGCGAAGGTCTAATCCAGGACACCATAGGCATGATGAATTCGGCGTCCACGCAGGTCAAGAATATTACGGATCGCGTCAAAGAAGCTACGGATCGGTTTGCCGCCGACTCGAAAAAGGGACTCGATCTTTCCGATGCGGTGAAAGCTGCCGACGAGCTGAAGAAAACAGGCAATAAAGCCCAGGAAATCAAACGCGCTATCGATATGTACCGCACCAAGATCACCGCCGAGGACCAGCGTGTGAACGCGGAAAAACAAAAACAGAGCGGCGAACTAAGCGGAGCGTTCAAGAAGCTGGTGGATCGCAAGAACGATCTTCGCGAGGCCCTCGCCGTGGCAGAAAAAATGGAGGGCGGCAAGGAAAAAGCCAAAGTTGATGCGCTCCGCGAAAAGATCGTCGAAGCAGAAGGCCCGTATGAATCGCTGACGCGGTAGGGAGTACCCACATGACTCGGCACGTTGTGTGTTTGGCGTCTCTCCTTCTGGCCAGTTTGTTCGTGGTCGCGGGTGAGGTGTCGCCGTATGAAAAAGCACTCACTCAGGTCGTGGAGAGCTTCGAGAAAATCGGCGCCACGCTGAAAACCATCAGCGACGAAGAAGCCGCGATCGCCGCCAGACCAGAATTGCGCAAATCAGCGGAGGCCTACATCAAAGTCCGCGCTCAAGCGGCCAAAATGCAACCGCCAGAGAAGGAAGAAAAATTACGCCTGGAAAAACGCTACAAACCGAAACTCGAAGACGCGATGAAGAAAATGCTCATTGAGGTCGTTCGTGTCCAGGTAATCCCCGGTGGGAAAGACGCCTTGAAGGAAATCGCCGGTGTCCTCACCAAGGACGAAAAAAAGTAATGCCCCGTGCTTGATTCAACGCATTCGTTTCAGGGGAAAACCGAACATGCCTCGAAGCTCCTGGAGCGTTTCCGTTGCACTTTGCTGCCTGCCTTTTTACGGTTGTGCCACGGATGAAGATTATCGCAAAGTTTTTCGCGATCAGCACTCAGCCTGGTTGGAGATGACGGAGGTGCTATCGACCGTTCGCGACGAGAAATCGATGGCCGAGGCGAAAGTGAAACTCGACGCTAGTTTCGATAAATTTGAAGCGATTTCCAAGCGTGCCAAGGCTTTGCCCGCACCATCAAAAGAAATCAAGCAACAGCTCGAAAAAGAACGCGAATATTTGGAGCAAGCGACTACAAATCTCCTGCGTGAAGTTGGTCGGATTCGCAAAATGCCGGGTGGACCTGGATTTCTCAGCCAATTCGAGGCGAGGCATCCAGGCTTGATGGGAGCGGCGCGATGATTAAGATCAAAGCCATCGTCATTTCTGGTTTCATCCTATTTCTCACCGGTTGCACTGATACCGTCGATTCGATCTCGCGCGAATATCGCAATACGAACAATGAAGGCATCGACGCGATGATGATGATCACTTCGGATGAAACCGCCCGGCGAATGAACATCCGCGTTTTCCGTCCCCTGAAGGAGCGGTATGACAATATCGACAACCGTTTGAAAGCGCTGCACAACAACAGCACCAACCATGATTTCGTAACCGCCTGCCTGGAATCGACCAACGTGCATCTCTTCCTGACAGAACTGGAAATCAATCGTCAGCGCTACACCCTGGAAATGATGCGGCTTCGCCGGCTGACGGAAAACCTGATGGAAAAGAAGCTTGCCGAAAACCCGGATGCCAAGATCGAGGAGGTGCTGCCAGGTCTCACGGAGATTGTGATAAAAGAGAGCGCACTGATGCCATTGAACACGAACATCAAAACGCCGAAATTGATCTTTGAATACATGACGAACTTTGGCAGAGCGCGAAATGTCAAGAAATACGATAAGCTCCATGAGGAATTTGTGAAAATGCGTCAAAGCCTCACGTTTGCGCCGCCAGATATCAAATTGATCGATTAATAAGGGAAGGTATCGCTACTTTTTCCGTGGAGAATCCGATGAGTCCCGACGTGGAACGCCAACAGCAGAAAGCGAAAGAGTTCATGAGTCTGCTGCCGCTGACGCTGGCCTTGGCCGGCTTGCGAGAATGCGAACCGGGCAAGATCTTTTCGGACGCCCAACTTGACGCCCGTGCCACGTCGTTGCGGGCAGCGTACAAAGTCGCCCGGCAACTCATCGTCGAAATCGCCAAGTAGTGGTCCGAGCAGCTTGATTTGACAGGGTGGGGCCAGGCGGTGGAAAGCCTGGCCCCAAGGACCTGTCAGCTCGGTCTTTTCGCACAAGTAGGCCGCTGGCCCACTTCATTACACCATAACCCCAAGTTGCCAACGAAGCCGATGAGCCTCCCCGCGGAACATCCGTGTTCACACGAGGGACTCTCGCCAGCGGAGCCTTCGGTTTTCGATGCGTAGACGGATCACGCTTGCGTGCCCGTCGTAGGCACGCCGTAATTGAAATCGACCGGTCGGTAGGTTTCGTTGGGTGCAACGCAATCAGCCGCCGGAGTCGAAACGTGCGAACAGCGCACAGTTGCGCGGGCATTTTCATAAAATTTCCCACTACTGTCCGGTTATATGTCGAATAACGTCAACTGTTTATGGCTAGGCGTTTTTTCTTCTTGTTCGCCGAATGCGTTTAACACGGTAAAAAGCTCGCTTTTCTCGAAAAGCGTGATGCTGAGAATTTGCAAGATTTCGCTCAAACT
>CAMAUE010000002.1 GCA_945861245.1 Singulisphaera sp. GP187
GAAGCTGCTCCAGGACCAACATCAAAACGCGACCGCACGCCGTTGTCATACCGCAACCCGTCGCCGACGAATCATCGACCTTGGAATTACCCTTGCCGAACTCCCTTGTTGTATACCAAGATAGAGATCAAGTAGCGCTGTCGTATTAAGATGTCCCCTTTTGCCCCTGCAGAAGTGCGGGGCCAGGACAAACGCCCCCCCGCCCAACTTCATCCAGTCCTTGAGCTGTTTCTCGATGACTTCGCAATTAATGTCGGTAGCGGTCAGAAAGTAGGCCACTTTACCCGAACATTCTTTCGCCCCAAACTCCCTTCGCCAAACGCTGATGGAGTTTGGGGCGAAAGAATGTTCCCACCGGCGTCTGGTCCGTGGCCGACAAAATGGCCTACTTTGAATCCGCTCCTGACAGCGGTGAGCCAATGGATTGTTTTTGGCCAAATAATCGGCATGCACTTGACCGCCTCATTCCCTGGTCTTCGTGGCCAACACCCGACAAAACCGCGAAAAAAGGCCGAAAAATCGCCAAGTCGCTTGGCCATCGGCCGATGGCCAAGCGACCCTTGTCCAACCCGGCAGACGGCGATCCTGGGTTCGCTCTTGTCGAAAACAGGTGCAGCTATTAAGATTCAGGGATAACCGATATCGGATTTTGAAACAAATATTAGGGATCTGTTCCATGTCGATTGATAAAAGTCT
The DNA here is from genome assembly GCA_945861245.1 of Singulisphaera sp. GP187. Taxonomy (GTDB): domain Bacteria; phylum Planctomycetota; class Planctomycetia; order Gemmatales; family Gemmataceae; genus SIAQ01. Next base: position 697 of record CAMAUE010000002.1, read on the forward strand.
TCGCCGCAAAAACACTCTTGAACGTTCGCGCAATGTATTGACGCGTGGCGAGCGAATTGCCAAGCTGCAAGCCGACGACCGTTTTCCGGATGGCCGTAGCCCGTACGGGTTGCCGAAGGTCAGGGTCGCCAAGGTGGTCGTGAAGAAAGCGAAGAAGAAAGAAGCGGCGGCCGAGGAGGGTGCTGAGGGCGCAGCCGCTGCCGCACCGGCTGCCGGTGGCAAAAAATAACGCCTACGAACACCAGTCACGCAAGCCGGGCCGAAACGCCCGGCTTTTTTTGTGCGCCGAAAATGGGTCGTCGCCATCATGGATTGGTGTGACAACGCCCAATGACATTGGTCGAAGTCCGTTAGGTTTCGGCATTCATTTCGCTCATTCCTTGCATATTCGCGAAAAAATATCGCAATCCGGTTCCGTAGTGCGTTCGTCTAGTAGGATGAGGGTATGAGCGAGGTTGCCATAAGCACTCGAAAAAAACAGCGCGATGCGGAGTCCGCCGGAGCCGCCATGGACGCCGATGCGGACTTCGTGGACGCATTCAATCGGATGCGTACGGAACTCGTCAGCACGTTGTACTACGTGCTGGGGAGCCAGGACGATGCCCAGGATGTGGCGCAGGAAGTGTTTATCAAATGCTGGCGGACGCGCGACACGCTCGCCGATGTGAAGAACCTCCGCGCGTGGATTTTCCGCATCGGGTTGAATGCAGCGAAGGATCTCCAGCGTAACGCCTGGCGCCGCCGTGCCAAGCCGATGGGCGACGCCACGCCTGAGCCGCCCGGGGCGTCGATTACGCCCGGAGAATCGCTGGTCAACAAGGAATTGATGGAGCGTCTGCGTAAGGCGCTGTTGGAGTTACGGATCGAGGAGAAAGAGGTATTCCTTTTGCGTCAGAACGGTGATTTGACGTATGAGGAAATAGCAGTGATGCGTCGCACGCCAGTCGGAACGGTGAAGACTCAAATGCGTTCCGCCTTACAAAAATTGCGTTGCATCCTGAAAGAACCGTGAGAAGCCATGCTACCTTGCGAATCGTGTCGGGAACAATTGTTGGACCATCTGTACGGCTTGTTGGAAGCAGCCGACCAGGCGGAGTTGGATGCGCACCTGCGCGTCTGCTCGGCTTGCGAAGCAGAGCTTGCCGTTGCCCGTAGCCAACAGAGCATTCTGAAGCACGCAGCCCGGGCGATTCCGAACGTGCCCGAATTCCGCATGCCGATGGACGAGCCGGCCTCGCTCCCGTTGGCCGCCCAGGAAACGCAGCCCGCATCGAGCCGACCAACGCCCTCACGCAAATCGCTGTGGACCAGGCCGTGGGTTGCGTGGACCGCGGCGGCAGCGATCTTCGTCGTCGTGACGGCAGGCGTTTCTTACTACAACCATTCGCTGGCAGGGCATCAAAGAACCTTAACCTTGGCCCAACAGAACCTGCGCGGCATCGATCAGGCTTACGCAGCGCTGCCCGCCAAATATGCCGCTCTCCAACATGCCGCGACGCGCGAAGTTCGTGCTAAAGTTGGCCCGCATCTCCATGTCGTGGGTCCGACGACATTTCAGCCGAACGCGAAAGGCCACATCCATGTCGCTACGCGATCCTCGGACGGCGCCCTGGCGCCCGCCGACCTGCGCGTCAAACTGATCGACGAGAAAACAGGCCAGGCGAATGTCCTGCAAACCTTCCATGCCAAGACCGACGCCAAAGGCCCGGCTCGCGTTGAGATCGACCCGAGCCTCGCGCGGGCGGATAGCAAGCTGAAAATCGTCGTCGAAGCGCGGACCGCCGAGGGAACCGCGACAATCGCGGAATCGGTTCGATTCATCCCATCGATGTATGTTGCCCGGATCGATACGAACAAGGCCGTCTATGCAATCCCCGATGTGCTCTTCTGCCGCGTGATGATCCTCGATCGCTACGGCCTGCAACCGCCGACGCATGCGATCCCCTTGCACCTCGATCTCATAAATCCCGCAGGCAAAGTCGTGCGATCGGCAGAAGCTCATACCGGTGTCGGCGGCATCGTGACGGCGGAGTTTGCACTTGAAGAGAACTATCTCGCGGGAAGCTACGCACTGAAAATCCGCCCAGCAGAATCAGCCGAGGACCAGATCCAAATCGCGACCTCAACGATCGACGTCCTGCGCGATTTGAATGCGCCGGGTGTTCAGTTCGATCTCGACCAATTCCTTCCGGGCGAATTGGCGAGCGGGTTCCTGCGAGCGTCGCCGAATGGCCTGCCGGCAAACGTTCAGGTGCAGCTTGGCAAGGCGGCACCGGTAGCTGTGACGATTCAGCCTTACCAGGAACAACAATTGCGCCAAAATTCCGGCGTGCCACCCGCAGTTGGCGGCGGAGCCGTCGGCAAAGGCGCGATACAAAAAATGCAGAATGACGCGAACATGCAAGGTTCCACGGGGCGCTTTGAGATTCCCGTGCCCAAGAACGTGCCGCCGGGCGTGAGCCGTCTGCCCATTGTCTTTCAGTTTGGCGCGGGCAAGGAGAAACGCGAGATCAAGGCGGAGTTGCCGATCGCCCCGACCGAATTCGCCGTCGATTTCTTCCCCGAAGGTGGCGACCTGATCGCCCAGGTCGAGAACCGCGTGTTCTATCGGGTCCGCTCCAAATCGGGCCAGGCGGTTCATGGTGAAGGCAGCCTGATCCTCATGCACCAGAACGCCGTCATCGACTCGCATTACGAGAACGGCCTCGGCTACTTCGATTTCGTGCCGAGCCTCAAGGAAAACTACACGGTTCGCGTGACGACCCCGATCAAGGTCGAGGAAATCAGCCAGCCATTCGCGAAACTGCCCATTCAGCTCGAAGGCCTCGTACTGCATGTGCCGAGCGCGGTCGGGCAACAGAGCGATCCGATACATGTCCTCCTTCGCCACCGGGGCGTGGCGCGAAAGATTTTGCTCGCCGCCGAATGCCGAGGACAAATCGTCGATCAGCGTTGGATCGACATAAAGGCAGGCCAAACGGAAATTACGCTTCAACCGACGACCGAGGCCTCTGGCATGATTCGCGTGACGGCCTATGAGCTAGCAAATCTCAGCCTCAAACCCGTGGCCGAACGACTCGTCTTTCGCGGGTCGGCCCAGCGCTTGGATATTCGCGCCAACCTGAGCACGCAGCAGTTTCAAGAAGGCCGACGCGTCAAGGCGAGCATCGACACGCTCGACGAAAAAGGCCAACCCACCGCTGCCTATCTTCTGGCGTGCGTCGTTGATGACCGCTTCCAAAATCGGCCACGCGGTCTCGCCGCCCATTTCCAGATTTTCAATGAGGTCCGCACCGGCGCCGATCTCGAGAACGCTCTGCTCGTCGTCAACGATTCACCGGAATCGGTGCAAGCGCTTGAGCGATTTCTCGGCACGCATGGCTGGCGGCGCTGGAAGCACGAGCCAGCAGTCCATGTCGGGGCCGACGCGGTCGAACCCGCCATCGTCTTCAGCACGGAGAACACACCGCTCGACGAGTTGGCGAATAAGTACGAAGCCGCGCTCCTCGCCGCGCTGACGCCGATCCATGAAGACGGCTTCAAAGAAGAGGCTACACTCGAAACCGAGCGCACCCACGCGGTGGCGCTCGTCGGCCTGGCCGCGGGTGATCTGTCGTTGTTCGAGACCAACGTGCGGGAACGCATCGGCAACGCCTTCGGCCTCACCATCGTCGCTTGCCTGGCGCTCAGCTTATTGCTGATGGTCGTCGGCATGATCCGCATCGTTCGCTCCCCTCGGCCCGCGACGATGCTCTTTGGCACGGCTTTCGGCTCGCTGGCGGCGTGCTTGATTCTCGTCATGGTCGGGCGAACCTACGTCACGGTCGGTCCACCAAACAATCTCGGGGCCGGCGACCCCATCGCTGGTGCTGACAAGAAATTGGACCGTTTCCTCAAAATGCCCGGCCACAACGTCGTTCCCGAACGCCATCTTGTCGGCGTCTTTGCGATGGCGGCGCCTGAGAAAGCGGATCAGAAGCCCGCGCAAGCCGCACTGCCGGAAGGACAGACCAAACTGCAGGCCAACATGCTCAACCTCTCGAAAGCCCTCGCCATGCGCGACCGGAACGAACCGAACGCGATTACCGAGAAAAAGCAAGATGCGCAACGCTTCGGTGGAACCGTGCAATGGGTCGATCGTTTGAACCGAGCACGAGGCGGCGCTCTCGAAATGGAAGCCAAGAAAGGCGAAGAGTTGAAAGCGAAAGCCAGCGCCAACAAGAAGCCATCACCCAATGCACCGAAGGCCAACGAGGCACGCCGCCGAAGGCCCGAGTTCGCTTACGAACACAGCCCCGACTTCGCGTTTGATACGCTCCTGTGGCACCCATCGCTTTGGCTGCCCGAAGGCCGTGGCGAAGTCCGTTTCGACCTCGCCGCCGGCCAAGCGAGCTACCGCCTGCTCATCCTCGGCCACGGCCCGACCGGACGTTTCGGCTACTTCGAGAAAACCCTCGACGTCCCGGCCGGCGGTCGCTGAAAATCTTCCGCTTGCGGCTTAGCGCTCGGATCGTTCCGCGCGAGCGCTAAGGCCATACGCGGAAATCCGCGTTCACGGCCTATGCCCCTCAGGCAAGAACAATTCATTCCCTTTTTCCGGCACCGCATCCGGCGCGACGCCTTTCGTCCAGGTCGGGATAGCCTGCTTGCCCTCCTCGTAGAGCGATTCCATCGGCTCCCACACCTTGTCCACGCGATCGGTGAAGAGGTCGCCGATGAGCAGGTCGGTGACGGTGTTCTTCAGGTCCGGGTAGTTCTTGACGAACTTGCCGAAACTGAAGCTGTCGTAGTATTCGCAGACCAACCGCCGCATGCGATCGACGCCGCGGTTGAACATCTCGCTCCAGTTACCGAGCTGCGCCGCCGAGGTGTCGTTTTTCGCCAGCCCTTCGACAATCGCGTCGGCAGCCAGTTCGCCAGATTTCAATGCGAGCAAGACACCTGATGAATAGAGCGGATCGAGAAACCCGAACGCATCGCCGATGAGCACCCAGCCATCGCCCGCGCATTCGCGCGATCGGTACGAGTAGTCCTTCGTCGCGAAATATCCGGTCACGCGCTTCGCCTTGGCAATTCGCTCCTTTACCGCTGGGCAGAGTTCGACCTCTTCGTGATACGTCTGCTCGTGGCTGCCTCGGCCCTTGAACAAGTAATCGAACGGCCCGACGACGCCCAGGCTGAGCGTGTCGTTGTGCAGCGGGATATTCCAGAACCAGCCTTGTTTGTTGGGAGTCTGGATGACGATGGTGGCGCCTTCGTCGCGCCCCGTATCGCGGTAGGCACCTTGCCAATAGGTCCAGATCGCGCCTTTGTTGAGCACCGGATCCCAAATACGCAGCTTGAATCGGCTCTGCAGCATCGTGCTCTGTCCGCTCGCATCAACGACGACCTTGGCACGCACTTCTTCCGTCGCGCCATCCTCCTTCTGAACGCGCACGCCAACGGCACGCTCACCGTCGAAGATGACATCGAGCACGCGCGTCGCCTCGTTGACTTGCACGCCTTGCTCGGCTGCGTTGCGGAGCATCATCAGGTCGAACTCGCTCCTCACGACTTGCCAGGTCTGCGAGCACTCGTGCGGCTTGTTGTCATGGAAATAGAACGGCGCGGACAGCTTGCCATTGGCGTTGACGAACTGCACGCTGAACTTTTTGACGAAATGGCTCTGCTTCATTTTGTCGAGCATTTTGAGCCGTTCGAGTACCCAATAGGTTTCGGGGATGAGCGATTCGCCGATGTGGAAACGCGGGAATCGTTCGCGCTCGAACAGGCGCACCTTGACGCCGCGCTGGGCGATAAGCGTGCTCGCCGTGCTGCCGGCCGGCCCGCCGCCGATGACGACGACATCGGTATGAGAAACGGTGGATGCGGTCATGTTTAGTCTCCGAAAACCGTGATATACGCATTCAAACGGATTGTTTAGCCGCTCGCCTTTGGCGAGCGCGAGGTCGTCGAACGCGCTCGCCGAAGGCGAGCGGCTAAACATAATCCTATTTCCTGCGCTCGGGCAGGGCGGACTCCGCTATGATCTCGACGATGAGTCGCCGAATGTTGAAATCGTTAGAGGCAAAGAACGTCCGAAGCTCCGTCAGTTTCTCCGGACCATATGCGAGGACAGGCTGGCGAACGAGGTGATGAAACAGCCGCGCGACAAACGCCTCGTGAGCCTCATCGCTGTCAGCCACGAATTTCGCTAAGCTGCGAGCATTCTTGAACTCCACCTTGTCGCCCGAGCGCGTCATGAAAAATCCCGATGCGTTGATCGGCTTGCCCTTTTCCTGATCGCGGAATCGGCCGATCGCGTCGAAATTCTCCAGCGTAAAGCCGAGGGAATTAATGATGGCATGGCAGCTTTTGCAATCCTTCGGGCTGGTCTGCAGCGTCACCCGTTCGCGCGTGCTGAGGTTCGGGTGCAATTCGGCGGCGAGCGGCGTGAACGCATCGGGCGGTTGCCGCAGCGGCACGCCGAGCACGTTGCGGGCGAGGAACACGCCGCGATGGATCGGCGAACTCGTCGAGGCATAGGAGAAATTCGCCAACAGCAACGGATGCATCAACACGCCGACGCGATCGCCGGATTTGAGCGCGACTTTCTGAAACGGCGCGTCGGCAGGCAAGTCGCCACCATAGAATTTCGCTAGGCGGCCATTCAAATAGAGATGCTCCGCCAGGAAAAGTTGGCGATAGTCGGACGATTTCGACCACACTGTTTCGTCAATCAGCATCTCAAGCGAAGTCCGCAGGTCAGCCTCAGTGCTGGCGTCGAAGCCAGGAAAAAGTTTGACATCCTTCTGCACCTCGGCCGGGTGATCGGCCTTCAACCATTGCAACATGAAGCCGCGAATTTTGGTCTTCGCCTTTCGATCGTCGAGCATGCGCTCGGCCTCGCGCGCGACATCGGTTCGCGTCTTGAGCTTGCCGTCAACCGCGGCGCTTAACAGAGCAGAGTCTGGCAACGATTCCCACAGTCCGAAGGCGATGCGGGCGGCGACATCGAACGAATCGCCGTTCGTACCCGGCGCGACACCTGGCTCGCGATACAAAAATCGCGGCGATTGCAGGACCAGCAACACCGCACGCTGGACGGCGACATCGGCGTCCTTCGCGACTTCAAACTGCCGGTCGATATAGAATTTCCGCTCCGCTGCCGAGAGGGGCCGACGAAACGCACGCTCGGCGAACTTGGCGGCGTAGTCTTGAAGTTGGACGGTGCGATTCGTCGCATCCGCGCGGACGCCGCTCAACTCCGCCAAATGCGTGACGACGTAGTTCGCGGTTTCGATGGCGCCATCCGTCGTGGCCTGCACCCATTCCTTGGAGACAGCCGAGCCGCGCTCATAACCCGCGCTGCGATCGTCCGCCGGCAGGGCGACGGAGGGCGCAAACGAAGTCGGCGCGTCCTCCGGCAACAGGTTGCGCTGCGGAATGACCTCGACAGGCCCGTGCGGCGGCTTCCAGTCCAGTGATACCGTCGTCTTCACCTGCGCGAGCTTGTCCTTGGGATCCTTCCGCACGCCGATGTTGCCTCGCCAGAATTCCAAACGCACCGGATACGCTCGGCCTGCGAGCATGTACGCCGACCCGCGAAACTCGGTGTCGCTGCCCGATTTCACCGAGGCGTCGATCAACGGCTTTTTGGTGTCATTGAACCAGAACTTCATCGAGTGCTCGGTGCGAACAATGAACTCGTGGTGACCCGTCTCACGCGCGACCACCGATCCTTGCCAGTTGGCGGCGATCTCCGGCGTCTTGAGTTTCTCGAATCCTGACGACGTTGAGGCGAAGTCGAACTGCACGACAGGATCGACCCGCGCGAAGGCGAGCGTGCGGTTTCGCTTGGCGCCGACGGTGAAGTAATCGCCACGCAGGCCAAGCTCGTCCTTGGCGGACTTGGCCGCCTTGTTCGGCTTACCGGAATAGAAACCGCCGACGAGATCGGCAACGGCGTAGCGGTACTTGTTGACGGTGAGCCGGGCGAGCTCGATGCGCGGCGCCTTGATCTTCGCCTGGGCGGCTGGGGAGTAGAAGGCATCGTAGATGTAGGCCGCGACTTTGTCGGCATCGGGGCCTTTGATCGTGCCGGGAGCGTCCTCGGGCATGAATCGCGTGATGTAGCGAGCGAGCTGAATGACCGAGCGATTGCCGACGAGCGGAAGCGGATGCGCCTTGGTTCCTTCGCCGACCTTGCCGTGGCAGCTGGCGCATTTATTCTGATAGATCGCCGTGCCGACGGGTTCTTGTGCGGGAGCGACACCACTCCCAGCGGTTTCTACGCTCATGATCGCCAGCGAAAAGATAGCGACGCACAGCGTTTGGATGCGCAGAATGAAGCCAGTGAGACCAAATGCGGCTGATTGCAACGTCGAGCCCCTTACTATAGATTTACTGGCGAGCGTGAGATAATGTAATTCTCGCAGTCGGGGGAACCGAGTTCAAGGCCGAATCGCGTTTTCCGAGAAAAAGGGCAACGCTTCTTGTTTTCCTGACTGCATCGGATTTCCGCTATTGCAGTCGAGCCTTGCCCGCGTTTTGCTAGCGCGTAGCGGCAAAACGAAAGTTGCCCTACGTGGTTATCAATAGTCGCCGAACGTCTCACCTCCCGCGCGGGTGGCTAGGGCACGCCAGGTGGCCGTCGCAACGTTGTTGTTGACGAAGCGGACGGCTCCATCGGCGAGCAACAGATTGACTCCGCCCAGGTGGTAACTACGAGCGGAAACGAGGCCCTTGTTGTGGCTGCCGTTGCCGCAATCCCATTTCGTTGAATTCGGCGTGTAGAAATGGTTGTACAGCGTGTTACCGAAATGGCCGTTGATCCACATACCGCCGCGGTTGACGGCCCAGGTGCCGTTCATCCCATCGCAATCCGCGGGTGTTGGATCGTTGCCGCCCGGCGGCGAGGTTCCGCTTGCCAGCGGCGCTCCGTTGCCGATAGTGCTCTCGGAAAATGCGGCGGTATTAGATAGCCCATCGGTGACGTGGGCGACGCGCGGCGCGGTCTGGACAAAGATGCCATTGCCCGTCGCAATGGTGAAGTAACCGGTGGGATTTCCGAGCGGGTCGAGGGCGGCGCCTGTTCCGTTGCAGGCGACGTAATTGGTGCCGAAATCGGTCATGCCCGGCACCTGACCATTGCCCGGATCGCTCGGACACAGAAACATCCGCACTTGGGTTTTGGATGCCAGCACGTTCTGGGGGTCGGCAAGCGTGCCGTCATAATTTACCAGATGTTGCAGGTTGAGCTGCTCGATATAGGCAAGCAAGCGGGCATGCGCAGACACCACTTTCGGAAATTGGTTTCGGCCCTGGGGAAAGACCTTGTTGGCGGACTCGTAGTTGTGTAACGCCAATCCAATTTGTTTCAGGTTGTTAATGCATTGCGTGCGGGCCGCTGCATCGCGGACCTTCTGCACGGCGGGGACAAGTAAGGCAATCAAGATCGCGATGATCGCAATCACCACGAGTAGTTCAATCAACGTAAAGGCACGACGTGTTGTTCGCCTAACCCAGCCGCGCTACGGGACCGGGCTGAAAGTCCTTGATCTCGAGATCGACTGACTTGTAGCCCTGCCATTCGTTCCAGCGCGGCGTATAGACGAGGCAGCATTGGCCGGCCTGCGACATTAGATCGGGCAGCCGATCGGCCATGCCGAAAGCGATGGCTTTCAATTCCTTGTTACCCTGGCGAACTTTGAAGCTGACGTGGCGTTCGCCGGCACCGACTTTGCGAGGCTCGCCGACGATCTGCAGGCGATCCGACAGCAACAGCGGCGCGGGATTGCCGGCACCGTAGGGCTCGAGCTTGTCCATCGCTTGCATAAGTCCCAGCGTCATTGCCGAGAGCGGAATCTCGGCGTCAATCGTCAGGCGATGGGCGATCGGTTCCTTGCCGAACTGGTTGGCGACGACGGCGCAGAAGTTGTCGCGGAAGGCATCGATCTTTTCGGGCAGGATGCGGAACCCCGCCGCCGCCGCGTGCCCGCCGTGCCCGATGAGATCGGCGTCACACGTCTGCAGCGCCTCATGTAAGCGGAAGTTGGGAACGGACCGCCCAGACCCCTGGCCGTGTGGATGGCCGTCGCGCAGAGCGATCATCAGCACGGGGCGAGCGAATTGATCGACCAGTCGGCTGGCGACGATGCCGATCAAGCCGGGATGCCACTCGGCACTGGCGAGCACGAACGCCGGCGCTGACAGGTTCTGCGCCGCCTGTTCGCGGGCCTGTTTGAGTATCTGCCGTTCAATCGTTTGGCGTTCGCTATTTTGATGCTCAAGATAGTCAGCAATAATATTCGCGCGGCCGACGTTGACGGTCGTGAGCAATTCGACCGCCAATCGCGCCGTTCCGAGCCGACCTGCGGCGTTGATGCGCGGCGCAAGCGCGAAGCCGACGTCGAATGCGCCGAGACTCGATTTGCCTTCGACCTTCGCGCTACGCAGTAGCGCTTGTAGTCCGATCGGCGGTTTGGTTTTCATCCGCGCCAGGCCATGGCGGACGAAGATGCGATTTTCCTCAAACAGCGGCACGACGTCGGCGATCGTGCCCATCGACGTAAATAAGATGCCATCGAGCAAGAACTCGCGCAACTCGGGCGTGACTTTCGCACTTCCGCACGACTTCTTGCACAGCGCCCAGGCCACCTTGAACGCCACACCTGACCCCGCCAATTGGCCGAACGGATACGATGTGCCGGGCAGCCGTGGATGCACAATGGCGGCGGCGCGCGGCAGCGTCTCCTTCGGCTCGTGGTGATCGGTGATGATCAGCTCCATGCCGAGCCGATGCGCTTCTTCGGCTTCTTCCAGACTGGCGACGCCGCAATCGACGGTGATGACGAGATTGACGCCGCTCTCGGCCAGTTTGCCGAGCGTGTCTTTGCTCAGGCCGTAGCCGTCTTCGAGGCGGTGCGGGACATGAAAATCGACGTTGGCCTGGAGGAGCTTCAGACAGGTGAGCATGATCGCCGTCGCGGTGACGCCATCGACGTCGTAGTCGCCGTAGACGCAGATCTTTTTTTTGTCAGCAATGGCGGCGAGGATGCGTTCGACCGCGAGGTCAACGCCAGGCAGCGTTTCCGGTTCGAGTAGGCCGGTCAGTGGACAGGAGAGGAAGCGCTCCGCCTGCGCTTGCTCGCCGAGATTCCGATTGAGCAAAAGCTGCGCGACGATGGGCGGCAGATTCAGCGCTCGGCTTAAGCGCTCGATGGCGGTGCCGTCGTGCGCTAACAGATGCCAAACCTTGGCGTTCGTTCGAGTGGATTCGTCCATGCTGCGGTTCGCCGAGGTGTAACGTATTTTCCGCGCAGTTAACAACGATTCTTGTTTAGCCGCTCGCCTCTGGCGAGCGCGAACGTGGCGATTGGCAAGTTATCGCGAAAGCGCGACATCCGCGCTCGCCAAAGGCGAGCGGCTAAACAAATTCACCCCACCCGATCCGGCACCACGAAGCCTTCGCGGTATTGGCGGGTGAGCAGGCGGTTCGCCTCGGCGTTGCCGTTGAAGTTTTCGGTGCGTGCTTGCACCATCAACTTCGGGCCGACGCGGAGCCGCAAGCCGTCGAGTTTCAGGTTATGCGGTGCGCCGGAGAGATGGGCTTCCATGCGTTCGACCGATTCGAGCATGTCGCGGTTTTCCGTGGTCCGGGCGTGGCGCGGGCGGAACGCGACTTCGGTGCCAAGCTGGTACGAGATGTTCGCCAAATGGCACAGAGCGCTGGAGTAATGGCCTTCTTCGATATTGGCGTTGAGGTCAGCCGTGCGACCACTGCGGACGGCGGCGATGAAGTTGGCGAAGTGATTGCTGCCGCCGGGACGGGCGGCAACATTCATCGCTGGGATCGCTTCGGACGCATTGCCGCCGTTCGGGAAGAAGCGATGGCCGGAGATGACGCCTTGTTCGAGATGGAACACATTGCCGACGCCTTGGCCACGATAGCCGTCGGAACGCAGGCCACGGACTTCGAAGATCAGCTTGGTGTCGCCGAACTCCATCATGGTGACTTGCGAGTTCGCGGATTGGCCTTGATCGACGTAGCCGAACCGTCCGCCGACAGAAACGACACTCGTCGGCAGTGTGGCGCCACGGATGGCCCAGCGGGCGATGTCCATCTGGTGGACGCCCTGGTTGCCGATATCGCCGTTGCCAAACGCCCAGAACCAATGCCAGTTATAGTGGACGAGGTTCGTATGAAACGGAGTACGTTGAGCCGGGCCAAGCCACAGGTTGAAATCGATTTCCGCCGGCGCATCAGCGTTCGGACGGGTGCCGATGGTGTTACGCAGTTTGTAGCACATCGCGCGCGAGACCAGCAGCCGACCGTAACGGCCCGACTGGATGGCGGCGACGGTATTCGTATAGGCTGCATCGCTGCGGCTTTGCGTGCCGTGTTGCACGATAACGTTGTGCCGACGCGCGACATCGACGGTGATTCGGCCTTCGTGGATATTATGGCTCGATGGTTTTTCGACGTAGACATGCTTGCCCGCCTGGGCCGCCCAGATCGTCATTAGCGCATGCCAATGGTTCGGCGTGGCGATCGAAATGGCATCGACGTTGTTGCCTTCGAGCGCTCGGCGTATGTCGGCGATGGTCGCCGGGGCCGGGCCTTGGATTTGCGTCAAACGACGAGCGAAGGATCGCGAATCGGGATCGACAAGGTGCGTGATGCGCACGTTCGGCATCGCCACGTACGCACCGACATGGGCGCTGCCGCGGCCGGTGAGGCCGGCGACGGCGATGCGGATCGCGTCGTTGGCGCCGCGCACCTGCCCGCTGGATTTAGTGCCGGAAAGCGTAATCGTCGCCATGGCGGCGATCGTTCCCTTGGCAAACTGCCTTCGATTGATCTTCTGCATCATCGGTAGCCTTTCACTTGAAGAGTCAAAAGCGAAAATTGGGGTGGGTTGTATTAGATAGGTTATAACCCGCCCGCAATCACAACGCAATAGGCTGGCGGAAAAATCTCCAACGTGTGGAGCCTGTGTGTGCGCGACACGGCCAAGCCGCAACAAAAGTCGGTAAGGCCAAACGCCTCACTCCCCTGCGACCTTTCCACTCAGCCGCTTGTCGGCGGCTCCGATCGCGACGCCGGTCTTCGGGTTGATCCAGATCGAGTGGGCGTCACCTTGGCGGGCGCTGGTGACGCGATGACCCATGCTTTGCAACGTCTTCACGGTTTCGAGATGCAGCTTCGCTCCTTCAAACTTCAGTTCGTCGGGGAACCATTGGTGGTGTGATCGCGGCGAATCGACGGCTTGCTGGATCGGCATCTCGTAATCGACGACGTTCACGACGATATTCAACACCGTGTTGATGATCGTCCGTCCGCCGGGGCTGCCGGTGACGAGGAAGACCTTGCCGTCCTTGGCGAGGATCGTCGGCGTTTGCGAGCTGAGCATCTTCTTGCCCGGCGCGACGGTGTTCGGCTCCGTGCCGATCGCGCCGGCCTTGGTGGTGATGCCCGGTCGCCAGTTGAAGTCCATCATTTCGTTGTTGAGCAAGAAGCCTGCGCCTTTGACGACGATGCGCGAGCCGAAGCTGTGTTCGAGCGTATAGGTGTTCGAGACCGCCAGGCCGTCTTTGTCGATTACGCTGAAGTGCGTGGTGCTGTCACCTTCGGGCGCGAGCTTGATGTCGTCGGCGACCTCGGCACTGGGCGTGGCCTTGTCCAATTTGATCTCCCTTGAAAGCAGGTAGGCGTAGGCTTTCGTCGTCAGGTGTTTCGGGATCGTGGTAAACGCGGGGTCACCAATGTGGCGGGCGCGGTCGGCGTAGGCAAGTCGCATCGCTTCGGTCATCAGGTGTAACGTGCGCGGCGAATAACGTTCGTGCTTTTTCAGATCGAAGTTTTCGAGAATATTGAGCATGAAGACGAGGCATGTCCCGCCAGAACTCGGCGGCGGCGGGCCGTAGACATCGTACCCGCGGTAGGTGCCGTGGATCGGCTCTCGTTCGAAGGCTTGAAACTTGGCGAGATCGTCCTTGGTGATAAGTCCACCGCCCGCCTTCATCTCCGCGACGAGCTGGTCCGCGATTACGCCCGTGTAGAACGCATCGGGGCCTTGCTCGGCGATGAGTCGCAGAGTCTTGGCGAGGTCAGGCTGCATCTGGCGATCGCCAGGCTTCCAGTCGCTGCCATTGGGTTTGGCGAAGACGCGCTGGAACTCGGCGAAGGCCTTGGTGGAGGCGAGCATGCCGTTGAGCGATTTGACGTGGTGATCGTCGAGGAGGTAGCCCTTCTCCGCAAGCTCCACAGCGGGAAGCACAAGCGACTTCCACGGCAGCTTGCCGAATTTGGCGTGAGCGAGGGCCATGCCGCGAACCGTACCGGGCACGCCGACGACTTTATGCGAGTAGGGCGAATCGCTTTTGTTGAACATGGTGCGTGTGGCGGCGGCGGGAGCGGTCTCGCGGTAGTCGAACACGGTCGGCTTGCCCTTGGGCGGATGCACGACCATGAACCCGCCACCGCCGATGTTGCCCGCGGCCGGATGCGTGACCGCCATGGCGAGCGCGGTGGCGACGGCAGCGTCCACGGCGTTGCCACCTCGCTTGAGAATGGCGGCGCCGACCTCGGCCCCAGGCACACTGACGGCGACGACAACGCCTTTACGCGGCTCCTGAGCGTGAGCAATCGTGGCGATCAACAGAACAAACGGAATTAGGCGGAGCGGTCGCATAGTTCGGCGTTTCCTTCTCGTGGGGATTCAGTTGAAGTCTCTGAACACAATCAAATGGAAATAACGAGGGAACGGCGAGGCGAAATAGGAATCAACACCCCGCAAGAAACCCAACCTCCTGCGCCAATTCCTGTTCCCCGTTTCGCGCTCGCGTCAACCCATGCAATTGCTCGCGATTTTCCACCACCGACTTTGGCAACTCATCCGCCCGCGTGCGGCAGGTTGACACGCCCGCAAGCCTGTCGCTTACCCTTCTAGGCTCGCCAAACGATTTCGCCGTTACTTAATTCCGTGGGCTTCCTTGTACAGATTGACGGTGAGATGGGCCTGGCCCTGGTGGTGCGCTTCATGCCAGGCAAGGACGCGGAGCCATTCGCCGAGGGTCCACGGGGCTTGCTCGTTGGGCTTGGTGTTGAGCTTGCTGTCGTCGAGTTGGGTGAAGTAGGCGAGCAGTTCTTTACGCTGCAGATCGAGGTAGCGTTTGATGTCGTCCACGGTCGGGATTTCTTCGTCGGGCGTGCTGCCGCCGGCGAAACGACGCACATACTCGGCGTCTTGCGGTTGGCCGCCGAGGATGCGGACGTGAACATGGCGGTCATCGGTGGCGGCGACATGCATGAGCTGCCAGGCGATATGCGCCCGGTTCGGGCCTGGACGCCAGCCGAGGACTTTTTGCACGTCGCCGAGCTTTGCCAGGCCGTCGATCAGAGCCAGCGTTTTTTGGCGATTCCAGTTGAGCGTTTCGATGAGTGCGGGGAAGGACATAAGAACATTTCCTTAGTATAAGTTAGAACAACGAAACTCGAAAAAATCCGAATCGCTAAACTCGAAATACGAAACAAACCCGAATGAATAAAGTCGAAAAATGATCGTTGCACGTCAATGGTTCGTTTTTTTGATTTCGTTATTTGAATTTGTTTCGTATTTCGATTCTCGAATTTCGGATTTTTCTTAACATCCAAACAATTTCCGCGCATTGCGTGTCGTGTGCTCGGCGATCGTTTCCAGCGAAACACCAAGCGTCTGCGCCAACACCGCCGCGGTGTGGACGACAAACGCCGGCTCATTGCGTTTGCCCCGGTGTGGAGCAGGCGCGAGATACGGGCAGTCGGTTTCGACGACGACACGGTCGAGCGGCACGACTGTGGCGACGTCGCGCAGCGCTTGTGCGTTTTTGTATGTCAACATGCCTGCGAAGGAAATGAACAACCCCATCGCCAGACACGCCTCTGCCGTCGCGGCATCGCCGGTGAAGGAATGCATCACGGCGTGAATCGGGCCGTGCCGATCGTATTCCGCACGCAACATTCGCAACACATCCGCTTCCGCCTCGCGGCAATGGATGACGACGGCGCGATCGAGCTTCCTCGCCAGTTCCAGGTGACGCGCGAAGTAATCCTCTTGCTGCGGAAACGGCGTGCGATCCCAGTAGCGGTCCAGCCCCGTCTCGCCGAGCGCGACGACGGTCGGATGATTCGATAAGGCCACGACTTCATCCCAGGCCGTCGGCGACTCCTCCGCAACGTGGTTGGGCTGGATGCCGACAGTTGCGCGGAGGAGCGGATGCTGCTCCGCGAGAGCGACACAGCGCGGGCTGTCGAGCGCCGTCGTGGCCACGACGACGATGCGTTCCAGGCCCACCGACGTGGCTCGCTCCAGCACGGCTGGCAGGTCGCCGTGGAAGCGGTCGTCGTCAAGGTGAGCGTGGGTGTCGATCCAGGTGCTGGGCACGTCGGAACCTCTGGGGTGCGTTTCCTTGTTTTGGGGCAAGAATCACTATTCTATAAGTTGCCGATGTGAACAAATGTCAATGAAAAATCACTTGCTGTTTATACTGACCCGCGTAATATCCACCAGGATTCAGCGAATAATAGGATGTTGGGCACGATTCGATTGAGTGCAACGCAATGGATATAATGAATCTGACCGAGCCATCGAATCCCCTGCCCCATGAGGTTCCGATGACGCGACGCTTTGTGATACTGTTCCTGATGACGGCGCTCGTTCTAAGCGTCGGCGGTCCGAATGCGCACCTGCTGGCCGACGAGCCGGTGGGCAGCGTGATTGCTGAGCGGAGTGCCGTGCCTGCGACTCAGTTGCTGGATCGCATCGGCGCGTTCCTACGCAATCCCGCTGTCAGCGTCGCCTTGGTTGCTTTGGCAATCATCGGCATGATCTTTGAGTTGAAATACCCCGGCGCCTCGCTTCCGGGCGGCCTGGCGGCGGTTTGCTTCGTGTTGTTCTTCTGGGCCTACTCGTTCACGGGCGGGTTCACGTTGCTGGCGATCCTGTTGTTCTTGCTCGGCCTATTCTTTTTGGCCTTGGAGGTATTCGTCATCCCGGGGATCGGGTTCAGCGGCGTTGCCGGCGCAGTACTGATGTTTGTTGGGCTGTTGCTTGTCACGCTCGATCATTGGCCTACCGATCAGGAAGAATGGACAAACGTCGGCGGGACGTTTGGCTCGCTGGCTATCGCCATCGTCCTGGCAATTATCGGGTCGCTGGCATTGACCTGGTCTCTGCCCAACCTGCCTTTCCTGAATCGCATGGTACTCGCGCCGCCCGAATACGGCACGACCGAAGAGGATGTGCCGTATTCGGGCGGCGCCTATGCGCTTCTCGGCGCCATGGGCGTGGCGGCGACGCCGTTGCGGCCTTCGGGCAAGGCCCAGTTCGGCGCGCAGTTCGTTGACGTCATCGCCGAGGGCGACTTCGTGACGCCGGGCACGCAGGTGCAGGTCGTTGAGATCGATGGCTCGCGCATCGTCGTGCGTGAGGTCTGAGATTCCGCTTGCGTTTAGTGCTCGGACAATCCCATGCGAGTGCTAAACGCAAGCAAAGCTAAGCAAAGGAACAGGCCATGTGGACCGACTATCGCTTGTGGTTGTTTCTCTTCGGCTGCCTTGCGGTCGTATGCGCGGTCATTTTCTTCTTCGTGTTCTTGAGCTTCCTGAATCTGTGGATTCAGTGCGTATTGACGCGAGCGGACATCAGCATCTGGGGCTTGCTGTGGATGAGGCTCCGCAAAGTCAACTTCGAGATGATCGTTAAGCAAAAGATCAGCATGGTGCAGTCCGGCGTCAAAGTGGCGACGTCGCAGATGGAGGCCCATTATCTTTCGGGCGGCAACGTAGAGAGGACGGCGCTCGCGGTTATCATGGCGCATAATGCGAACATCGACCTCAGCTGGGCGACCGCCGCCGCCATCGATCTCGCCGGCCGTGATGTGTTGGATGCGGTGCGGACCAGCGTTTATCCAAAAGTCATCGACTGCCCCGATCCCGCCAAGGGCAAGGCCATGCTCGAAGGCGTATGCAAAAACGGCATCCGCCTCAAGGCCAGTGCTCGTGTGACCGTCCGCACCAAGCTCGATCGCCTCATCGGCGGCGCGACCGAAGAGACGATCATCGCCCGTGTCGGCGAAGGCATCGTCGAAGCGATCGGTGCGGCTGAAAGCCACACTGATGTCCTCGCCAATCCCAGGCTCATTTCGCAGGCGGTCTTGAAGAACGCGCTCGATTCACAAACGGCCTTCGAGATCGTCTCGATCGACGTTGCCGAGCTTGACGTTGGCGATAACGTCGGTGCCCGGCTGGCGACGAAGAAAGCGGAGTCGGACCTGCGCGTCGCGCAAGCCCAGGCGGAAGTCCGCCGCGCCGCCGCCGTCGCGATGGAACAAGAAATGAAGGCGCTGGTAGAGGAGAATCGCGCCAAAGTCATGCTCGCCGAGGCGGAGATACCGCTCGCCATGGCTGAGGCGTTTCGCAAGGGGCACCTCGGCGTGGGCGAATACTACAGCATGCGCAATGTGCAAGCCGATACCAATATGCGTAACGCCATCGCCAGCGCGGGCCGAACCTCGGACGTGAAAGAAAGCAACGGGAAGGCGTAAGTTTAGCCGCGACGCGCCCGCGGAGCGCGGGATCGATTCAGAACAAAATCGTAAGGAAGCCACCCTTGAGGTCATCGGAGGTTGGAAGAATGATCCCTTGGTCGAGCAAGAGTTGAAAGCGACCTATGCACGCCGCGGTCGTGCTGGCTAGTTTGCCGATTAACGAGGAAACACCATGCCGCCGCTTATCGACATCGTCATCCTGCTCGCGGGTTTGTTTGTCATCGCCGCTGTGCTGTTGCTTTTGCTGCGTCGCGCTGGTCGTGATACGGGATTCGCGCAGGTTCCCATGCCGGTTTCGCCGACCGTTGTGCAACCGGCGGAACCCGTCGCCGTACCCGTGGTGAAGCCGCGACCGAAGCGAAAACGTGCCAAGCCGACGCCCGCAGCGACGAAACCACCAACGCCGATCGATCGGGTCGTGGGTCTGCTGAAGGACCCCGATTCGCTAGCGACGGCGTTTTTGTTGCGCGAGATTCTCGATCCGCCGAAGTCGCGCCGGTGATGATTGTCGGTTTACTTTCGCTCGACCATTTTGCGAAACATGTCGCACACGATCGGCCCAGTCTCCGGTCCTAGACTATTCTCCTCGCCGTATTGCGCTCGCTTTCGTCCGTAGCAGTAAGGCGCTTTCTCATCCCATTGGCGTTTGGGCAGGATGTAGCCGATCTCGTCGTTGGCCAGGCCGACAATCATGCGATGCGAGCCTTTCATCTGGGCGTAGATGCCCGGTTCGATGGCGGCGTCCGGGAAGTCGGCGTTCTTGTCGGCGGGGTTCTGCACCTTGCTCAGCACGAGCTCGGGATAGATTTCGCCGGGAATCGCCGCGATTTCGAGATTGCCCAGCTTCAGCCAGCCGACTTCGGTTTGCATGCAGAGCGGAGTCTTCGCGTCGATCTGCCCTTTGAACGGTTCCGCCTTGAGCGGATCATTTCGCCACACGTAAGCATCGCGTTTCAGCACGCCGAAGTTGAAAGCCAACATGTAAAACGGATTGTCGATCGGCGCGAAGAATCGCTGCGTCCGCACCTCGAACGGCGTCAACGTGACCGGCTTGGCCGCGGCGAGAGCCTTGTCCGCGAGCTTGCCGACGAGCACGCCGTAGGCCTTGGTCTTGGCGAACGTGCCATCTTTAAGTGGCGTACCCGTATCGTCCTTCACCACAACATGCAGCGAGGTCATCAATCCGCCGACGGTGCCGGTGAGATACACAACTGGGCAGCCATGCTTCTTTCGCAAATACTCGACAGTGAAGGCGACAAAGTCGGCGCTGATTTCGGTGTTCTTGCTGTCAAGCGTTTCGGGATGGCAGTTCCATTGCACGACGATGCCAACAGGTTTCTTGTCCGCGCCATCGAATCGCAGGGCGACGAGTTGGTCGTGCTTCACATAAGGCTCGCGATTGTCGTGCAGTAGGTCCGGCGCAGACGCACTGCCGATCGCCGCATTGGCGGGCCGACGTGTTTTGTCGGCGGCGCGGATAGTTTGCACGATGCCTTTCTCGACACGTTTGAGATAATCGGGATCGACGCCGGACGTGAGCAGGTTCGGCCCCCACAGGCCCATCGTATCCGGGCCTTCGTGGTTGTGCGTGCTCGCCACAAGGATGCAAGTGAAATCGCGTAACTCGCTACGCACGCGCTGAGCGACGTCGTTGAACAGGCCGACGACATCAACCGAAGCAATGGCGATCTTTTTTCCCGCGTGCTCCAGAACGACCACGCGGACCATAATCGGATCATGAATCTTGGTCGCCGCCCTGCCCTTGCCAAAACCCGCGATCCAAACCGGCGTCTTGCCAAGCGTCGGCGAAACATCGGCCTCGCCGAACCCGACGGAGACCTGCGCGATCACGCGCGAACTCGTCGGCACGATGCACGCGATGGCGAGGAGGAAGACGAAGCAGCGTGGTGTGTTCATGCTTCGCATTTTATGAAGGCGCAGGGATATCACAGTGCGAGCAAGCCGCAAACCAATACGAATCACGAAAACACGAAAGCACGAAATCACAAATGAGGTACACAAGGAATTTTTGGTTCTGCCTCATTATTGACGCCACCCTCAAAAGTCGATTTCCGAGGCTGAAGCGTAAGCGAGGCGGCCTGAATGCCTCGCTTACGCTTCAGCCTCCGACGGAAAATCGGCCTTTGATGGGCGCGTCATTATTACGGAAGTAGCTCCCGCAAAGGCGCAAAGAGAAATCAAGCCAAGCATTTCTTCTCTCGATTCTTATGTGTCTCTTCGCGGCTCTGCGTCTTTGCGTGAGGTACTTTTTCCCACAGCAATGGTGGAGAGCCAATTTTTTCGTGTTTTCGTGATTCGGTTTTTGGTGGGGTTCGCCCGCGCTGGAAGGTCCGTGGTTGTATGCGATCTCCTGAAACCGTGAAAATCGCGATCCGCTTGACACGGGGCCGCGGAAAGGACAGAATACCCTGAACTGCCGCACTGCTCTTTTCCCCGAGGCGGATCGCATGATACTTCGCATTCTGATATTTGTTTTTGCGTGCACGTCGCTCCTGGCCTTTGCTGTCGGATGCGGCTCGACGCCTGCGAAGAAATACCCGAGCGTGTACGATTATAACCCAGCCTTTCGCGATGACGCCACGACGAACACCAAGGTGACTGGCGTCAATTTCTTGCCGCAGTTCTTGGATCGTGACGGTAAGACTATCAGGCTCAAGGATTTTGAAGGGAAGAAGAACGTCGCCTTGTTTTTCATGCGCGGCATGACGCGCGATCCCGGCGGACTCTGCCCTACGTGCAGCGTGCAGACTTCGCGGCTCGTCGCTAACGTCGGCGAGTTCGGCAAGCGCGACACGGAGGTGCTCATCATCTTCCCGGGCGAGAAACGACACGCCGCCGAGTTCGCCGCCAAGATGCAAACGACCGCCGACGGCAAGGCGATGCCAATTCCGGTGCTGCTCGACGAGGATTTCAAAGCGGTCGATCGGCTGGGCATACGCGGGGATAGCGCGAAGCCGTCAACGTTTCTGTTCGACAAGGCGGGCCAGGTGCGATTTGCTTATGTCGGCGCGACATCGGCCGATCGCCCATCGTTGGCGGCAATCTACAAACAGTTGGACGAACTGGCGAAACCGTGATCCATGGTTCCATGGTTCCATGGTTCCATAGTTCCATAGTTCCATGGTTCCATGGTTCCATGGTTCCTAGAATTAGCCACTGGCGAAACCCAGCGCGGGCAGGCCGCAACAAATACAGAATCACGAAAGGACGAAAGAGTGAAAACACGAAAAATACTCTTGTGTTTCCCTTTCGTGCTTTCATGAATCGTATTCTGAATTTTCGCAACATGAATTCTGCGCGGCTCGCAAGCGTTTTGGATGTAGGAGACTTAGATGAAACACGGAAAGGAAGTCACGACTGCAATTCCCTGGTTCTTCGTTTCTACTCTGCTCCCTATCCGTGCTTAATCTGGATCCATCCCTAGCAATTTTGTTTTGGAACAAATAATGGTCTCGAATCGGTGCAACCTATGTGGCAAAGCGCTGGCGGCTGGCGCGTCGTGTTCGACGTGCACGACCGGGCCGGCGGAGACCGTCGCGGTCGTCGCCGACGCCACCAGCACCGAACCGAGCGACCAAAGCCCAACAGTTCATGCCACGGACCCGCCCAGTGAAAACGCCAGCCGGACCGCCGATCTTCCGGGGTATGAACTGCTGGGCGTACTGGGCCAAGGCGCCATGGGCGTCGTCTATCGCGCACGGCAAATTGCGCTCGACCGGTTTGTTGCGATCAAGCTCGTTCGAGGCAATACGCTCAACAATACCCTTCGCGCACGCTTTCTCCAGGAAGCACGAAGTTCCGCGAAGCTCAAGCATCCGAATATCGTCATCGTTTACGACCTCGGGCAACTGGGAGAGCAGCTCTTTCTCGTCATGGAGTTGCTCGAAGGCGAAACGCTGGCCCAGCACATCGCACGCATGGGCAAGATCGACGAACGCCGAACCTGGATGCTCGTGCGGCAGGCCGTCGCTGGACTCGTCCATGCCGAACAGGTGGGCATCGTGCATCGCGACATCAAGCCGGAGAACCTGTTTATCACATCCAGCGGCGACGGCGAGCCATTCCTGAAGATCATGGATTTCGGCCTGGCGTTATTGAACCAGCGCGGCGAAGGCGAGGCGCTGACGAACGCCGGCGAGATCCTAGGTACACCCATATACATGGCGCCGGAGCAGTTCGCCTCCTCGCGCGTCGATGCCCGCGCCGACATTTATTCGCTCGGCGTCACAGCGTTGCACATGCTCACGGGGCAGACGCCCTACGGTAACATCAGCATCTGGAAGATCGTCGCAAAAAAGAGGGTGCCGCTGCCGATCCCAACGCATCTGTCCGCGGCAGGTCAAGCTCTGCTCCACCGCATGACCGCTCCGCAACTCGGTGATCGCATTGCGACGCACGCCGATCTGCTGATCGCCATCGACCGACTGCTCGACGCCCGACCGAGCGAGCCAGCGTCGACGATTCCCGAACCGCCCAAGTTAGCCCGTAGACGCTGGCGCTGGTTTGTCCTCGCTGGCTTGATCGTCTTGGCTCTGGCCGGCGCAACTGCGGTATACCTACGTCAAGGTCATGTCTCGGAGGAGTGGATCGCCGACGGATCGATTTCGCTTTTCGACGGCAAGAATCTCGCCGGCTGGCGATTCATTCGCGGCACCTGGAAGCCCGACAAGGACGCCGAGGGTGGCACGGTCCTCTCCGGCCAAGGCATCATCGCCAGGCCGCTGCCCGATTTCGCGAACTATCGGCTCCAGTTTGGCGTCGATTCGTCGCAATGTAAGTTGGTCGAGGTGCAGTTCGGCTTCGTCGGCGATGGGCCGTCCGCGAGCCGGCTGATGCTACGCATCGCCAGCGACTCTATCGCCATCGGCAAGCAAGTCGGCGAGGACGGCTCCTTCGCGCTCATCGCATCCATCCCGGCGCCGCCAGGGCCGGACCGCGAGCAAGAAACGCCCTACCGCGAAGTGCACATCGAACGTCTCGCTGGCCGCTGGAAAGCCTACTATCACGGCAAACTCGTCGGCACAACGCATGCTGTCGCCAACGAACGCACCGAGTTTCGACTGAGCGCTGACGGCGGCGCCGCTCGCTTTGAGACCATTGAGATCATGGCGATGAAAACCTCGCCGTGATCGAATGGAATTTTGACGTAAGCCCAATGGGTGAGGTACTCCGAACCCTTGGGATGATTCCGTAGAAGCCCAGAGGTTCGGAGTACCTCACCCCTGGGCTTGCCTGCCCATTTCCAAATGTTCGCCGGAGTATCTATGCGTTACCCACCCCGATTTTCTCAGCTCTTTTTCGCAACGGCCTGCGCAATCGCGTTGGCCATCCCTGCCTCGGCTCAAGAAAAACCCGCCAAACGGCCCATCACGGTCGAAGACCTCTGGAAGGTCAAACGGCTCGGCAAACCGTCGATCTCGCCCGACGGGACTTGGGTCGCCATCGACGTCACCACCTTCAGCATGGACGAGAACTCCAGCAACACGCAGATTTGGCTGTGCTCGACCGACGGCAAAACGCAGAAGCAGCTGACGCACGCCAAAGCCAGCTCTAACGGCCCGATCTGGTCGCCCGATGGCAAGGCGATCACCTTCACGTCCAAGAGAGGCGACAGCACGCAAATCTACATCATCTCTCTCGACGGCGGCGAGGCGAAGCAACTCTCGAATCTGCCGATGAATCCCAGCGGTCTGAAGTGGGGCGGCGATTCCAAGACGCTCTACTGCGTCGTCTGGACCTGGCCCGACACTCCCGATGACGCGAGCTATCTGAAGAAAGAGAAGGCCCAAAAGGATAGCAAAGTGCAGGCCTACGTCATCGACGACGCCCTCTACCGCGTCTGGGACCACTGGATCGCGGACGGCAAGAAACCGGTGGTGTTCGCCGTCGATGCGAAGAGTGGGAGTCATCGCAATCTGTTTGCGGGCGCCAAACGAACTCTACCCGTCAGCGGCGGGTCGGCCAGCGATTACGATGTATCACCCGATGGCAAGGAAATCTGCTTCGTCTCCGAATCCGCCAAAGAACTCGGCATGGACTACAACAGCGACCTGTATGTGATGCCGCTCGATGGGAAGGGCGTGCCGAAGAACATCACGGCCGACAATCCGGCGAGCGACTTCGCCCCGGTCTATTCGCCCGACGGCAAATCGATTGCGTTCTCGCGCCAGACGACGAAATACTTCTACGCGGACCGCGCACGCATCATGTTGCATGATCGCACCAACGGCAAGAACCGCGAGTTGACGGCCAAACTGGATCGCTCGTGCAGCGATATTCTGTGGGGGTCGAACAGCGAGCGGCTGTTTTTCTCAGCCGAGGATCAGGGGTATGTTCGCCTCTATTCAGCGTCACCAGCGAACGGCGAAATTGAACCGGCGTCCGAGAAGTACAGCGATCGCGCGCTCGCCATGGACGCGGACGGCAAAACCGCAGTGTTCTTGCGTTCCAGCTTCGCACTGCCACCGGCTCTTTTTTACCTGGACAGCCCTGTACGTGAGCCACGAAAGATCGAGAAGTTCAATGACGACCTGCTTTCCCAATGGAACCTGGGCGAGATGAAGGAAGTCGCCTACAAGGGCGCCGATAACGACGACGTGCAGATGTGGGTCGTCTATCCGCCGAACTTCGACGCCAAGAAGAAATGGCCGTGCTTGATGATGATCCACGGTGGCCCGCACAACGCGATTACCACCGACTTCCATTATCGCTGGAACGCTCATCTCTTCGCCGCCACGGGCTACGTCGTCGCGATTCCGAACTTTCATGGTTCGTCGGGCTTCGGGCAGCAGTTCACCGATTCGATCACCGGCGACATGGCGACGAAGCCGTTCATCGATGTCATGAAGGCGACCGACTATATGGAAGCGCTGCCGTACATCGACAAGAGCCGCACGACGACAGCCGGCGCGAGCTACGGCGGCTACATGATGGCCTGGCTCAACGGGCACACCAACCGCTACAAGGCGATGGTCTGCCACGCCGGCGTCTACAATTGGCACAGCATGATGGCGTCGGATTTCGTCCGTGGCCGGGAACGGGCGCTCGGGGCGTTGTCGTTCGGCGATCAAGCGAAGATCGACAAGCAGAACCCGCAGCGTTTCGCCGCCAATTTCAAAACGCCGACGCTGGTGATGCATGGCGAGAAGGATTACCGCGTGCCGATCACGCAGGGGATGGAGTATTACAACACGCTGCGGATCAAGGGCGTGCCATCGCGCTTCGTCTATTTCCCGGACGAGAACCACTGGATATTGAAGCCGCAGAACTCACGGCTGTGGTATAGAGAATTCTTCGCATGGATGGAGAAGCACGTGGGCAGCGGGCCGACGAAGTGAGTGTTGAGTGACGAATAGCGAGCCGAACCACGTGGAGAGCCGGTTCGTGCGAGTGACTGTTCGCACGAAACCGGATGGTTCCGACATCGCGTGCGGAGTTCCGTTCGGTGAGGCCAAGGTCACGATCCGCCGTCGGCCCGAGGAGTGGAAGAATCGCGCCACGATGTCTCCCGAGAATTGGAAGGCGTTCAGCTAGCAATCGCGTCAGAGTTGCGCACGAAGTAAGCGGTTAGAATACACAAACCGCTTACTTCGTGCGCGGCTCTGATCGCGATCGCAATTGTCACATTCCGGTTCTGACATTGCCAATCTCTCAATACGGAAAACTCTCGTCCAACTCGGCCTTCGACAGTTCAACCAAGAACGACGACAGCCGTTCGACAAGAATGTCCATCAGCCGTTGGCCTTTTTCGGCGGTGGCGGCGGCGGGGTCGCCCAGGCCAGTGTTTTTGCTCACGAGGTGCCAGGGCCGCGTGATGCTGATCCAGCCGCGATTGATCGCTTCAAACCGGGAGGGCTGAGCGGCGCCGTCGTCGGCGAGTTCGATCTTCATCAGGTCTGGGAAGAACGCCAGGCCCAGGCTCGTTTCGACTTCGTCGGCGTGCTCGCCGGGTTTCGCGAACAGGCCCGGGTATCGATCGGTGGCCATGCGGAACCAATCGCACACGCAAAGGAAGACGCTGGTGCGATGATGCAATTCGCGCGTCAACGGCTTGAGTTCGTTGCCGCCGTGGCCGTTGAGAAGCACCAACTTGCGCACGCCCTGGGCTTCGAGTGAATCGACGATATCGCTGATGAGGGCGAGCAGCGTCGTCGGCGTGACACTCAGCGCGAGGCCGCCGGGCACTTCGAGATGATTCGTGTTTACGCCGAACGGCATCGTCGGCAGGAGCAACACCTTCGCGCCGGCACCGTAGGCACGCTCGCAGGCGCGTTTGCCGATCTCTTCCACCTGAAAATTGTCGGTGCCGTAGGGCATATGCAAATTGTGCGGCTCGGTCGCGCCGAACGGCAGCACGGCGACCTCCCATTGCTCGGAGCGGATAAAGGCATGAGTCTGTTCAGCGAGGATGTAGGGGTGCAAGATTGTTCTCCTGTCAGCTTTGCTCGAATCCACAAGGGAATTGTACAATAATCGTCACGTGGCACAGGATTGATTCTCCCGGCGAGCCTAGCCGCGTAAGCGGCAGGTTGAATCAGCCAATCGGGCGTTCAACCTGCCGCTTACGCGGCTAGGCTCGCCGGATCATTTGACGAGAGGCTTCACCGCATGCGAATCTTGCTTACCAATGATGATGGCATCGACGCTCCGGGCTTGGCCGCGCTCGCTCGTGTCGCCGAGGCGTTCGGCGACACCGTCTGGGTCGCGCCGCACACGCATCTCTCCGGGTGCGGACATCGCGTCACCACTGATGGGCCGATCCGCCTGATGCAGCGTGATGCGTTGCGCTGGGCCATCGACGGCACACCGGCGGATTGCGTGCGCGTCGCCCTCGCTCGGCTCGCACCGGAAGTCGATTGGGTTTTCTCCGGCCTCAACGCCGGCGGGAATCTAGGCGTGGACGTGTATCACTCTGGCACCGTTGCTGCAACGCGCGAAGCGGCGCTGCATGGCAAACGCGCGATCGCCTTCTCTCAGTATCGCAAGCGCGGCCTGGAGATCGATTGGCCTCGAATCGAACGCTGGATGCAACAGGCGGCGATTGAACTACTCGCCGAGCCGCACCTGCCTGGCGTCTTCTGGAACGTCAATCTGCCGCACCTCACCGCCAACGAACCGGAGCCACGAATCGTGCGCTGCCCGCTGGAATCGGCGCCGCTGCCGTTGAGCTTTCGCGATCATGACGAGGGCTTGCACTACGACGGCAACTACCACGGCCGAGCGCGCGTGCCCGGCAGTGACGTCACCGTCTGCTTCGCCGGCGACATTGCGGTGACGCGATTGTTCGTCGGTTGATTGTGATCGTGCTCTATGCACTTCATTCACGGCACATATTCTAACGATGTTCATAGTTTGCGGCCGTTCTGGTATTTCGCGCGCCAAATACATGGCGACCCCGTCTTAATCTCGTGCAT
This sequence comes from Singulisphaera sp. GP187, assembly GCA_945861245.1. Lineage (GTDB taxonomy): Bacteria > Planctomycetota > Planctomycetia > Gemmatales > Gemmataceae > SIAQ01. The sequence goes on from CAMAUE010000002.1 coordinate 28,701, forward strand.
TACTGCCGCTCTGGTTGAATATTTAGGCCCCGTGCGGGATTGAGACACGGCGAGCCTAGCCGCGTAAGCGGCGGGTTGAATCGCCCGTCAACCGGCCCCTTACGGTGCACGGCTCGCCAAAACCTTAACGCAAAGGACTGTCCATGAAGCGGACCCATCTCTGGCTCACCACCTTCGGTGTATTGCTGATCGCCGTAAGCTTGGCATCGGCGGGGCAGCGCTCGGTCGCTGAGCTAATCGGCGAGCTAAAGAAGGCCGACGCCGACAAGTACAAGGCGATGGATGAGCTTGCCACGCTTGGCGAGAAAGCGGCGTTGGCAGTCCCGGCACTCGTCGATCTTCTGCCAAACAAGAGCGAAGACATTCGTCTGAACGCAACGATTACGCTTGGAAAAATTGGTAAGCCATCGGTCGCGCTTTTGACGAAAGCGCTGGCCTCGGCGGACGCGGATGTGCGCTTTTACGCGGCCTGGGGCCTGGCGTTCGTCGGCACGCCGGCGAAAAGTGCCACGGCGGAAATCATCAAGGCACTCGGCGATCCGGCGGCCCAAGTGCGGCGTAAAGCGGCCTTCGCGCTCGGGCGTATCGATCCCGACCCGGACACGGTCGCTCCCGCTCTCGTGTCCGCCATGAACGACGCCGACGCCGATGTGCGCGAGACCGCCGCCAAAGCCGTGCCCGGACTCGGCAAAGCCGCCGTGCCCGCGCTCATCAAGGCGATGAACACCGACAAACCGAATCAACGCACTTTGGCTGTCAAGACGTTGGGCGATATCGGCAGCGCCGCCGCGCCGGCGATACCGGAGTTGGAAAAGCTGCTGAAGCATGGCGACCAGGGCCTGGTTTCCCTCACTGCCGACGTCCTCGGCAGCATCGGCGCGGCATCGATTCCGACGTTGAAGACCGCCGCCGACGATGGCGATGCCAGCGTCCGCGCCGCAGCGTTGCGCGGCCTCACGAAGGTCGGCGGGCCCGCGGTTCCCGTCATGCTCGACCTGCTCGGCTCCAAGCATGTCGAGGTTCGTCGCCACATCTCGGCCACGGTGTCCCATCTCAACGTGCAGGACAAATCGATCGTCATCGCGCTCGGTTTCGCCACCAAAGACACCGATTTCCAGGTTCGCAAGAATGCTCTCCAATCGCTGCGCAACATGGGCACGGGCGCCAAACTGGCCGAGCCTTATGTCGTCGCCCTTCTGGTTGACATCGACTCGGCAATTCGCGTGGATGCCTTTCACGTGCTGGTATCGATCGGCGTCGATCCGCAACCTGGCCTGAAGAAGGCACTGAGCACCGGCGATTTGAAAACCCGGATCAACACCGCGAGTCTGATGACCCAGCTAAATATCGAGGTCGCGCTTGCCGAGCCGATTTTGCTCGATGGTCTGAAGCAAGACGATGCGTCGCTCAAGATGCAGGCCGCTCATGCGTTGTCGTTGCGCGGTTTGCAACAGGACGCGGTATTGCCGATCTTCATCGCCGGGCTGAAGGACAAGGTTCCGAGCGTAAGGCGACAAGCGGCGGAATCGATCGCTCGCTACGGCGCGAAAGGCCGGCAAGCCGCGCCGGACCTCATTACCGCTCTCGCCGATCCCGACGATAGCGTCAGCGCTCAATCGTTGGCGGCGCTGCGCCAGGTCGGCGAGGATCCCCGCAAACTGCTGCCTGCCATGTTCAAAGTGCTTCGCCGTAAGGACGCGAACCTGCATGCGGCGGCGGCGCAAATCGTGTTCCAGTTTGGCCCGGAATCGCCTGCCGAACTCATCAACATGCTCGATTCCGACGACGCGCCCGGCATCCGCCTCACTTGTCTGCAAGTGCTCTCGACGATCGGCCCGCCGGCGAAAGCCGGTGTCGGCGCGATGATCAAGGCACTCGGAGATCCCTCGCCACGGGTGCGCATGACGGCGGCGCGGGCGCTCGGCAACATCGGCCCGGACGCGAAGTCGGCGCTCGAGCCGTTGCAGAAGGCTTTCAAGGATTCCGACGCCACCGTGCAGAGCATTGCCAGGGCTGCCGTCACGCAGATTCAAGCCGACCCAAATCGCAAGATTTTCGAGGTGGCGGGAGTGCTGACGACGCAGGACCCGTTTGATAAAGTCCGCGCCGGCCATCACGCGGTCGTGCATACGATCTATATGAAGAAAGGCCAACGCTATCAACTCGACCTGCGTTCGAGTTGGGACAATTATCTGCGGTTAGAAAATGCGCAAGGCGTGCAACTGGCGCAAGATGACGACAGCGGCGGGTTCCCGAACGCTCGCATCGTCTTCGTGCCGCCAACCGACGGCTTCTACCGCATCATCGTCACCAGCTTCAGCGGCGGCGCCAGTGGGCCGTACACGCTGACGGTGCAGTAACAGATTGGCTTGCCTGCTTTCCGCCTGCGGCTTAACGCTCAGCGTATCCCATGCCTGCGCTAAGCCGCAAGCGAAAAAGCAGGAGGCTATCCATGATTCCGATCGCAACCTACGGCTGGTGTCGTGCATCCGCGGCCGTCAGTCCACGCCGATCATTGGGCAGATCGTTCGCAACTTGCATTCCTCGCAGTTCGGCTTGCGCGAAGCGCAGACCTGACGGCCGTGGAAAATCATGCGATGACCGAACATAGTCCATTCGTCTTCGGGAATCAATTTCATCAGATCGGACTCAACCTTAACGGGATCGTCGTACTCGGTCAGGCCCATGCGGCGCGACAGTCGGCCCACGTGCGTATCCACGGGGATGCCGGGAATCCCGAAGGCATTGCCAAGGATGACGTTCGCCGTCTTGCGGCCCACACCGGGTAGCGGGACGAGTTCCTCCATAGACCGAGGCACGACGCCTGCGTGCCTGGCGACGAGGTCTTTGCAACACGCTTGAATGTTCTTGGACTTATTGCGAAAAAAGCCAGTCGATCGGATGAGCGTTTCCAACTCCGCCAAATCGCATTCCGCATAAGACAGAGCATCGGGGAATCGCTTGAACAAGGCTGGTGTTACTTTGTTTACGCGCTCGTCCGTGCATTGCGCGGAGAGTATCGTCGCAACCAAGAGTTCAAGCGGATTGGTGTAATGCAGCGCGCAATGCGCGGTGGGATAACCCTCGGCCAAGAACGCACGGATCTTGACGGCGCGATTGCGGATTTGAGTGGTGCTAATGGGAATGCAGGTCCAGAGGTGAGGTACTCCGAACCCTTAAGGTCCCAGAGATTCGGAGTACCTCACCTCTGGGCTTACGTCAAAATCCACAACTAGCGTAAACATGCGATATGGGTCGGCAGATTCTCAAAGCCCCCACAGGCCGATGTCGAACGTGATCGCGGCGGTGCGGTAGAGCCACCAGGCACACGAGCGGTATTCGCAATGAATCTTCACGTGCGCCGCCGCCCCGAGCGCGATGCTTGGATCGGATTTGTCCAGATCGATTCCGACCAAGAACACCTGCGTCTGCGGCACGAGTTGGCCCGACTGCGACCCCGGTTTGACGGCAACCGGTCCGCCGCCTTTCGTGGTCAGCTGCGGCGGGATGTTCTTCTCGTCCGTGTTGGGCAGCTCGGCGACTGTCCCCGTCCAGGTTCGGCTGTCATGGCCTTGCACGCGGATCGTCGTCTCGATCTTGCCGTTGCGCTTTCGGGCGTTGCGGTCGTTTTCCCTGAGAAGCAAGAAATCCGGAGCGCTGATTGGCACAAGAATGCGAAGCTTCGTCTTTCCGGCGATGCTGCAAAAGACCGCCCCTTGCTCGCGATCCCAGCGCTTGCCGATCTCGTCGATCGGCGGCAACCCGACGACCACGCCGTCGCGCGGCGAACGAAGTGTTAACTTCTCCCGTTCGTTTTCCACATGCTTGAGCGATGCCTTGGCCTGGAAATATTCGCTCTCGGCTCGGCTCAAGTGATCCTCGATGCTTTTGCGCTGGTTCGGATCGGATTCCTTGCTGATTTGGTCCTGGAGGAACTTTCGGATTTTCTCCTTCACGACAATCGCCGAATTCACTTGCTCGCGCTGGTTCTCCAGATCGGGACTCGTGAAGCGAGCAAGCTCTTTGCCTTTCTTCACTTCCTGACCTTCCCTGACGAGCAATTCCGTCAAATTGCCGGCGACATCGATCGTCACGTGCGTGATCTCCGTCGGTTGGGTCTGCACGAAACCGTGTGTGCGGATGCGTGTGACGGGCAGAGGCACGAAGAAGACGGCGAGCAAAAGGATCGCTACCACCGACGCGCTGATTGTGACACGAAGCGGTTTCATATCGGGTAGCCTCCCTCGTTTTTTGACGTTGGTAATCATGCGATAGATCGGCCAACCGATCATCGACGCGAACGCGCCGATCGCCAGGAGTTCGCTGACGACCTCGAGTTTGTACGGTTTTAGGAATGTCGCCATGAAGGTCAAAATGACAAACGTGACGATCCATTTGTAGAAATAGCTCACGATGGCGAAGGTAGTAAATAGGATTTTTCGCCAAAGCTCCATATAGCCTTCGGGCGGCGCTTCGATGCCGAGGCACCAATCCATGGCGAGATTTTGCAGGTAGCGATTGGCACGATCGCGCAGGTTGGGGATTTCGATCCAGTCGGCGAGCACGTAGTAGCCGTCGTAGCGCATCAACGGGTTGCCGTTGAACATCACGGTGCTGACGGAACAGACGACCATGAGGTTGAGGCAGAGGTTGTTGAGGAACGGCTGATTGGGCGTGTTCCACCAGATGAACGTCGCCGCTGCCGCGATCATCAGTTCCACATGGATGCCGGCGGCGCTGATGATGATGCGATGCCATTTGCTCGGCAATCGCCAGGCGTCGGAGACGTTGCAATACATCGCCGGTGAAAAGCATAAGAGCAGGAAGCCCATCTCGTGCACTTCGCCGTTGAACGCCTTGCAACTCAACCCGTGGCCGAACTCGTGGATCACTTTGACTACGCCAAGCGCAACCCAGAGGTAGATCATGTTTTTGAAGTTGAAGTAGCTCTCGAACGTCGGCAGCCGGGCGTAGAAAACGTCGAACTTCGTCAGCACGAGTGCGAGGGCGGCACCCATGAACGCCAGGCTCGCCAACAAAAATAGCCGGGTGAACATCCACCATAGGTAGGGCAGCATGAGGGTCAGCAGACGATCCGGATCGAAGATCGGCAGCTTGATGTAGAGGATGTTTGTCAGCGTCTGCATCCATTCGGAGCGGATGCGTTTCTGGCGATTGTCGTAGAGTTGCTTGCCGGCCTGGGGCGATTCGTTTTGCACGAGGCCCATCTTCAGCAACTGCTGGCCGAACTGCTCGAGGTCTTCAAGCCGCAGCCGTTCCGGGCGGAATTGCGTCTCGAATGCCTTCTGTGCGTCATCGAGTGTGTGCTCGCCGTCCATCAGCGAGATCAGGAAATACTCCTGCTCCTTGAAGCGATAGTAGCGCAGGCTTACCGGGTCTTTGACGACATAATAGCTTCGGCCCTCGTAGCGCTGGGGCACGATGGTCAAGTCAGGCCGACGCCGCAAGCGGACGAGCTTGCGACGTTCCGTTTCACTTGATGGCGCGGTGTTCTGCATGAGTCACATGGGATTTTGAGTGTACATTGTGCCGCTTGCGGCTTAGCGCTCAGCATGTCGCACTTGAGCGCTAAGCCGCAAGCGGAAAACAGGAGTCACTCGATCACGATCGTCACGGGACGCCCGACTTCAAAGCGGCCATTGGGATAGCGATCCGAGACGGGGTTGGTCACTTCAAACCCGATTCGGCTCATCTTCGTCGCATGGTCGAGCGAGTGCGTTCGCAGCGTCAATGGCACATCGGGGATGCGTTGCGAACCGACGTCGGCCACGGTTGGAATGTTCCAGAGGTACACAATCGAACCCGACGCGGAGACAGCGAACGAGTTTGCTCCGCCTTTACCGGCGTCCGGCGAGAAAGCGGCGCATGTCACTGCTTGCTTGTCGCGCGGGGCGAATTGGCGGACCTCGAAGCCACGCTCGTTGCCCTCCGGCGCTCGCCAAAGTTGCAAGCGTCCCTCGGCGACGCCTGCGGTCAGCATCAGCGAACCGTCGGGCGAAAACTTCGCCAGCGTGTCGAACGGCGTCGCCCCCGCGGTCAGGCTGATCGTATGCACCAGCTTGCGTTCCTCCAACGACATCAACCAAAGCGTGCGGTCCTTGTCGAACAACATCCAGCGGCCATCGGGACTGACGCCAAGATCGGCAACGTTGCCCTGGCGGTCATGCACCGGTTCACCATCGGCGACGGCGCCTTTCTCCTTCAACTGCCAAACGCGCACGGATTTATCTCGTGAGGCCGAGACCAATCGGCATTGCGGCGTGAAGTGTAGCGATGTCACCGCATCTTCGTGGCCTTGGGCCACGCCGTGAGCCGGGATAAAGCTGTACAACGGCGTCAACGTGGTCTCGATCTTCCAAAGTTTGATCGATCCGTCGCGGGCGCCGCTCGCCAAGAACTTGCCGTCCTGGCTGATCGCCAGGCTCGTGATCGCGGTGTCATCGCCGTGCTTGAGGGGCGGTTTGACTTTCTTCTTGTCCTGATCGTCGAGATCCCACACATACAAATTACCTTTCGCGCAACCGACGATGGCAAGATTCATCTCGGCAGTTTTCGGCGTGCAGACGACGACCCGAACCGGATCGGGGTGCATGTACATCCGCAGTGGGGCGCGATCCATCGGACGGAACACACAGAGCGTCTTATCCTCGCTTGCCGACACGATGCGATAATCCCGCGACACCGCAATGCTATGTATCTCGCCGCGATGCCCGAACATTTCGTTCTGCGAGCCTTCAATGATCGTCGGCTCGATCGTCGCCGTGATGTACTTGCGCGATTGCAACCGGAGATAGTCCGGCTCCTCGATCATCGCCTCGGCCATAAGGCGTTCGAGGTTTTGCACGACTAATACCGCGGGATTTTGCTGCTGCACAAAGGCACCCTGCTGGCGGACAATCGACTTGATCGTGAAATGCTTGTACGGCAAGAACGCGCGAAGCTCGTGCTGGCGCAGGCGGATGTCGGCCTGGTCCTTTTCGTTGTTTGCCAATCGCACGGCGCCTTGCTTGGTGATGTATTCGCTTTCGAGCTTGATCTTCGTCAATTTAGCGCCGCCCAGCGCTTCGGGACTGCCAGCCCCCCGCTCGACAAGATTCTTTTCGCGAATGTAACGTTCGTGTCCTTCCTTGGCGCCGGCGAGTGCGGCGACAGTCTCCGCCTCGGCGACACCGATCTTTTCGATCTTCTCCAGCACGTAGCCCAAGGCTTCCGACGGTTGGATCATCGCCAGCATTTGCCCGTGGTGTGCGGTTTGGCCCTCGTAATAGCGGCGGTAGAATTTCGTGTACCTGTTGCGCCCGCCGTCGATCGGCTCCGTCGGGTAGTACGGTTCCGCCAAAAATGGCGCCGATCCTGCCGCGAGGACGGCGCTGTCGCTGACCTGATCGCCGATGAAAAGCACACGGCCCGGAACCGGGCTAGGGACTTCTTCTATTTCGATGGCGTTCATCGTGCCCACCACGGGAATCGGATTGCTTTGACCCCGCGGCGGCGGCACGATAGTTGGGTATGGGTCGGCGGTGTAGAGGTCTTTCCCCAACGTCGTGGGATCGGCAACCTCGATTGCGCCGATTTGGCCGACGTTTTTCGGATTTGTGACCGAAGTCTGATCGAGCAGGCCAAGTTGCCATGCAATCACAAGAAACAATCCCGCGCCGAGCGCGACGATGAAAAGTATTCGGAACATAGGAGACCTCGCTGGAAGAAGGATACATCGAGAACGACCCGGAAGTGTAGGCAACGGTTTGCACTAATCGGTCGTTTACGCTTCCGGCTCGTAATACGACTTTGGTTGTGCGCGTCAGGTTTTTCACGTGAACGGGAAGATCACTTTCTCGAAGAGGAATTCCCAGACGCCGTAGAAGAGCGAGTAGCCCATCGCGCGGTTGCCACAACGGATGCGCGTGCTGACTTCGGTGCCCGTGATGAGTCGTCCTGCGGGCATGCGATCGTCCTCGGGGATGTCATTGCCGTCGAGGCGAACCCAGGCCATGACGACGGCCTCGGCTTCGTCGTTGCTGTCCTTCTGATTGTTGGCCTGGAAAGCGATCTTGTCGCGGCGGATCTTTCCTCGGTAGGATCGCCACGGCTCGGTCTTGAGCATGATGTCCACGTCGAGTTCGGTATTCGCGGGCAGGGATTCAAACGCTCGCAGGATTTGGCCGATGTGCTTTTGCGGAATCTTGAGCTCGACCTCCCAGTCCGAAATCTTCGGCCGCTTCGGATCGGTAAAGCCGATGCGAATGAGTGGATCGCTTGGCTTGACCTGGCGGCCGAGAAGGTTCTCGCGAAAATCGGCGCTGAGAATAATGCCGGCACGCGGCGAGTTGATGTAGTAGTATCCCGGCTTGGTTGGATGGGCGTTGGTTCGGTTCTTCAAATCTTCGAGCATCCTGATGCTCTGCTCACGTTTTACGCGGGTCTCAAACGCGGTGATGCCGTCCATGCCACGGCCTTCGCCGCCTTCGCCCATACGCTGCGCGAGGGGATTGATTTTATTGGCCAGGGCGTCGATTTCGCCTTGAAGCTCGCGGATCCGCTTTTCGAGATCGGAGTCGAACATCGTTAGAAGAGCCTTGCCTTTGGTTACTTCGGTGCCGGAGGCGAGGCCGGACATGACGTCCTCGACTTTGCCGGGGATAGGTGAAAACACCCAGATGCGATTCTTGGGCAGGGCCGTGCCGCTGGCGTCCATCTTGAGCGGGAAGGGGATGAGGATCAGAGCAAGAATGAGAATGGCGACACCCGTCAGCGACAGCGTGGTGATCGCCTTGGCTTTGCCGCCCAGCCCGTCTTGCAGATAAGCCAGCGGCAGCCAAATGAAGCGCATCGGGATGCGCTGATATTCGAGCGCGTTGTAGAGGGCCGGGCAGGCATGGCGGCCGACCACGTCGAGTCGAGCTTGCAGTTGCTCCGTTGCCAGGACGGTCTCGAAACATTCCATCATCAATGCGGAGCGGGCGGGCTTCTTGCTCCCCTTGTCGCGTTCATCTTGCAGCGGCGCGATGACGAGAATCTTGCTGTTGCTTTCCGCCAAGTAAGCGTCTAGGCTCTTCAGAACCTTGGGAGGCAAGGTTCCGTCCAGCGTGCCGGTGTAGACGAGTCGCTCGCCCCATTCGATGACCGAATCGAAGAGTTTGCGCATGAGCTGCACGAGGTTCGAGCGTTTCTCGACGACATCGGCGCCGCTGATGGCGCTGACCTGGCACTTGTCCGAGCTGCGCGTCGCCACGCTGACGCGATCGACTTCGATGAGGCGACGCGCTTCATTGGCGATGAGGTATGCGACCTCGGTGAGATTGAGACTGTTGTGAATTTGCCGCGTGAACGTTTCGAGCTTCAGCCAAAGCTCCTGTTGACCGACCATTTGGCGGAGTTGATGGTTGCGCAAGAAAAGCGAAATGAATCCCACCATGCGAACGACGAACTGGTATAGGCTTTGCAGCGCGTTCGCGTTGCGGGAAGGATCCTGCCAGAGCTCAACGAGGCCGATGACTTGCTTTTCTTGCAGGATCGGCACAAGGATAATGATGAAGTCGGTGGGGTTGCCGGCGACTGAATCGGGGCCATTGGCGGCCTGGCTGTAATGGGGCTTGATGATGCCGCCCTTGCCTTGGGTGATTGCCTGGCGCAGCAACTCGTCATGCATCGGTCGCGTTTCGGCGTTCTGTTCCAGGCCGACTTCGCGCAGGTTGATTTGGCATTGCAGCTGAAGGTTGCCCTGCGGGGTACGAATCCACACAGCGCCGGCGTGGGCCTGAGTCGCGAAATAGATGCGCTGCAGAAATTCGCTATACATCTGTGCCGGCGGAATGTCCGACTCGGCAAGCTGGGCGATCTCCTCGGCGACCTGATTCACCTGCTTGCGCGCCTGCTCGATCTGCTGCATTTCCAGGGTGTTCGCCGTGCTGCCGGGAGCGTTCGGTTCGTTGTTCATGTTGGACCTCGGGGGCAATGGATTCGTTAGGCGGTAGTCCGAAAAACTCACCACAGATTACGCAGAGAAACGCATTATGCTAGGGCTATACGACAAAACACAGTGCGACAGGGTGTTTTTCCTGAAATTGTCACGCGACGCCCCTAGTGCTTTGTCTACGCTAAGATATCGGGCACGAGCCGAAAGCGTAAGCGACGGATGGTCATGCCAGACCGTCGCTTACGCTTCCGGCTCGTAAACCAAACATCTTATACTGCGGGCGGTTGAGCACGTCGCATTTTCAGAGCCTGAGCGCCAGCGAAGGGTCGCGTCGTGCCCGTCGCTGGCGCTCAGGCTCCGACCGGACAAATTCATCCGCTAGAAGTATACATTTAACCTGTGACAGAGCACTACAATAGTATTATCTATACAAACCGCACAGAAAGTATGAGTTTGTGAATCAATTCGCGCAATTTATTTCACAATCGCAAAGCAATTGGCACGGATTTTTCAAGGCCCGTGCATCCTTCGGCATGCGCGACATGGGTCGTATAGTACCAGTTGCATCTACGGAAATCACGAATAACGCCGATGAAATCATACGCTGCAGGAATTATTCCCTATCCGTCCGATCCGTGGTTAAATTATTGCAAATTCGTTCAAGTGAGTTGACTTATGGTAGAACACGAATTCGGCGTGCCAATCCCCGGGCACGTGCTGGAGCCAGAGCGCTGGGTCCAGACGGCGTTGAAAAAGCTGCCGCCGGTTGGCCCGCTGGACGTTGCCGCGCTCTTTGGCAGAGTCGTCCCGCTGGTTGTCGATCTCGGTTGTGGCAACGGTCGCTTTCTGCTTGGATCGGCACTCGCTCGACCGGAAATGGATCACATCGGCATCGACATTCTACCGATGGTCTTGCGCTATGCCACCCGGCGTGGCAACCAGCGAGGCTTGAGCAACCTGCGTTTCGCCGCCATCGACGCGCAGCGATTTCTCAAAGATTACCTGCGAACTGCCAGCGTTTGCGAGGTGCACTGTTATCACCCACAGCCGTTCCACGACGCGCGCGAGATGCATAAGCGCCTGCTGACTCCGACCTTCTTGGCCGATGTGCGTCGTGTGTTGGAGCCAGGCGGCCGCTTTTTCGTGCAGACCGACAACGAGCCGTATTGGCGATATGTGACGCAGATCGCGCCGAGCTTTTTTGACTTTCACGAACAGATCGGCCCCTGGTCCGACACGCCACGCGGTCGAACGCGGCGAGAGATCTTGGGGCTGAAGCATCAATACGCCATATTTCGCGGCTGGGGCACGGCTCGAAACGACGTGACGCTCGCCGACCCGCTGCCCGCACCGACGTTCGACGCCGGGCCACGCCACCGCGATCTCGACCGACTCGAAAGCGAATCAAACGCCCGGTTTCGGCAGCGTCGTTGAAGCACGGCTGCGTTCGACCATCCAGGTAGTCGCGGCAAGGGCGATCCACCCGGCTAACCCGGCGACAAACAAAATTATGCCGAGGGCCGTGCTCGCGAAAAACGACTTCGCGGGATCAGCAGGCTCCACAATCGGCTGCACGGCAAAGCCGTTGTTGTCGGGCCGATTCGGATCGTGCTGTGGGTCGCCGCCGTGTTCGGGATCAAGCTCGTGGAAACCATCGAGCAGCTTGGTGAACGCCATTCGGCGCGGCGCCTTGTCGTCAATCTTGGGGCCGGCCTTTGTCCACAGGTCGGCCAATTTGAGTCGCGCGTCCTTGCTCTGCGGATCAAATTTCAGCGTGTCCTTCATATCTCCCAGCCAATCTTTCTCGATACCAAACGGCAAAGCGTGGCCAAACAATTTCCGCTGATTCGGGTCATTCTCGCACGGCATCGTCAGCGTCGCGATGCGTTCGAGCAGGTCCTTGTCGGCCCATTCCGCGCCCTGAAAAGCTTCGCCCGCCCTCAGCATGTTGCCAAAAAGGACGACGATCTTCGGCGTTTCCGTGGAAGCCAACTCCTCGCCCAGCCCCCAGAGCGTCCAGCGTTCCTGTTCGCGTCGTTTATTAGAGAGCGTGATGAGTCTTACGTCATGGTGGAGCGATTCATCGAGCTTCGAGCGGTCCTTGTTAAACGCGCCCAGAACACGTTTCACCTTGGCGTCGACCCTGCGATTCGCGAATTCGTCGGTAGACTCCAGCAGCAGCACGGTGCACAGCGATTTCGCGATCTCGCCGCGTATCTCATTGCGTATCGGCGAACGCAACAGGGCTATCAACGTACCGAAGGGATCGAACGGGATCATGCGGTCATCCGGTGCGATCAGCCAGAATTCCGACTGCTTCAAGTCCGTCGGCAGCGGGATCGACTTTAGCACGGCTGCGACCTTCTTGGGGTCCGTCGGCAGATGCACCAACACGATGTTGCTGTGCCTGGTCTGCGAGAGCAGCTTGGTATGCTGCGCCAGGGTTGCCGGCGTGTTCTCGGTATCGGTGAGATGGAGCAGGCGGAAAGGCCGCGGCTCGATTTCGACGAACCCGGCTTCGCGCACCGTGAACTGGGCCGAAGCGGGCGTGGGAACGAAGGCGAACAACACCATCAGATGCAACAAGACCTGAGAAAATCGCATAGCGGCGATCCACCGGAGGAAGTTTGAGGTTTCAATGTCCAAGGCGCCATTCATCATATTATGTCATTTTCCGCCCTGCCGGGTATAATCTTTCTCCATGGGCCTTGAAGGCTCCCGCCACGACCATTCACTTTTCATTTGGGGAGTTCGCATGATTCGCAAGAGTTGGGCTGTTACCGCCGCCTGCACCGCGTTGTTCGGGTTCGGCGTTGCCGTGTTATCGGACGTCGGCGTAGCCGGCGAAGACAAGAAAAAGACCGAGAAGAAAGTCGAAAAGAAGGCCGAGAAGAAAAAGGAAGTCTGGACCGACATCAATGATAAGTCGCTGCCGATCGACTTCAAGTTTCAGGGCGAATACGTCGGCGAAAAGGTCGGCGCTCAGGTCATCGCGTTAGGCAACGGGACGTTTCAGGCCGTCGTCTACACCGGCGGACTGCCCGGCGCAGGCTGGAACGGCAAGGACCGATCACTCCTCGCTGGTAATCTTGAGGCGGACAAAGTCGTGTTCACGGCAGCTCAGGGCAAACGCAATTACCTCGCCCAGGCGCCGACCGCGTTCTCGGCAACAGCGAAATTCCCCCCCGTCGGGCATCAAGAAAGCCTCAGCGCGACCATCGTCGGCGACACGATGACGCTGAAAGACAAAAGCCCGATCGAACTCAAGCGAACCGTTCGCACCAGCCCGACGCTCGGCGCCAAGATCGCAGCCGGCGCCGTCGTCCTCTTCGACGGTACCAGCAAAGACGAGTTCAACGGCGGCCGACTCGACAAAATCACCGGACTACTCAACACTGATGGCAGCGACGTCACCACCAAACGCAAATTCTCCAACTACACCGCTCACATTGAGTTCATCCTGCCGTACCGTCCCGATGCTCGTGGCCAGGGCCGAGGCAACAGCGGGTTCTATCAGGTCGATCATTACGAAGTGCAAATCCTCGACTCCTTCGGCCTCGAAGGCAAGGACAACGAGTGCGGCGGCGTCTATCAACGGCTCAATTGCAAAGTCAACATGTGCCTGCCGCCGTTGCAATGGCAGACCTACGATGTCGAATTCACCAATGCCGTGACCAGGGACGGCAAGGTCACCAAGAAGTCGCGCATCACGCTCAAGCACAACGGCGTCCTCGTGCACGACAACGCCGAACTCGTCGGCGTCACCGGCGGCGCCCGCAAGGAAGCCGAAGGCACGCCCGGCCTGCTGCGTCTGCAAGGCCACGGCAACCCACTGCAGTTCCGCAACATCTGGGTCGTTGAGAACAAGTAGTAACTTCTGCATTCCGCTTGCGGCTTAGCGCTCGCGCCAAAAAAACTTGATCGAATTCAAGCCCAGGGGTGAGGTACTCCGAACCCCTGGGCTTGAATTTTCCGATTGCTTCGCAACGAGACCTTCACTTCTTTTTCAACGCCTTTCGTTATTTCTCCATGCCGAACATGAAACGCAACCCGCCGATGACGTGTTGTTGGAAGCGCGGGTCTGCCCACACTTCTTCGCGATGGCCCAGCGCGGTGTAGAAGACGTTGCCTTTGCCGAACTGGTGAACCCACGCCAGGGCGTTGTCCTTGTCGGCGCGTTTGCCGGGGTTCTTTACGGAGTCCATGTCCATACGCATGAGCACTTTCAGTTTTTCGCGTGAGTATGGCGTTCGGAACTGGTAGATTTCGTCGGTGATCTCGAACGAATCGCCGAGGTGCTTGGTCGCGGCGTGCTTCTTGTCTTCGACGATGACGCGAATTTTCTGGTGCCAGGGATGGCCGTCGAAGTAGCCGCCGATCAACTCGCCGTATTCCTTCCATTTGTAGAAGGTATCGGTCGCGCAATGGCTGCCGCCGAATCCTTTGCCTTTGCGAATGAACGAGAGCAGGTCGGATTTCTGTGCCTCGCTCAGGGGCAGTTCGCCGGTGGTATAGAAGAAGACGGCGTCGTAGGTCTTCAGAGCTTCATCGGAAATTTCGACGCGTGAGTTCTGGGAGCAGACGACATCAAACAGGCCCGACTTCGCCGCCAGATCCATGAACGTCGTCTCGACCAGGCATGGCTTGATGACCGCAAGCAACTTGTCGCCGGCCTTGATTTCGAGCGGTTTCACAAGTCGGCCATGATAGGCGACGGAAACCTTGCCCTTGTTCTCCTTCACCTCAAGCTGATCCAACTTCGGGAAGTCCTCGGCCTTCGCGTCCTTGGCGACGGTAACCGAACGGCGCACGACGCTATGGACGAAGCCTTTCGATTCCGTGATGAGCAGCACGCGTTTCTTCGTTTCGCCGCTGGCTTGGGCGACGACGAACGAATCGATTCGCGGTTGAACGGGAGCCGCATCGGCTTTCTCTTTTTCCTTGTCGGCAGTGACCATAATCTGGATGTTGCGATACTCGAACTTGCCGGATTCCGCTTGCAATCCGACGCCGCCCTTGGCAGGGACTTTCATCTTGGCCGGGGTAATCGCTTCGCCGTTGAGCGTGGCAGTCGATTCGGTGCCTTTGACGGTGATGACGAGCAGGTTCCAGTCGTCGTTCTTGAAATTCTTGAGTTGCTTCTGCTCGCCACGCCGCGCGAAGTCGCGGATCTGCAGTTGCGGTCCGCGGACATAGACGCCGCTGTCAGCCTTGAGTCCGGCGCGGTACTCCATCTTGACGACAAAGTCCTGCTCGAAGGTCTCGGCGGTGTAGAGGTCCTTGATGCCTTTGCCGAGATCGCAAACGATGGCGCCGTCTTTGACGTGGAAACGCTTGTCGGAGGTTTCGGTTTTGCCTTCGAGTTTATCTTTGGATCCCTTATAGACCCAGCCGGTGAGGTCCTTGCCGTTGAATAGGCTGCGATAACCAGGATCGGGTTTGAAGGCGTCTTGCGCCTGGCTAGTCGATGCCAGCGCAAACAATGTGAGGATGAGAGCCGAGAGGAAGCGAATCATCATGTTCTCCTGGAGTGGATCAAGGTGGGAATTTCGTCGCAGATTACGATACGTGCTGGAGCGTGATTTGAAAAGTGTGGCTCGCCGGCAATGATGTGGGAAGAAGAGCCTCATATAAAGGCCCAACGCCGTACTTACAGTGAACCAAATACGACCACCGATTTCTCAGCACGGCGAATCCGCAACGAGTACAGAATCACGAGAATTTGCGAGCACCCAACCCGGCCAACTCGCCCAACACGGTGGCGGGCAGGTCCAGGCACTCGCTGGTTGCTGCGAAGCAGTCCAACTCGACATCCTCATGAGTTCCCCAGCAAGCGTGCCTTTACTTCTTCCCAGGTGCTACCGGCGTTCGGATTGGCGTCATGAACATTGATACGACGCTGCAAGTCCTGTCGTTGAGCGTCCGTCAGTGGGTAATTCGGATTTTCAACGGCGATGCTGTCCCAAATCTCCTCGACGAGCAATATGCGCTGGGCGATGCTGAGTTGGTCAATGCCAAGGCCTATCATGGTTGGTGACATCGCGATCTTTCTATATTTTGGCCATCCCAAGGGTTCGCTGCGCTCACCCTTGGGCTTGCATTGCATTCTCAATCTGCAATCTACAATTTCTTCAGCATCGCCTTCCACACTCTCCCCGGCGACATTGGCAGCTCGTCCATGCGGACGCCGATCGCGCGATACACCGCATTGGCGATGGCGGCGGGCGGCGGGATGATCGGGACTTCGCCGACGCCGCGGACGCCGAACGGGTGCAGCGGGTCGGGGACTTCGACAATGACCGCGTCGATCATCGGCAGGTCGAGCGCGGTCGGCATGCGGTAGTCGAGGAAGCTGGCGTTGGTCATGACGCCTTTGTCGTTGTAGAAATATTCCTCGTTCAACCCCCAGCCGATGCCTTGCACCGCGCCGCCCTGAATTTGGCCTTCGACGTAGCTCGGATGAATCGCCTTGCCACAGTCTTGCACGGCGGTGTAGCGGAGTATCTGAATCTTGCCGGTATCGGGATCGACTTCGACATCGACGATATGCGTGGCATACGCGCCGCCCGGCCAGGGTGGGTCAACGCTCGCTCGGCCAATGATGACGCTGCCGTGCTTCTGGGCCTCGGTGGCGATTTCGGTGAACGACATTTTCTTGGCGGCATCGGTTTTCGAGACGACACCGGCGTTCTTGTACTCGACGTCCTCGGGTTTGACCTTCCACCAGCCGGCGACTTTCTCGATCATCTGGCGTTGAATGTCCTTGCCCGCTTCGAACGCCGCCCAGCCGGTGGCATAGGTTACGCGGCTGCCGCCGGTGATGTCGGTGTAGCCGACGGCGTCGGTGTCGCCGACGGTCGGGCGGACGTCCTCGGCGCGGATGCCGAGTGTTTCCGCGAGTTGCATGGCAATGCTGGTGCGCGAGCCGCCGATATCGGTCGAGCCTTCGACGAGGCTGACGGAACCGTCCGAGTTGACCGACGCGCTGACGCTCGACTTCAGACCGATGTTGAACCAGAACCCGCTGGCGACGCCACGGCCTCGCGGGAAGCCGTTCGCGCCTTTGGTCAGCGGCGCGGTGTAGTGCGGATGCGACTTGGCGGTTTGCACCGTTTCGATCGCGCCGATCTTCGGGAATGCGGGGCCATCCGCTCGGCGTGTGCCTTCTTTGGCTGCGTTGTTGAGGCGGAATTCGAGCGGGTCGATCTTGAGCTTTTCGCAAATCTCATCGACGATCGTTTCCATCGCCATGGCGGCATTGGTCGCGCCCGGCGCGCGGTAGGCGCTCGTCGCAGGCTTGTTGACGCAGACGTCGTAACCGTCGATTTGCAAGTTGGCGATGTCATAGCACGAGAAGATGCAAACGCAGCCGGCCCAGATCGGCGAGCCGGGATACGCGCCGGCTTCATAGGCGAGGTACGCCTCGGCGGCGGTGATCTTGCCATTCTTGTCGGCGCCGACCTTGACGCGGATGTGCGAGCCGGGCGTCGGGCCGGTCGCTTCGAGCACGTCGGCGCGGTTCATCAGTATCTTGACCGGTTTGCCTGTCTTTTTGCTAAGTACAGCTGCGACCGGTTCGAGATAGACGCGAATCTTGCCGCCAAAGCCACCGCCGATTTCCATCGGGACGACTTTGATGCGCGAGACGGGAATCAGCAAAAGTTCGGCCACCTGCGACCGCACGCTGAACGAACCCTGCGTGCTGCACCAGATCGTGACCGTGCCGTCGGCGCTCCACAAAGCCGACGCGTTGTGCGGCTCGATGTAGCCCTGGTGCACCGTTGCGGTGTTGAACGTTTTCTCGATGACGACGGCCGCCTCGGCGAAACCCTTCGCGGTGTCGCCGAGCTTGTATTGGAGATGCTTGGCGATGTTCGTCGGCTGCTTGTCGGTCGCGCCGGCCATCGATTCGGTGACGAGATCGTCGTGCAGGATCGGGGCACCGGGTTGCATCGCTTTGACGACATCGGTGACGACGGGCAGCGCCTCGTATTCGACGACGATCAGCTTGCACGCTTCCTCGGCGATATGCGCGTTGATCGCGGCGACGGCGGCGACGGCCTGGCCTTTGTATAGCACCTTGTCCCGCGCCAAACAATTCGCGCTCAGATGCCGCAGATTCACTGCGCCTTCGCCGAGGTGCGCGATCTTGTCGCCCGGATCGGGAAAGTCGGCGGACGTGATGATCGCCTCAACGCCGGGCAACGCTGCTGCCTTGCTGACGTCGATCCGCTTGATCTTGGCATGCGCGACCGGGCTGCGGAGGATGCGTCCGTGCAATAGACCAGCGGCCTGGAAGTCGGCGCCATACAGCGCGCGGCCTGTGACTTTATCGACGCCGTCGTGCCGAACCGGACGGGTGCCGATGACTGAGTAGGTTTGTGTCATAGTTGGGTTCACTTAGGATGAGCGGGCGAGGGTTCGTTTTGGATTGATATAACGAAACGCCGTAGGGAAGCAAAGGGCATCTGCGAACGTCCGGTGTGACCACACTGCGCTGGCCTACTCTAATGCTTCGTTCGCTTTTTTTTCGTTTCCCACTTACCCGGCAGGCAGGTAACCTGTTACAATCACTTTATCCTACCTTGGGGGCGTTTCATGTTGACCATCCGCGATTCCGGTGCAGCTCTTTGCGATCAGGTTTCTCGCCGCGATTGGTTGCGCATCGGCGCACTCGGCACACTCGGCCTTTCGCTACCAGCGCTGAACCACGCTCGCGCCCAAGTCTCGTCCATTCCTCGGCCATCATCGTTTGGCAAGGCGAAGGCGTGCATCCTCGTCGGCTTGACTGGCGGGCCGCCGCAACATGAAACATGGGACCCCAAGCCCGACGCCCCCGAGGAGATTCGCGGTCCGTTCAGGCCAATCGCCAGTTCCGTGCCCGGTTTGCAAGTGTGTGAATTGATGCCCAGGCTCGGCGCTCTCGCGCATCACTTCGCCGTGCTGCGAGCGATGTCCACACGCGACAACGCCCACTCGTCCAGCGGCTACTACATGCTGACCGGCGTGCCTCACACGCCTGCCAACGTCGAGAACGCTCGCGCCGGCGCGCCGAATAATTGGCCCAGCCTTGCCTCGCTCGTCAATCGCCTGAAGTCTCGGCCCGGCGGGATGCCGGCGTCGGTTGTTATTCCCGAGCATATTTGGAACGACGGCAACATACCCTGGCCTGGCCAAGACGCCGGCTTCCTCGGCCGTGCGACCGATCCCTGGCTGTTGCACTGCGATCCGTCCGCCGCCACCTTCCAGGTTCCCGCGCTGGCCATGCCCGACGACTTGACGCCGCTGCGCTTCGATGATCGCCGATCGCTGCTGGATCAGGTCAATCGCCATCTCGGCTCGCTCGAACGAACCGCGGCCGTCACGAACTACAACCATCAGTTTCATCAAGCGCTCGACATGATGCGCACGACCAGCGTCCGCCAGGCGTTCGACGTCAGCCACGAGCCGGCATCGATGCGCGACCGCTATGGTCGATCGCGCTACGCTCAGAGCCTATTGCTCGCTCGGCGATTGGTTGAATCGGGCATCTCGCTTGTGCAAATCAACTGGACGCGCATGGGCCCGAACCTACCCAACCAAGGCGGCTGGGATACGCACAACGCCAACGCCCAATCGCTGCGCAGCCACCTGATGCCGTTGATGGATCGCGCGGTGAGCGCTCTAATCGAAGACTTGGCGATGCGCGGGTTGCTTGACGAGACGCTCGTCGTTTGGCATGGCGAGTTCGGCCGTACGCCCCGTATCAATCCCAACGCCGGGCGCGACCATTGGGGTTCGGTCTTCTCGCTGGCGATGGCAGGCGGCGGCGTCCGCGCGGGAGTCGTCCACGGCGCCTCCGACCGAATCGGCGCCTACCCCCGAGAAGGCCAGGTGTTGCCCCAAGACCTCACCGCTACCATCTTCCACCTTCTCGGCATCGACCCCGGGACGGAAGTTCACGACACGCAAAACCGCCCCATCCCGATCACTCGTGGCCAAATCGTACGGCAGATTGTTTGAGTGGGAAAGAGCTGAAACGTCTACGCGGCCTTCAAAATCAAGCACGTGTTGCTGCCGCCGAAACCGAATGAATTCGATGCGGTCGCGCGCACTCGGCACGACTCGGCTTGATTCGGGACGTGGCGGAGTCGGCACTCCGGATCGGGGTTGTGCAGATTAATCGTCGGCGGGACGGCCTGGCGCTCGATCGCGACGATGCACACCAGAGCTTCCACGGCGGCGGCGGCGGTCAGGAGATGGCCAGTCATGCTCTTCGTCGAACTCACCGGCATCCTTTCGATGTGCGAACCGAACACGCTGGCCAGCACCTTCGCCTCGGCTTGATCGCCCACAGGCGTGCTTGTCGCATGGGCGTTGACGTAATCGATGTCGGCGGGGTCGAGCTGGGCGTCGGTCAACGCTTGCCGCATCGCTTGAATCGCTGGGACCGGATCGGGGCTGGGTATCACCATGTGATAGGCATCGCTCGATGCACCGCAGCCAGCGACCTCGGCATAGAGCTTGACGCCGCGCTGACGTGCGGATGCGGATCGCTCCAGCACGAAGATCGCGCCGCCTTCGCCCATGACAAAGCCGTCGCGATCGCGGTCGAATGGCCGCGAGGCGGCGGGCGGATCGTCGTTGCGGCGCGAAAGTGCCCGCAGGTTGCCAAATCCGGCGAGATTGAGCGGATTGATCGCAAGATCGCACGCACCAGCGAGGCAGACATCAACCCAGCCAAGCTGTAGCCAACGCCGAGCGAGGGCAATCGCGTGATTGCCACTTGCGCAGGCGGCGGAAAGCGAGGCGATCGGGCCGTTCAAGCCGAGCCGATGGGCGGTTCGATGCGCGAGCGGTTCGATATGTGCCTGTGTTTCAAACGCTTGTCGGCTGCCGTTACGAAAGTTAAGCTCCCACATCGTAAGCCATTCCGCCGCGTTGCCGAGCACGATACCGATGCGTAGGTTGCTGCGATTGTGCCAGAGTTTGGCGTCGCACAGCGCCGATGTGCAGCACCAGAGCATCGCTTGATCGAGCCGTGACATCGCCGCAAAATCGTGCTGGCTGAATTCCTCCGGGCACGGAATGTCCGTCACCTGTGCGCCGATCTGCGACGGGTGATCGTTGACGGGAAACTCCGTGATGGTACGTACGCCCGATTTGCCGGCGAGCAAACGATCGGCGAATTCGCGATACGTGTGTCCCAGCGGCGTGGCGGCGCCGAGCCCTGTGATGACAATCGATTCTCGCGGCATTACCTTGCCTCCAAATCGCCAGCGAAATCCAGTTCAGCAACGATTCTTCCGCCGACGCGCCAACGAGTCGATTGCCGTTGCGCGACGGCTTCGGCGATGGCGTCGAGTTGCGGTTCGGCCAGCCAGCGGATCGCGTCGTCGTTCGCTGCCTCGCCAAGCCTCAACTCCGGGCCGTAGGTTGCATCGATCGTGGGCCTCAGCGCCATCGCGATGCCGCAACAATTTGGCGTTGGTGTGACGTTCGCATCGGCACTGGGGATCCGCTCCGATTCGTAACCCGTGAGTATCAACCAAAGCCCCGGCAGGGATGAATCGGCGAGCAAACTGGCCGCGAGCAGTAATGCCTCGCGAACGGAGTTCGGCCCGCCGCCGACGCCGAAGTTAGGGCCATAGGCTTTGAGCGATTGACTGAGCGTCCCCGAAATCGCATGCAGCGATTGATGCGGAATAAGGTGAGGCGACACGCCCCAAGCTCCGTCGGTCGGATACGCTGTTATGCTTCGCGCGATCTGGATTCGTCCAAAGAAATTGGCGGCGGCGACGACTCCCCAATCGCGAAATTCTGGCTGTGGCTCAGTAAACTGCCCGATAGCCGCACGCACCGTTTCGATAGCGACTACCGTTTGTTCTTCCGAATGCTTGAGAAATGATGCCGACATCGGCTCCGATGCGATTACCGTCGGCTGCTTGCGCAATGCGGCAATCGTGAGTGCATTTGCGTGCGTCACCGCGCAGCTGACGATCGCGCAGCGAACCGAGACTCTTATTCGTTCCGCAGTTTGCAGTGCGTACACGGCACGCGTTCCTTTCGCTTGGACATGGTCGATCCATTTCTTTTCATCGACCGAACGCTCGATGTTTCTTGGCAGAATAGCCAAGATTTTCCCATTATTACGATAGAAACAGTCAAGCAGCGAAGGCCAGGCGAATTGCGGCGTATCCGACGCCTGGGAACTTCGGCTTGAATTTATTCGGCATTTTTGATCTATCAGTCTAAAGCCCAATGGTGAGGTACTCCGAACCGTTGGGATCCCAGAGGTTCGGAGTACCTCACCTCTGGGCTTCGTAGAGTCGAAGGAACGAAACATGGCAATCCAACCGATGCAGAACCTCGAGAAGGCGATCCGGCAAAATGGCCTGGTGCGCTTCATCGAACATTTCGCGCAACAATATCCGGATTCGCATTTGAAGGATATGATCGTCGACCGGCTAGGCCCCAATCGCGAGATGGAGGTCCAGGGACACGAGGTCATCAACTTCGGTTCCGACAGTTTTCTGGGACTGGATCAAGACCCGCGCGTGCGTGAAGCGATCGAGCGCGGCTTGCATCACTGGGGTTCGCACAATGGCGCGTCGCGCGCGTTTTCGTCGGTGCGTTCAAACGAGCAAGCCGAGGAAAAATTAGCGGCCTGGCTGGGCACGGAAGCAGCACTCATCTATCCATCGGTGAGCCTCACCAATCTCGGCGCGCTGCCTGGCCTGGTGACGAAACGTGATCTGCTCGTTATCGATGAACATGCTCATAATTCGATGCAGGACGGCGCCAGGATCGCACAGGCCAACGGAGTGCGCGTTGTGCCGTTCAGCCATTGCGACCCCGACGATCTCGATCGCACGCTGGAAGCCGCCGGCGAGTATCGCGTCGCCGTCGTCGCCATCGACGGCGTTTACAGTATGACCGGCGCCCTGCCGCCGCTCGCTCGGCTCAACGAAGTCTGCCTGCGCCGCAACGCCGTGCTGTATGTCGATGACGCGCACGCCACGGCGGTTCTCGGCCCCCATGGTCGAGGCACGGTGCTTGACGCCCTCGGGACCTATGACAACACCTTCGTCATTGGCTCGCTGTCGAAAGGTTTCTCGTGCTTCGGCGGTTTCATAGGCTGTAAACGCGAGTTCAAGCAGCTGCTCAAGATTCGCTCGAACACGTTCATTTTCGGCGGCCCGGTTCCGCCCGCCTACCTCGATGCCATCTGTGTCGTGTGCGATATTCTTGCCTCAAGCGAATACGACATCATCCGTGCTCGCTTGACGCGCAATCTCACGCAGCTTATTCGCGGCGCGGAGCAACTCGGATTGGTCGTTCTCGGCGGCGAAACGCCAATCGTGTCGATTCTCGTCGGCGACGAAGACGTGACGTTGCAAGCGGGCAAATTCCTGTTCGAGCAAGGCTTTTATGTTCAATCGGTGACGTTCCCCGCTGTGCCCTATCACGCCGGTGTGCTGCGCATCCAGGTGAACGCGAATCATCAACCAGGCGCTATCACGGGCCTAGTTCACGGGCTGGCGAAACTGGCAGAATCGTTCGCATTGCCGACCACACGGAATGAATTGCGTCGCGCTGCATAACGTGACAACTCATTCAATAAACAAATGCGTTTGGCGGGTGCTTTTTTCAGTACGTACTGGACAGACCTAGCCGTCGCGCCTTCGCCAAAGAAACCAAACCCTCATGACTATCCGTATCGGAATCGTCACCATCTCCGATCGCGCGAGCCAGGGCGTCTACGAAGACAAAGGCGGCCCGGCGATCCAGGACTGCCTGCGCGAAATTCTGGCCTGCACGTGGGAGCCGATCCCGCGGTTGATTCCCGACGAACAGCCTACCATCGAGGCGACACTTAGGGACTTATGCGATACGGAAAATTGCTGCCTCGTCGTCACCACGGGTGGCACGGGGCCGGCGCGACGCGACGTCACGCCCGAAGCGACCGAAGCCGTGTGCGACAAGATCCTCGACGGGTTCGGCGAGCAGATGCGGGCCGTCTCGCTCAAAATCGTGCCGACGGCAATCCTCTCGCGGCAAATCGCGGGCATCCGCGGCAAGTCGCTGATCGTGAACCTGCCGGGCAAACCCAGCGCGATCCGCGATTGCTTGCTCGCCGTGTTCCCTGCGGTACCGTATTGCATCGACCTGATCGAAGGGCCGTTCCTGACGACGAATGAAAACGTAGTGAAAGCGTTTCGGCCGAAGAAATAAGCGTCGGACTTCTCGATAAGCGTTCGCTGGTTGAGGCCGATTTCTGGAATTATGGAGCTAAACTGCGGGCGGTTGAGAATTGTTGCATTTTCAGAGCCTGAGCGCCAGCGAATGGCCATGCGGTGCCCTTCGCTGGCGCTCAGGCTCTGACCGGACAAAGTCATCCGCTCGAAGTATTATCACCGCTGGGGATCATTTAGTTCAGCGACGAATGGCCAAGTGAGTGACAATGGTCAGCGATGGTTTCCGCAGAGAGCGCTGTCGCAACATCGGCCTCGAACTGGCCGACGGTCGCGGAGATATTGAGGGCCAACCTTGTCTGCTTGTTGGGATGGGTTGATGGGTATCCCAAGTCTGGCAGGCGGTCATTGTTCGCTCAACGCCAACTGAACTCTCTCAACCTCATGACGGACAAGTCGTTGTCGCTGAGTGAATTTTATTCGTGTCAGGACCCTTTGATGTAAGTGTATATACTTATTCTGACGAATCTTGATACCTTTTCCCGTGCATACCGCGATCTGAAACGATCAAGCATTGATCTGTATGGCCTTACCGCTTCGCTGTGTGCAAGGGTAGTCGCTGCGCCGGCGGGCCACGGAACGTCTCGACGAGCATGTCGTGTTCAGTTGGCCGAACCGTGATCGCGCCGGTGGGCCAGGTGGCGAGGTAGGTCGCGCCGTGGGATTCATAGGTCTTGATACTCGCACGCTCGAACTTGGGCGAGGTCTGGCTGCTGACCACGAGCTTCGGTTTCGCCCATTTCGCCAGGGCCGGGTTGTTCGAGCTTTCGCTGCCGTGGTGTGGAGCCATCATCACGTCCACGGGCGTCGGCGGTTGACTGAGGAGCTGCGTCAAGCCTTCCTTTTCGAGATCGCCCGTCAGCAGCATCGACCAATCGGCATGCGTGACGTGTAACACCAGGCTGCGCGTATTCTCGTTGCCCGCAGGCCCGACGGCCGGCGGATGTAGCACGCGAAAGTGAACGCCATCGACCTCCCAACGGCTGCCGACCTTGACCACTTCCATGTCGATGCGCTGCTTCTCGATCGCTGCGAGCGTCTTGCGAACGCCAGCCGAATCGCGCTCGGCAAACGTCGGCGTGCAAATAATACGATTGATGGCGAAGCGCTCGGCGAGTTGAGGCAAGCCGTTGAAGTGATCGAGATCGGCATGCGACAGGATCACGTCGTCGATTCGGCAAATGCCGCGCGACCAGAGGAATGGCGCGATATGCCGGCGAGTCACATCCGGCCCGGCCGTCGCGCCGGCGTCGTAGACGATGACCCTGCCCGACGGCGTCTCGATCACCGTGCACAGGCCATGCCCGACGGCGACAAACGTGCAGCGCAACTCGCCGGGCCGATGCGGCGCGAACACTAGAGCCACGCCGAGCACCCACCAAGCCGCGCCGACGCCGATCGCGATTCGCGTGGCATTACCGACGATATACGACGAAATACCTATAAATAATCCCACGCAGAAGACCCACGACCACCACGCCGGCACATCGGGCACGAACACGTATGCGCCGGGGACCATTAAACCGATGTCCACCAGCCAATCGCCCATGCCCAGCGTGATCTGCGTCAGCCAGCCGAACAACCAGGCGAGCGGGGGCAGCCAGGCGGCGAACAACAAACACGCGAAACCGGTCACCAGCGCGATCGAAGTCAGCACCACCATCGGCGGGCCAAGCAACAACGCGATCGGCGATACGTTGTGATAGTGATGCGCGACCAACGGCGTGATCGCCAGCCAAACCATGGCGTTGACGACATAGGCTGCAAAGGCCGCCCGCGCCAGCCACAGCCCAAGCCACACGGGCCAGGATTGCGATTGGGCGATTAGGTCTTCGAGCGCATCGGGCGGCGTATCGGTCCAGCGCGAGACGCCCCAGGCCAGCACGGCACTGGCGAGGAACGACAGCTGGCAGCCCGCGTTGAAGATGTCGGTCGGGTTGACCGCGAGCACGCCGATCCAGCCAAGCGCGAACGTGTTGGCGTACGACACCGGCCGCCGCAGCATCACGCCGCCGCAGTAGGCCGCGACGACCCAGGCAGCCCGCATGACCGGAGACCGACCGCCCGTCATCATCGCGTAAGTGATTAGCACCAGGGCGATGATCGGCGCCGCCGAGCGCCTGCGGTTGCCGGCGATGCGAGCGCTGAACCAGAACAGCCAGGCGAGCACGACGAGATGCTGCCCGGAGATCGCGAGGACATGGACGATGCCGCTGCGTTGATACTTGTCCCAGCCGGCGCTGCCTAGCCCCGAGCCTTCGCCGAGCAGCAGTGCTGACGCCAGATCGTGATGGGCCGACATGTTTTGTTTGAGCGACGCCTGCCCCCATTCGCGCACGACGGCGAGCACGCCCCACAGCGACGTTGGCCAACCGCGACGGACGAGCTGCGCCTCGTCGGTCTCCAGCACAGTCAGTGTCGTCGTGATGCCTTGATCGCGCAGGAAATCCGCATAATCGAACTCGCCCGGATTCATCGGCTCGCCCGGATGTGCCAGTCGGCCCAGCAGTTCGACCTCGTCGCCAGCGGTGAACGGTATCTCGGCGAATCGGCCCTGCAGAGTCACCTGCGATAGGCCGCTGCAGCGCATCCATTGGCGATCGGTAATGTCCTGGCGTTCAGTGACGCGCACGGCAAAACGCACGGTCGGCTTGGCGGATTGTGTGCGCAGCGGATCGATCTGGCCTGGAAATGAAATCGGCGCGGAATGCACGACACCACGCAGCCGAGCGATGTGTGGCTCGCGGGCGGCGTGTCGGCTGAGATCGTCGGCGGGGAGGTAATGGCGATGCCAATGATGGAAGGCGGATCCGAGCGCGATGAGCGTCAGCCATAAGGCAACGAGTACGATCCGCGTGTCGCCACGAAATGCCGCCACTGCGACGGCAGCAGCACAAACAAACGCGGTCACGAGACTCGTTTCAAATGGGATGACGAGATGCCGATCCGCCACGATGCCCACGGTAAGTGCGAGCGCGATCGGCACGAGCGGCGCGGTCCAGAACCCCAACGATCTTGGGGCGACGAGCATCGATGAAACCATCCGCTCCAACTTCACGAAATCGTGGCACGAGAAAAAATGCCCTTAACGGGTGAGTTTGATGCTTTTCCGAGCCGCGACCGTCAGGGAGTGGCCGACTGGGTGCCGTGCGTTTATCGTCGGCCGCTCCCTGACGGTCGCGGCTCGGAAACTTCTTGAGTCGTCGGAAGTTGGCGTCGAAATCGCGGCGGGACCAGGAAGACCGTCGCCAACGTCAGCCCGGCGAAAACATAGTAGCTCGCATCCAGGACGACCCCATGTTTGCTCGCGTCATAGAATGTGAATTTTCGTAGATGCCGACTGATGAAACCGAAATCGTCGTCGCTCCAATTTTGATTGCGGAAGTCCGGATCCAATTGTCCCGCCTCGATCTGGAGATTGTATTCCAGGGTCGTGAGCGGGCATTCGAACTCGACCATCGCTTCCACCGCAACGATGACGATCGTGCCGACATGTGCGACCCGAAACCACGGATTGCGAATCCAGCGCCAACGAAGCCCCCATCCGATCAGGATGGCGACTTGCCCCAGCACGACAAACGCAATGATCGCGAAATGGATGATACTAACCAACTCGGCCAACACGGCGTAGATATTCATGTGTGTGCGTTCCAACGAGCAGGTGGGCTTTGGCAGTTTCCCGCGGCCAGCGAAGCGGATCTCTTGACGGCAGGTGTGCACAACGGAGCTGAGCATACCTGCGAAGCCTTCGTTGCGGTACGTTCTTACCTACCGGTGAACGCCGCGAAGGCATGGATGGGGTGATTGTATTAGAGAGCCTGGATGGGTGCTACGCCGCCGGGCTGAAAGGCCGTAGCCATGCATTCCACCTCTATCGCCTTCTCTCACGCCTGACCATTTCCGCCGCAAGTCGTAAAATTCGCATTTGGCTTTCGATTTTACATTTGCCGCTTGCTGTTTGGCGAGCGCTAAGCCGCGAGCGGCAAACAGAGGGCGGGTTCATGGCCACTCCCATGATGCAGCAGTATTGGGATGCGAAGAATCAGTATCCCGGCATGCTGCTCTTCTTTCGCATGGGGGACTTTTACGAACTGTTTGAAGACGACGCGAAGACCGCCGCCAAGGTGCTTGGTCTGACGCTGACGAGTCGGGACAAAGAAATCGTGATGGCCGGCTTTCCGCATCATTCGCTGGAGATGCACCTGCACACGCTGTTGCGGGCGGGCTTTCGTGTCGCGGTGTGCGATCAAGTCGAGGAGGCGTCGCAGGCGAAGGGCCTCGTCAAGCGGGCGGTGACGCGCGTGGTGACGCCGGGCACGGTGACGGAATCGGACCTGCTCGATCCGAAACAGAACAACCACATCGCCGCGGTGTTGCCGACGACGGCGAACGGCACGACCGGCCTGGCCTGGCTGGATGTCTCGACGGGGCAGTTTCACGCGATGGATGCCACGCCCGATCGGCTGCGCGATGAGCTGTCGCGCATCACGCCGACGGAATGCATTTGCCCGGAAGGCTCCGCCAACACACTCGCCCCGGTGCTGTCGCGCCTCGCCGTTGTGCCCGCGCTCTCAACTCGGCCTGACTGGACGTTCGACGCGCGCACCGCCCGAGAAGCATTGGCCAAGCATTTCGGCGTATCGACATTCGCCGGCTTCGGGTTCGATGATTCGCAAGTCTGCCTCGCCGCCGCTGGGGCACTGCTCTTGTATGTGCAAGAGATGCTCAAGACCGACGTAAGGCACATCCGTCGGCTGTTCCCGTATGCCGCGGGTAATGTGCTCCA
The DNA here is from genome assembly GCA_945861245.1 of Singulisphaera sp. GP187. Taxonomy (GTDB): domain Bacteria; phylum Planctomycetota; class Planctomycetia; order Gemmatales; family Gemmataceae; genus SIAQ01. Next base: position 57,658 of record CAMAUE010000002.1, read on the forward strand.
GCTTGACGATGTCACCCGCCGCAGTCTGGAGTTGACGCGCACGCTGCGCGAAGGCGATCGGCAAGGCTCGGTGCTTGCCGCCATCGACCGCAGCGTGACGACGATGGGCGCGAGACTATTGCAAGAATGGCTGCTGGCGCCGCTCGCCGACCGCGCCGCCATCGAAGCAAGGCTCGACGGCGTGACCGAACTGCTCGACCATTCGACGTTGCGCAACGAGCTGCGCGAATCGTTCAAGGAGGTACACGACCTGCAACGCCTGACGACGCGCGCCAGCACCGGACGCGCCTTGCCACGCGATCTGGCAGCCATTGCGAGGACGTTGCGCTTTCTGCCGACGATCAAGGCGAAGATCGCCGCGCGCAAGTCGGCGATCCTGCGCGACCTCGAAGCCAACCTCGAACTCTGCCAAGACCTGCGCGGCCTGCTCGACTCGGCTCTCATCGACGAACCGCCGATAAGTCCGAAGGAAGGCGGCCTGATTAAATCGGGCTACAACGCCGAGCTCGATGAGCTGCGCGACATCGCCAAGGGCGGCAAGGAATGGATCGCACGGTTCCAGGCGGCCGAGATCACCCGCACCGGCATCAACTCGCTCAAGGTCGGCTTCAACCATGTCTTCGGCTACTACATCGAGATCACGCACACGCATCTCACCAAGGTTCCCAGCGACTACCAACGCAAGCAGACGCTGAAAAATGCTGAGCGCTATATCACGCCGGAGTTGAAGGAATACGAGGAAAAGGTACTCTCCGCCGAGGAGAAGAGCCAGGCCCGAGAATACGATATTTTTCTTAATCTGCGTGACCGCGTCGCCGGCGAGACACATCGGCTATTGCAGACGGGCGAAGTGCTCGCGAATCTCGACGTGCTCGCATCGCTCGCGGAATTGGCGTCGTCGCGCCAGTACGTCAGGCCGACGCTCGTCGACGAACCGGTACTCGTGCTCAAAGATGGCCGACATCCCGTGCTCGACCAAACGCTGCCGCCGGGGACGTTCGTGCCGAACGATGTGATGCTGGGAACAGGCGACGGCATGTTCGCACTCATCACGGGACCTAACATGGCAGGTAAAAGCACTTATATCCGCCAAGTCGCGTTGCTCACGCTGCTCGCGCAGATCGGCAGCTATGTGCCGGCGGCGAGCGCGACGGTCGGCATCGCCGATCGCATCTTTACACGAGTCGGCGCGTCGGACGAACTGAGCCGCGGGCAGAGCACGTTCATGGTCGAGATGACCGAGGCGGCCAACATCCTCAACAACGCCACGCCGCACAGCCTCGTGATACTCGACGAGATCGGCCGAGGTACGTCAACGTACGACGGCGTATCGCTGGCCTGGGCGATCACGGAGTACCTGCACACGCAGGTCGGTTGCCGAACGCTGTTCGCGACGCACTATCACGAGTTGGCCCAGCTCGCCGAGACGTTGCCGAACTTGCGCAATTACAATGTGCTGGTGCGCGAGTGGCAGGACGAGATCATCTTTCTGCACAAGATTGCGCCGGGCAGTGCGGACAAGAGCTACGGCATCCATGTCGCGCGGTTGGCAGGCGTTCCGCCGGAAGTGCTCGATCGGGCCTCGCAGGTATTGAAGCAGCTCGAATCGCACCATCTTGACGAAGAGCTGTCGAAGCCGCGCTTGCGCAAGACGAAGAAAGTGATCCGCGAGGTAATGCCGATGCTGTTCGACATGGATGAGGGTGACGCGCTGGTCTAACACGTCGGTGTTCGGTGCAAGAAAGGTGGCTATCCATCATTGCCACGGCCGACAAAAGCCTATACGAGCCGGAAGCGTAAGCGACGGATTTCTCCAGCCCGTCGCTTACGCTTCCGGCTCGTAAAGGCTTTTGTCGCGCGTCCACCCGATTCAGGTACTCGCATCAAAACTCAGTTCGGATTTGCATTCATCTAGTTTTCGACCTACGTTTCATCAGGCGATAACCCCAACTGCCATTGGTCGCTGTTTCTCTGTGATTTATCCTCGTTGCGGATAACATTTTGGCCGATGGCGCTCCCTTTGCGTTGTTGCGATCCGAAATAGCATCGGCAACGCCCGAGCATGGATTATTCGATGCAATCTCGTCACACGTTGCGAACCAATCCCGAACGATCTGGCGCCCATACAGTCGAGTTCGCGCTCGTGTTGCCAGTCTTCGTGATTTTCATTTTCGGTTTAGTCGAGGTCGGCCGTGGCATGATGACCTCAACACTATTGACGAACGCCGCCCGTGCGGGTTGCCGAACCGGTACCTTGCCAAACAAGGCGACTTCGGATGCGACCGCCGCCGTGGACGATCTCCTCAAGACGGGCGGCATCTCGGGCTATACCACGACCGTCAGCGTGAACGGCAGTACCACCGCGAACGTATCCGCCGGTGTGACCGGCGACACGATAACCGTCCTTGTCACCGTTCCCGCGAGCAAGATATCGTGGATTCCCGGTGCTGGATACTTGGTCGGGAATATCTCGGGAACGTTCTCGCTGCCCCATGAATGACAGGAATGGAGAAGACTACCATGATGCTAATGCTTCCGAAGACGCGAAAATTCAAGAGTCTCGTTCGCCACGGCACAGCGACGGTCGAGTTTGCCGTCGTCGCCACCTTTTTGATGACGCTGACGCTCGGCACGATCGAAATAACCCGTGCCATTCAGGTGAAGAATGTGCTATCGGATGCAGCTCGAAGTGGTTGCCGACTGGGATCGCAGCCGGGCTATACGTCCCAACAAGTCACCGACAATGTGAATGCCGTCCTTACGAACAATGGTATCACGACGACACTTGCGACGGTGACGATACTCGTCAACGGATCGAGTAAGGATATCTCGAAGGCGAGTAAAGGCGACCAGATATCCGTCAAGGTCGCCGTGACGATTGCCAATATCAGCTGGAATACGCCGCTGTTCTTCGCCAACTCCGAAGTTGAATCCGAAACGGTCGTTATGATGCACCAATGATGACGCGGCCGACAAAAGGTGATTTCCGAGGCTGAAGCGTAGGCGAGGCGGCCTGAATGCCTCGCTTACGCTTCAGCCTCCGACGGGAAATTGTCTTTTGTCGGCGGCGTCAGTAATGAAACAATGAGAGACCCGTCATGAGAACTATGCCTGCCGAGAACGTATCATCCCGACGAGGTGCGATCGCGCCGCTGACGTGCGTCATGCTGGTGTTTTTGCTCGGAATGGTGGCGTTTGCTGTCGATCTCAGCTGGATTGTTTTGACGAAATCGGAGCTGCAGAACGCCGCCGATTCCGCCGCACTCGCCGGCGCGGGCAGACTGGGCGAAAACTTTGTTCTCTACAATCTTCCGAATCAAACCGCGACAACGAAAACTAACCTCATGAGCGCTGCTGTTGCCGAGGCGAAGACGTACGCCACGACGTTTGCGAGTCTGAATTCCGCCGGCGCGGTCAACAATCTGACGCTTTTGGCCGCTGACATTGATGTTGGCTTCACCTCGAGTAGCGGCGTCTTTACGTCGTACACCTCGGACAACACCAAGTATCCCAATACCGTCAACGTGACGATGCGGCGCGACGCCTCCGCAAACACGTCCCTCGGCCTGTTCTTCGCTCCTGTGTTCGGCATCTCGAAAACCGACGTAACCGCGACGGCGTCATCGACCCTCTACACCAGCGTGATCGATAGCTACAAGGTCGGTTCGGTCAATTCTGGCATGCTGCCCGTTACCTTCGATGTCAACGACTGGAACGAATTCATCAAATCGGGCCAGGATTCCAACGGCACCACGAATAAGGACAGCAGCGGCTACCCCGTGCTTGAGGTCTATCCCAGCATCAAGGATAAGGGCAACTTCGGCTTGCTGAGCCTGAATGACTCTCATGTCGGTGCCAACACGATCAGCGGCTGGATCAACAATGGCGTTCCCTCTTCGGACATTCAAACCCTGATATTCAACGGTCTTATTCCGCTCTCCAAACATACCTCGGCATGGGATTGGCAGGGAGAAAACGGCTTCAAAGCCTCGAATGTGATGGATATCAATGCTTACGTCGGCAAGATCTTTGTCCTACCACTCTTCACACCAAAAGATCCCAGCACCACCAGCTATAGCGCCGGCAAAGGGCAGGGGTCGAACTACAACTACAACATCGTGCAATTCGTCGGCGTCAAGATCATGCAAGCCCCGAGCAACAACAAACAGGTTTGGATTCAGCCGGCGGCCATCAGCGATCCGAACATGATCCTTACTACCGCCTCCACCGTTCCGCTCGGCACGAGCAGTACGTTTTCCACCATCATCGTGCCTGCCAAGCTTACGAATTAGCTGCATTCAAGTGGAAGACGCTAAGTGTCTGAACATTTGATTAATAAGTGACAGCGCCTATGGTGGGCGCAATCACGCCCGGCATCGACATGCTGGCGAACGATCTCGGTGCGGTGGTCCGCCGCACCATCGAGCGCAGCAGGCGGGTGCTGATTCCTACCTTCAGCCTGGTCCGCACTCAGACGGTGATCTTCTTCTGGCATCAACTTATCCACCAGGGCACAATCCCGCGACTGCCGATCTTCGTCGACAGTCCGCTGGCAGCGGCGGCGACAGAAGTCTTTCGTCTGCTCCTCGAATGCTTCGACGAAGAAACGTCACGGATGCTCTACAGCGATCGCGACCTCTTTAGTGAGTCGCTGGTCCGCTACACGCGACTTCGCAAACGCGGATTCGGCGATGAGGCATGCTCGAGGCCGGGCAATACGGGGACGCTTGAATAGAGTGAATCAATCAGAGAACGCAACCCAGAGGTGAGATACTCCAAACCTCTGGGATGATTGATGACATCACATCCCAAGGGTTCGGAGTGCTTCACCCTTGGGCATTGAAACACTTATGCACATCACCCGCATCCGCACCTGTCAGCCGCCGTGCGATTCGCCGAAAGATTGGCGGACGTCGCTGGGCCAAATCCTGGTCGCTATCGATACCGATGTCGGCCTCACGGGCTATGGCGTCGGCGGCGGCGGGTTGTCGGCGATGCACATCGTTCGCACGGTGTTGGGCGATCTTCTGGTTGGCCGTAAGGTCGAACCCATTGCGACGCGCTGGCAGGAGATGTACGACGCCACGCTGGCGTTTGGCCGCAAGGGCGTTGCCGTCATGGCGATCAGCGGCGTCGATTTGGCGCTCTGGGACCTGCGGGCCAAAGCGGCGGGCGTGTCGGTCGCGCAACTTTTGGGCGGACCGCGCCATGCGACACTGCTAACCTATGCGACGGTGTGGGGCGACCTATCCGCCACGATGGTCGGCACGCACTCGGCGTTCAAACTGCACCTTGGCAAGCAGGAGGCGGGTGACGTACAGCCGCTCGTCGATGTCGTTCGGCGAGCGCGAGATCGCGTTGGACCTGGCGTAACGCTGATGGTGGATGCGTGGATGAAGTGGGACGTTCCGTTCACGCTCCGGTTTGCGGACGCCGTCGTTGACCTGGGCCTCGATTGGATCGAGGAGCCGATTTCTCCGGACGATCTCGCGGGCTATGCGGAGTTGTGCATGCGATCGCCCATTCCGATCGCGGGTGGTGAGCACGAATTCACGGCGACGGCGTTTCAGGAATTGATCGACCGCCGGCTGCACCACGTTCTTCAGCCCGACGTTTGCTGGGTCGGCGGGATGACCGAGTTGGTGAAGATCTACACGGCGGCGAATCAGGCCGGCGTGCGCGTCTGTCCGCATCGCGGCGCGGAGGTTTGGGCGCTGCCGGCGCTGGCCGCGCTCGATTCCCAACCGCTCGCGGAATCGGGCCGACCGTGGCTGACGTGGGTTGGCGGGCAACCGCCGATTTGCGATGGCGTGATCGAAGTGCCGAGCGATGTCGGCTTCGGCGCGACATTCTCGACGGAAGTGCTGGCGATGCTGGAATGATCCTGTTTCCCGCTTGCGGCTTAGCGCTCGCACGGAGTAATCCGAGCGCCAGGCCGCACGCGGGAAACAGTGGCGTTGCTTTTTGCCTCTTCCCATCGGGTCGTTGCCGCGTAAATAACCATCGTAGAGAAAGCCGACGAGTTTATTCCACTGGAAAGGATCCCCGCATGTTCCGTTTCACTTTTGTTTGCACCCTGATCACTTTGGCCAGCCTGACTCACGCCGGTGAATCGACCAAAGCCGGCGCGGCAAAGAAGATTGCATCCGAACTCGCAGCGGCAATGATCAAAGGCGATCACGCCAAAGTTGTCGACCGAACCTATGACAAGATCGTCGAAATGGCCGGCGGGCGAGAGAAAATGATACGGGGCATCGGCGAACTGGCGAAAGCGATGGAAGCGAAGGGTGTGAAATTCCACGCCTTGAACGTCGGTGAACCAGGCGACGTGTTGACGGAGGGGAAATTCACGTTCGTGGTCGTACCGACGGTCATGGTGATGCGCGTGCCGAATGCGTCGTTGACGGGAAAGTCGTTTCTACTTGGCATATCGCTGGATGATGGAAAAAGCTGGAAGTTCGTGGAAGGCGCGAAGCTGACGGACAAAGCAGTGCGAGGCAAGGTGCTGCCGCCGTTGCCCGCGCAACTCAAGCTGCCGGCGATGGAGATGCCGGTGATCGTGCGGGATAAGTGAGAGATTGCCTTTTGAATTTGCCGCTTGCGGCTTAGCGCTCACTTCACGTCAGATGACGTGAGCGCTAAGCCGCAAGCGGCGAATCGACGCTCACTTATACGCCTCATACTCCTTGCCGCCCAACAGCGCCGATGCGATTTTGAGCTTCAAGATCTCGTCCGTACCTTCGTAGATTCGGCACACGCGCACGTCCATCAGATGTCGGCCGGGACGGTACAGCGTTGACCAGCCGCGACCGCCGAAGATTTGCACGGCATGATCGGCGGCGTCCCAGGCGGCGTTCGAGGCGTACAGCTTCGCCTGGGCGGCGAGCAGATCGGACTTCGCACGCAGGTCGATATTCGTAGGGTCCGCATTCGCCGAATCTTTCGCCTCGGCGGCTTTCAGGATCAGCGCCTCACTCGCCAGGCGTGCCATCTCAATCGCCGTCAGATGTTCCTGCACGAGTTGATGCTTGCCGATGGCTTTGCCATGCTGCGTACGTTCCTTGGCATAGCGGATCGATTCGATCAAGCAATCCTCGATGACGCCAAGACAGCCAGACGCGACGCTCAACCGCCCGCTGACGAGCGTGCCCATCGCTATGCGAAAGCCGTCGCCTTCCGGGCCAAGCAAGTTCGTCAACGGCGTGTGGAGATCGGTCATTTCGAACATGCCGGTGTTCGCGGAGTACATACCCATCTTGGCGACTAGGTCCTCACGCGCGAAGCCGGGTTGATCGACGTCGATGATGAACGCGCTGATCCGTCCGCCGGCTTTCGGATAGGCGAAGGTGACGATGGTCGTCGCGATGCCGGCGTTGGAGATGAGATACTTCGTGCCATTAAGGCGATAATGGTCGGCCTGCTTTTCGTAGGTGCTCGTCATCTCCAGCGGGTTGCTGCCGGCGTCCGGTTCGGTCAGGCCGAAAGCGAAAATCTTGTCTCCCTTGCACGACGCGGGCAGGTATCGGCGTTTCTGGTCTTCGCTGCCCCATGTCATGATCGGATACTGCCCGATGCTCGTATGCCCGGAGAAGAAGGTGCGCACGCCGGTCCCCTCTTGGCCGATGCGTGCGAGCGCTTTGACGTAGGTGACGGTGTCGGCGCCGCGTCCGCCGTACTCGGTCGGCACGGGCATGCCGAGAATGTTATACTTCTGCGCCAGCGGAATCAGATGTTGGTTGAAGCGATGCTCGACATAGCAAAGCTCCTCGTGCTCACGCAACTCCTGACAGAACGATTCGACATCAGACAACAAACGACGTTGATCCGCGTTGTGCATGTTTATCTCCCAATTTCAAATTGCAAATTTCAGATTGCAAATTTCAAATGCGATTCATCCTTGCTGTGTGCGCGTTTTCAATTTGCAATCTGCAATTTGAAATTTGCAATGATTTTTTACCGAATCGCCGTCGAAAGCCGATACCAGGCGCGATGCAGTCGTCCGAGAATGCGATGGCTCTTCGGTAGTTTGCGAAGCAATCGTGGCCAGCCGGTCGGGCGTTCATGGCAGCGGTAATGCCAATAAGCGCAGTATTGCTCAAGGTGGGCATCGCCGGCGTGGCGACGGCTGACTTCGAGGATTTCGTGGAAGACCTGCATGCGCATGGACAGCGTTTTTGTCGCGGGGTGGATGCGCGAGCAGGCGAGGAACTCGGGCACATGCGCGATCGTCGCCCTGCCGTGACCGAGTCGGAGCCAATATTCGTAGTCCATCGCGCAATCGAGCGTGTCGTCAAACAGACCGAAGCGATCCATCGTATGTCGGCGCCAGAAAGCGGCAGGTTGACAGATGAAGCACGTTTCGACGAGTTGCGCGAAGCGGTAGGCGCGCGTCGGGTAATCGCCGAACTCGCGATCGTCGGCATCGATGAACCGGGCGTTGCCATAGAGCATGTCCCATTCTTGATGCTGCTGAAAATGCGCGACTACGGTGGCGACGGCGCCGGGGAGGAGCGTATCGTCGGAGTTGAGATAGGCGACGATCTCGCCTCGGCAGCGGCGCAGGCCTTGGTTGATGGCGTCGGTCTGCCCGCCATCACGCTGGGATTGCCAGGGGAAACGCTCGCCATAACTTCGAAGGATGTCAACGGAACCATCGGTCGAGCCGCCGTCGAGGACGAGATACTCGATGTTTGGGTAGTCTTGAGTCAGCACGCTTTCGATGGTGCGGCGAAGGAAGGATGCCTGGTTGAAGGACGGCGTGATGATCGAAACGATCGGCAACATGGCGGAGTCCTTTCCAAGGCAGAACACGTCACGACTCGTCGGTGAGGTCGATGCGCAGGAGTTCGGTCGGCGTCAGGATACGGGCGAGATCGAAGGCCTTTTCAATCTGGACTTTCATTACCTCATTCTTCTGTTTTAGCGTGCGCAGCCGTTCTAGGTTTTCAGGCGATTGACTGGGCAAGGTAAGCAATCGTTTGTCATGCGTATCGACGAAGAAGACCCAGGTCTCTTTGCCATGATGCTCCATCTGTCGTAGGCACAGCTTCAAATAGCGAAAACCATCGCGCCCTAGGCGAAAGGCGAAACCGCCCGCCCCATCCTTCTCTGGAAGCAACTCATGGCAAACCGGCAGCGCGAGCGGCGAGGGCGGCAGGTAATCCGTAACCGCTGCGTCTGGCGCGATCTCAAGGTAGGGGCGTACCGCGACCGGGATCGATGCCGACCCCGATGGATACGCCAACTCCAAGAAGATTCGGCAGACCTGGGCCAGGTCCCGCGTGGTAAACAATTCCACGGTACGCTCCGAGTTTCAACTGCCTTCTGGCCGAAATGATGAGCAATCGTCGCGATCGGTTAAATATCATGAGTTAGTATACCAAACAACGCGGTTGTATGCTCAATCAACACGGGAGGTGGTCGATGCGAATTATTTTCGGCGTTGCATGTGTCATTTTCGTGCTTACACAGACGTCGTATTCATCCGCGCAGACGCCCGATTTCGATAAGCTCAAGGAAAAACCGATCGCCGTCGGCGGAGGCAAAGTCGGCGAACTGCTTCGGCAGTGGTGGAAGGAAGGCACCGCCGCTGGGAACGTCGGCGACTTCTACGACAATCGCGACGGCGATCACTCGCCTCTCAGTCTCACTCCCTATCCGCAGCTCTCTGCCTTCAAGTATTCGCCCGAAGATATTACGCTTCGCAAACACTGGGCGGCGGCGCGCGTCGTGCGGCCACACGTCACGTTTGGCAACTCGTCGACCTCGGCGCCGGCGCATCTGGGCGGCAGCAACCCGCGCTCGCTTTACGTCTCGCCATTCGGGCTTACGCTGCTCGCTGAGCATTACCGCAAAAACAACGTCTACATCTATCCCGAACATCGCGATCACGATCCGGGACGCAACGGCAAAAACGACGGCTTCGGCGACCTCTACCCCACCAACACGCCGTACCTCTTCATCTCGCAAGGTTCCTCCGGTTCCGATCAACCGTTCATGCGAATGATGCCGTCCGTCCTTGCCGCATTTCGGCCTGAAGTCAAGCGGAAGCTCATCGAGACCGGCACGCTCATGCCGACGATTCAGATGCTCTTTCGCTCAACGAATAAGCACCTGAAAGATCCCAAGGAATATTTGACGGGCAAAGCGCATCCATCGGTCTTCGAGGGCAGCTGGGTCGATGAATTGGCGATCGTGCAAAAAGCCCACGCGCTGGAATTGAACGCTCTCCCGCCGATCGTGCAGATGCGCGTGTTGGAGGAGAACAAAGCGATCCCCGGCATCGATTTCATTGACCTCGCGTCAAACGAAATCATCGGCACCACGCCCGCCTGCATCGCTCGTGTGCATCGCAGCAAAGCGCAGAAGCAGCGCATCATCGTCAGTGCCGACGCGAGTTTCGATCTGAACAAGAGCAAGCTGACCTATTTATGGGTGATCCTGCGCGGCGATGCTGACAAGATCAGGATCGTGCCCAAGAAGGACGATGCCTCTACTGCGGAGATCACCGTTGCGTATCACGAACGCAGGCCGATCGCGCCAGGCTCAGCGATGGAGTCGAACCGCGTCGATATCGGCGTGTTCGTGCACAATGGCACACATTATTCGGCGCCGGGCTTCGTCACCTTCACCACGCTCGATCGCGAAGTTCGCACCTACAGCACCGAGGGCAAACCGCTCGAGGTTGCTCATGGCATGAGCGAGACCGATGTGCGCGTGCCGAACTGGGAGAAGCTACTCGCGTTTCTCGCCAACGATCTGGTCGCTGGCTCGATGTTGCAATTGACGAAAGTCCACAAGGAGACGCTACGACGACTGGCTGACGAGCAACAGGGTTTGGTCGACGAAATTGTTCGCATTCAAGCGAAATTGAAAGTCGCTGAGAAGGTGGCCAAGGACTCACCGGACAAGGCGAAGGCGAGCCAGGAACTCGACGCCCTGCGCCAGCGCATCGTCAAAGCCCAGAAATCTGCAAGCGATTTGATCGACCGCAAAAATGAGTCACTCGGCGCGTCGCCACGGCAATTCTTCAATACGCGATTCGAGGCGTTGACTAAAGATCCGTTGTTTACGTTGACGCATCAGGATTGGCTGAAGAAAGCCCGCACGCCCGCCAACGAAGCACGCTTCAAGGCGACTTGGCAACGGCTCGTTCGCTTCGGTATCGCAACATCGAACGAAACGCTGACGCCGTTGTTGCCGAGCGGCAAGTCGCTCGCCGATGCGATTTGGACGCGGTTCGAGCGGTCGCAACTCGAAATGGTGCATGCGACTCTGCTCGCGGACCTGGCGTTCCCCGGCTTGTTGCAGGCTGGCTATCAACTCAACTACGTCGATCACCGGCTGTCGGTTGCACGCGAATGGCGTGACGTTTTCCGCCATGATTCTCGCGGCGAGTACATTGGCTGGATGCGCTATTCGAGCGACGGTGTGCAGTTCTTCAACCACGAAGGTCTGCTCGCTGTCGAGAAGGACCTGCAATGGCGTGTTGTGAAAGGCCGCATCGTGCGCTATGTTCAAGATTCCGCGAAAACGAAAGGCCCGAACCTGAACCCTCTGCGTATGGATCTCGACGACACAATCGTCCGCTACGAATTCGACGGCTCCGCCGACATGCGTGGCCGACGCACGGGCATGGAACCGGTGAAGGATGCGAAGAAGTAGGATTGTTTAGCCGCTCGCCTTTGGCGATCGCGGGCGTGACACAATTTCAAATCGTTCAAAGGTGCTAGGTCCGCGCTCGCCAAAGGCGAGCGGCTAAACAAACGCGAGAAACCGTCAATGAATTCGCAATTGCGTCAACACGCCCGCGCGATCTGGGACGCTGCCGTCAACGCGGTGAAACCCGAACCGCTCGTGGCGGCGGCGCTCGTCGATTTGGGCGACGCCATCCAATCCGCACGGCGGATCATCGTGCTCGGCGCCGGCAAGGCGGGGGCGGCGATGGCGAAGGCGGTGGAGGTCACGCTGGCGGATTGCCTCGATCGCGTTGAAGGCATCGTCAACGTGCCCGCCGACGCCGTTCGACCGCTGCAACGCATCCGCTTAAACGCCGCTCGACCGCCGGCGACGAATTTCCCGACTGCCGCCGGTGTGCGCGGCGCCGAGGAGATGCTGCGCCTTGCGCGGTCGGCAGGGCCGGACGACATCGCACTGTGTCTCTTGTCCGGCGGCGGGTCGGCGTTGCTGCCCGCACCGGCGTTTGGGGTTTTACTCGAGGACAAGCTGGCGGCGACAAAATTGCTGCATCAATGCGGTGCCACCATCAACGAGATGAACGCCGTCCGCAAGCATCTCAGTGCCATCAAGGGCGGCCGGCTTGCTCAGGCGTTCACCGGTCGAGCGCTGTTCAGCCTCATCATTTCCGATGTCATCGGCGATCCGCTTGATGTCATCGCATCCGGGCCGACCGCGCCGGATACCTCAACATTTGCGGATTCGCTGGCGATCCTGGAACGCTTCGGCATCGCGGATCGCACGCCCGCTGCGGTAGTCGAACATCTCCGTCGCGGCGTGCGTGGCGAGATTGAAGAAACGCCGAAGACGTTGCCGGCCAACACGCGCAATCTGATGCTCGGCAACAATGTCAAGGCGTTGGCGGTCGCGCAAGCGAAGGCGGAATCGCTCGGCTATCGCGTCGTCAATCTCGGCTCGTACATCGAAGGCGAAACTCGGCATGTCGCCATCGTGCATGCCGGCATCGCCCGCTCGCTGCGCGATCAGCATGTCCCGATCGCGCCGCCGGTTTGTTTGCTAAGCGGTGGCGAGACCACGGTCACGCTGTGCAACAAGCCAGGCAAAGGCGGACGCAATCAGGAGTTCGTCCTCGCGGCATTGTCGAAACTCGGCGCAATGCCCAACATAGTGATCCTGAGCGGCGGCACCGATGGCGAGGACGGCCCCACCGACGCGGCTGGCGCCTGCGCGGATGCGCAGACATTGCAGCGTGCCCAGGCGCTCGGTCTGAACGGTGAGAATTTTCTGCGCCGTAATGATGCCTATCCGTTTTTCGATGCGACTGGAGATTTGCTCAAGACGGGATTGACGCAGACAAACGTGATGGACGTGCGGGTGATTCTGATGGGAGAATAACGTTGTCAGAGCCGCGCACGTAGTAAGCGGTTTTGAATGTGCAAATCGCGATGTATTTTGACACTTCTCGCGGATCTCCACCATTAACCGCACCACAGAGAACCCAGCGCGGCCAAGCCGTACTGGGTTCTCTGTGGTGCGATTCCCCGGCTTTCCTCGCAGGCGGTCACATCCCAGCAAGCATCGCCATCGAGAGTTGGCCAAGGCTTTCCTCGCTTACCGCAACGGGTTCGCCGCACTCTGGGCAGAAGATGTGGCCGTCGTTGGTGAGGCTGGAAAAGATCATGTCCTCGAAGGTCGCGCCGTCGCCGAGCGCGTACCACGGGCCTTTCTCGAACATCAGATCGGTCACCTCATTTGCTGATAGGTTGGGCGGGGCGACGAATCGGCAGGCACAGCATTCACAGTATAATTCGATCTGCATGGCAAAGCTCCGTGGGTTGATTTCCTTTGGGCGGGAAATCCAAATGCAATACCAATGCCACGAATTGAATACTGGCCTTGATTTTTTTCTCCTGAGACGCAACAGGTTATTTAGCAATGAGATGCGTTCAAATAATCGGAAACTTACCATCGGCGGCTTGCGGGGTTTGGAAACTATTTTCGCCGTGGAGGTGTTTTGCGAGGAGTGAATCAGGAAGTTGTTACAATGCTGGAATTGTAAAAATGACAATCGATAAACCTGCAAGCCCCAGGGATGAGCGTCAGCGATTCCTGGGGGTGAAAGCGGCCGTGAATTTACCCCCCAGGAATCGCTGACGCTCATCCTGGGGCTTGGGTGCTTATTCTTTCCGCTGGGCTTCCATCGCGATGTCGAAGTTGGCGACGGCGTAGATGGCGCGATATTCGGATTCATCGGTCGGGCCAGCCGGGCCGACGTTGAGGGCGTTGTCGAGCAGGAATTCAACGACATCCTGAATTGACTTCCCGCCGCCGATGAAATGCTGGTACTTCGCCTGCCAGACCGCTTCGCCCTTTTCGAGAGCGGTGTGGGCCTGGATCACTTCATTCAAGAATCGGCGTGCTTCGGAATACTGGGCGGTCGGGATTTCGTTGGCGCGATCAATCAACTCTCGTCGCATCTTCTCGAACTGGGCTTGCTGATCGCGAACGGCCGGCACGTCGACCTTGCCGTTGTAGGCGTCCTTGACGGCGGCTTGTAGCACGCGGTCCCACGCTCTTTGTTGTTCGAGCGTCAGTTTTTCGGTGAGCGCGGTCGGCCAGGTCACGCGTCCGTTATCGCGAAGGATTCCCAGGCCAACCTGGTTCTTCGTCACGTTCAGATGCCCGAGAACGGTTTCATTAAGAACGATCGGTTCGATCGTGGTCTTGTTCTTCAGATGCTTGCGAAGATCATTGACGAGATAATTCACGGTCTTTCCACTGGAGATTTCGCCGGGTAGCGACGCCGTTTGCATGCGTTTCAACGTCAACTTCTCGATCCGTTCGCGTTCTTGCGAGGCCGTCGGCGTATTCGCTTTGATGTAAGCCTCGAGTTCAAAGGCTTTCTTTTTGGTATCCAGTCGAGCCTGCAGTGCTTGCTCGCGAAGGATTCGCGCTTGCTCAGAGCTGTTCACGGTGCTGCCGTAGGCGCGAAGCAAATCCGCTTGGCCCATGGTGCCATTGGGATCGTAATAATGCGAATACGGGTTGTATGGGTTCAGCAACCCCGCGCCGCCGATGCCGTAGCCCGGCGAAGTCGATGAATAGGGATTGCCCATGGAACCGTAGGGATCCGTGGGTCCGATCGGCGGCAGATACGCTTGGCCGTACGTACCCGAGTTCAGATACGCCTGCGGATTCGCATTGAAGTAGCCGCGAGTCGCCTGCGCCGCCCACATTTGCCGCGCCATCCACGCCTGCTGATTGAGCTGCGCTTGATAATAATAGGCGGCATACGGGTTGTAGTTGTACTGGGCACGCGCTTCCGTGGCGGCACTCACAATCACACCCGCCACCAACATGGCGGAAAGGAATGGTCTTCGCATCACGAACATGGCCCACCTCGTTTTCGGGCGACCGGATTGGATTGGAAATGTGAACCTTGGCGACCTGACGTCGTTCTCTCCTGGTTATATTATACTTCGCATGGTCAGAATTGGGGCATTTCGTTCTTTGAACATAGTTCGCCATTTGTGGCGGGAAGTCGGACAACGCGCCGTGAATGGCGGGCTATATTAAAGAATCTCCGACACCAGCGCTAAGCCGCAAACGGGAAACGATAAGGAGCAACCGATGACGATCTTGATTTCGGACCCGCTCTTTCAGCGTCACGAGACCGGCCAACATCCAGAACGGCCCGCTCGTTTGGCGTCGATCCTCACTCGCCTGGAGCGCGACGGCCTGGTCGCGCGCTGTCAACGTGGCGAGTACACGCCATTGACAGAGGACGCCGTTCGCGGGATCCATTCTGCGGAGGTTGTAGCCACGGCACGCCGGTTCGCGGAAGCGGGTGGCGGTTGGCTGGAGTCGGACACGTTCGTCTGCCCGGCGTCGTTCGACGTCGCGCTCGCCGCCGCCGGCGCCTGTGCCAGCGCGGTCGATCAAGTAATGCGTGGCATCGACCGCACCGCATTCTGCCTGGTCCGTCCGCCGGGGCATCATGCGACCGCTCGTCAAAGCATGGGCTTCTGTTTATTCAACAACATCGCATTGGCGGCTCACCACGCGCGGCAAACTTTCGGGCTGGAGCGCATCCTCATCGTCGATTGGGACGTGCATCACGGCAATGGCACGCAGGACATCTTCTGGACCGACCCGACCGTCTTTTTCTTGAGCGTCCATCGCTACGGACATGGGTTCTATCCGGGAACCGGCCACTCGGACGAAACGGGAACCCGCGCCGGCCTGGGCTTTACCGCGAATCTGCCGCTGCCTTTTGGTATCGCGCGCGCCGAGTATCGAGCGGCCTTTCAGCACGCCGTCGAAAAGGCCGCGGATGCGATCAAGCCCGACCTGATATTGCTGAGCGCCGGCTTCGATGCGCACGTCCGCGATCCGATCGGCTCACTTGGCCTGGAAGCGGAAGATTTCGCCGACATGACGCAAGTGCTTCTCAATGTCGCCAATACGCATGCTCAAGGCCGAATCGTCAGTTGCCTGGAGGGCGGCTACAACCTTGACGCCCTGGCCGAATGCGCGTCGGCACATTTGGCAACGCTGATCGATAGCAGGAAATAGCAGCCCATCACCTCCAGCCGATTTTGCATTTCCGCTTGCGGCTTGGCGCCTGGATTTTCCTACGCGAGCGCCAAGAAGCCGCATGCGAAAAAAATAATTGCACCGATCGCGATTTTTCTCCTCACTTCATCTTCGCTTCAGGTTGCTTCGCGTAGTATCCACCCATTACGAACGGGATCGTCTCGTTCCTCCTACCTGAGTATTGGTTTCCGAAGGAGTCATGTCATGCGTGGAACCCTTATGCAGATGAGCGTGATCGGTCTGGCGGCATTTCTGTTCGTCTCCGCCGACAAAGCCCAGGCACAGTACAAAGGCGTCTACCGACCCTACGGTCAGGGCGGCGGCAAAGTCCCAACCGGAACTGGAATGTCGGGCGGCCAACAAGGCGGCATCGGTACGACAATTGGCACCATGATCGGCGGTATGATGGGCGGCGGTCAACAAGGCGGCAAAGGCGGTCAGCAGGGCGGCAAAGGCGGGTCGGGTGGATTCATGGGCGGCCAAGGCGGCGGCATGGGCGGCATGATGGGCGGTGGACAACAAGGCGGCGGTCAAGGTGGCAAAAGCGGGTCGGGTGGATTCATGGGCGGCCAAGGCGGCGGCATGGGCGGCATGATGGGCGGTGGACAACAAGGCGGCGGTCAAGGTGGCAAAAAACCGCAAGGCGGCCAAGGCGGCGGCGGTATGGGCAAACCACCACAAAGCGGCACCACCGGCACCGGCACCAAGCCGTCTCCTACCGGCACTGGTATCCTTCCAACCGGCATCGGCTCACTGCCAACGACCATCGGCGGCACCACCGGAGGCCAACTCAGCATCTTCAACAATCCTCAGGTCCAACGGTTTATCAAACGGTAAGCTTCCCGCTCGCAGCAAAAATACACTCGCGGCGAGCGACATGTTTTGATGATGGCTACGGTGGTCAACGGCAACTTTTATCAGACGCCGCACGCATGTCGAATCGTTCGTCGTGGAATACAAAAGGAGCAGTTCCATTTCAATTCCAACGGATTTCGCCATGCGTGTACTTGTCGTTGAGGACGAACCCGAGTTGCTCCAGGTCACGGCTCAAGCCTTGCGCGAATCCGGTTTCGCCGTCGATGAAGCCGCCGACGGTGAGGAAGGGCTCTACAAGGCAACGACCTGGGAATACGACGCAATCGTGCTCGACCTCATGCTGCCAAAGATCGATGGTTGGACCTTGCTGGGAAAGCTTCGCAAGAAGAAGAAAACTCCGGTGCTCATCCTCAGTGCCCGCGACGGCGTGCGTGATCGTGTGCAAGGTCTGGATATCGGCGCCGACGATTATCTCGTCAAACCGTTCGAGCTCTCGGAGCTTCTCGCTCGGCTGCGAGCGTTGATCCGCCGCGCCGCCGGCCAGGCTTTGCCCCAGATCAAGATCGGCGACGTTACCGTGGACACCCGCACGCGAACCGTGACCAAGGACGGCTCTTTGGCAGATCTGACAGGCCGTGAGTACGCTATCGTGGAATGCTCGCCCTTCAGCGCGGCGGATTGGTGACGCGCACCTATCTCTACGAGCATATTTTCGACGAGAACGACGATTCGCTCTCGAACCTCATCGAAGTCCACGTTTCCAATATCCGCAAGAAGCTCGGCAAAGACTTCATCAAGACCCGCCGAGGTCAGGGGTACATCGTCGATGATTAGATCGATCCGTCTCCGCGTGCAGCTGTGGTACGCCGGCGTACTGGTGGGCGTCCTCGTGAGTTTCGCGACCATCACCTACGCGCGCGTCAATACGATGAAACTTCGCGAAGTCGATGTCCAGCTCGAAGTCGCCGTGCATTCGCTCGATGCGACCCTTAAACTCTTCCCGCTGAAAGAATTCGAGCCGGACTCCGACAAGGAACGAAAGAACCTATCGCGCGAGGAACGTGACAAACATTTGGCGGATTTGACACTGCCGAAGGAAGTCGAGGCACGCATCATCGGCACATCTGAGGAACAGCCTTATTTCGCGATTTGGCGAGGCGACCGAGGCTTGCTCAAGGCCCAGCATGTGCCCGGCGCTGAGCCGCGGACGATGCCGAATACCTACGCCCCGGCGGGCAGCTTGACGTTTACCAATGTGGGATGGTACCGCGAAGCCGTCATGAAAGGCACAGGTGGGACGAGGATTCTGGTCGGGCGATCGGTCGCGGCCGATTATGCCGAGCGGGGCCGTTTTGCGGGGCTGCTGTTCATCGTTGGCTTGCTTGTTTTCGCCATCGGTTTGGCCGGCGGGTGGGTTGTCGCCTCGCGCATGATGCAGCCGCTCGCCGCCATGAGCGCGACGGCTGCGTCGAGCTCGGCACGCAAGTTGAGCGAACGAATCGAGACCCAGAACCTCGACACGGAACTCGTGGGCCTTGCCGAGGTTCTCAACGCCATGTTCGAGCGGCTCGAGACAGCGTTCTCGCGTCAACAGCAATTCACAGCCGACGCGTCGCACGAACTGCGAACGCCGATCGCCATTCTTCGTTCCCATGTCGAGTTGGCGTTATCGCGCCCGCGTACGGTGGAAGAATATCAGCAAACGCTGGAGACCTGCCTGCGCGCCGCCAATCGCATGAGCACGCTGGTGCAGGGCCTGTTGCTGCTCGCACGCAACGATACGGGCCAGAGCGACGAATCTTACCGCAAACTGGCGATGTCGCCGTTGCTCGAGGAATGCGTCGAGCTGTTTCGCCCGATCGTTGATGCCAAGGAAGTGCGACTGACGCTCGATGTGATCCCGTGTTTCGTACGAGGCAATGCCGACAGCCTGATTCAGGTGGTTTCAAACCTGCTTAGTAATGCAGTGCACCATACGCCGCCGGGCGGTGCGGTGTTCGTGAGTTTGAGTGTGCGTGACAACGACGTTCGCGTGGCGGTGCGCGACACAGGCGCGGGCATCCCGCCGGAGTTTCAATCGCACATCTTCGAGCGGTTCTACCGCGTCGACAAGTCTCGTGCACGGGCCTCCGGCGGCTTCGGCTTGGGCCTGGCGATCTGCAAGAGTATTATCGATTCGCACCGCGGCCAGATCGGGTTTGAATCCGAACCCGGCAAAGGCACGACGTTCTGGATCCATTTGCCGCTCAAGATGAAGTGATACCTTGCCGTGACGCGCATCAGGATTCGCAGCTTCAATCGGTCAATCGGAAATCGGCAAGCTCTCGGGCGCGGCGGCGCGGCTGCTCATTGTCGGGAATCGGATACGGAAGCGAGCGCCGTGCATCGGCTCGGAATAGATCTCCAACGCCGCGCCGTGATGTTCGAGAATCATCTGCACGAACGAAAGACCAAGCCCCATGCCCGCGCTCAGGCCGGCGTAGAGGGCGTTGTTGCGCTTCGTCGAATAATGCGATTCGGTGCAATGCCGGCGTGTCTCCTCGGACATGCCGATGCCGTTGTCCTCCACTTCCAAGGTCGCTTGACCATCGACCACCATCGTGCGAAAGATCACTCGGCCTCTCCAGCCGGCGGCGGCGATCAGAGCCTGGCGCTGGGCGACATCGAGTGGGCCACTTCGCGCGGTTCCATCGGGTCTGGCCTGTTTTCGCAAATGATTGCGCATCTCCGAAATCGCATCGCGGGCATTGAACAGAAAGTTTTCCAGCGTCTGTTGCAAATGCGAGCGATCGCCGTCCACAACCAAGGCGCCGTCCTCGCCGGCGGCATGCAGATCGATTTCGACTCGCATCTTCCATTTGCTTTCGGCTTGCTCGCTCCAGGTGGCGTGCAGGTCTTTGATGAGGGCGTTCAGATCGACGCGTTTGCGCTCAAATTTGTTCGGGTCGCGCTGCACGGTTTGCAGAATCTCTTGTAGCCGCTCGGTGACGGTGCCGAGCGTTTGCTGAATCTCGCCGAGCATGCGTTTGCCGTCCTCGGGGCTAGGGCGTTCGTCGAGGCAGCGGCGCAGGAGATCGTTGGGCCGAACGAGGAGGTTCTTGATATTGTGGGCGTACGATTTCGCCATCACGCCGATGTTGTGGAACATCTGCGACTTCAATTCGAGGGCGTGCGTTTCGGCGACTTGTTTTTCGCGTTCAGCTTCCTGGCGGCGCAATTCTTCCTCGAGGCGCTGGCGTTCGGCTTCTTCCTGCTTGCGTTCGGCTTCTTGGCGGCGCAACTCCTCCTCGAGATGCTTTTGCTTGGAATCCTGTATCTGCTGATCGATGACCTGGCGTTGGCGATCTCGCTCGGCCTCGCGGCGTTGGATGAACAACATCCAGAGCAGGGCCAGCGAGGCGAAGAAGAGGACCCAGATATTGATGAGCCGGCGGCGGGCATCGTCTTCGCGCTCCTTCAGCTGCTTCTGCATGTAGGCGTGCAGCTGGTACTGAATCTCGATTGTCGCGTGCTCGTTGCGTGGTAGCCGATAGCCTTTTAGTTCACGGAACTGATGCTTATGCCGAGGGTTTTCCGAGTCCCAGACGATTGGGTCGAAGGTAAGACGTTTGTCGCAGCTCTGTTTCAACTCGTCGGAGAAGCGCACCTCCAGACGGTAGATAAACGGGAACAAGGGCAGCTGGCTGGTGTAGATTTTCGACGGCGGCAGGCAGAGCGCTTGCAGCATCTCGTAAATCTCCGCGCGCTTCTGGGCATGCAAGAACACGATAGGCCCAGCGTTGTCATCCGGCAGATCCTTCAGTTTTGTCGAACTCTCTTTCGACAAGGCGACGAATTTCCGAATAAGATCAGGCAACGTCGTCGAACCGATGCGAGCTTCGCGCACCCATTCCATCATCGCTTGCTCGTCGTAAAGCGCCTCGCCGTCGCGCCAGATGAGCAACGGCTCGCGGAGGAAATAGAAGACCAGCCCACCCAGCAGCAGCGGCGCGAGCATCGGCCACAACCAGCGCAGTCGTGAACGCCAGGACGATGGTTCGTTCATGGCAGCGCCCCTCCCAGGCGTTGGGTGTTGTAGGTCGCGTCGAAAAATTCGACGCGATCCCAGGCGCCGCCTTCGACTTCGCGCACTCGCTTCCAGATGCTGATTCGGCTCGTGCCCTCGACGCGGTCTTCGTCATAGATCGGCTTCACCCAAACGACATGTTCGCCGGTATATACCCGGCGATCGCCTTTGTCATCGAACAACTGCCGATGCCGATCGCCCAGGCCATGCAATCGCGAGTTGCCGACGTGGGCTTTACTGCCGTTCGCCTCGGCCCGGTACCAGCAGGTCGCGCGCATGCGTTCGCGCATCTGCTTGCCGTCGGCGAGAAGCCGGCCGTCATCGAGCACGGCGTAGAGCGTCGCTTCGAGAATGTCGCGATGAAGCAGCACGTCGCTCGTGCCGGTTGTCGTGCGGCCAAGCGTCATCCGGTTGGCCTCGGCGTCTTTCTTGCGTGGAAATCCCGCCGCTTCCGAAATCGGATCACGATGCGTGAAGAACACCAGCGAGTAGGGCAGATCGAGAATGTTCCACACCACGTCGCGATCCCGATAGACGGCGTTGAACGAAATCGAATCGCCGTTCAGGATCACCAGGTTGCGCGCCGTCGAAGGCGAGCGTTGCCGTAGGTTGATGAGAAATCGCCGCATGCGGACCATCTGCGTTGGCAGCACGAGCAACGAGTGCGGCGTGATCACGCGCGGACCGATGAACGTGTCAACGGCGTTCTGTTCAAGCGGCGCCGGCTGAAAGAACCCGCCGACGCTATGGGCGATCGAACCGTCGTTGAATACTTCGCTGAGCGGATTACGCGACTTGAATTCGCGCTCGAACAGCTCCGTCAGGTCTTTGGAGTAACGCTCGTCCTCCCACGATACGAGGTGCATCGCGGAGGGTTGCAGGTGAGGATGGCCGCGCAGGACGCCCCAGGCATGCCACGGTTCGCCCGCGCCGGCTATGCTTGCGATGGCGTTGGCGAGGAGCGTCGGCTCGATCGGCCTGTGCACCCAGAGGTCTGGCGTTTGCTCGACGAAACGCAACAGGGCCTTGACCATGCTCTGGTTGGTAAACGAAAAGCGGAAGCTGCGTTCCTTGTATTGGGCGATCAGAAGCGGGCCGTCCGCCGAGGCTTTTTCCGCCGTCGCCGTCGTGATGAGCAGAATCGGCGAAGGCTGATTCGGTTCGGGAAACCGTTCCTGCAGCGCCTTGCCAAGTATCAGTGCCCGATCGCTCGTCCCGCCGCCGATGATGGCAAGCGGCATACGGCCCCGGGCGTGCAGCTTCTCGATCCACGATTCCGCACTGTGCTCGCCGCTGATCTTGTACCAGCGCAGCCGCAGCGATTGCTTGGGCGATGACTGAAACGCGAAGCGAATTTCCGGCACGTCGGCGGAGCGACCGGGAAAAGCGTCGTCGTCGTCCACAAGCAAATCGGGCAGCTGGGGATTCGTCGTCGTCCATACTTTCTTGATGAGCTTGCAAGCGCTGACGATGCGACCCCACTCATCAATGCTCGTCGCCGGCTCGATCAGGGCGATTTCTTGATCGTCGCCATCGAGTCGACCGACCTCCGTCTCGGCAAACCGGCGCCACAGCAGCGATTGATACACCGCCGTCCCCAGTATCGCCAACAGCCCGGCTACCAGTATCCAGCGGAATAATCGCATAAATTCGTCCGTGGTCCTTCGTACTTGGTCCTTGGTCCGACTTTGCCGCTTGCGGCTTAGCGCTCGCATGGCGCCTTGCGAGCGCTAAGCCGCAAGCGGCAATAACTAAAGGACCACGGACTAATTATTCAACATAAACAAACTCATTCAAACAAAACAGCACATGGCAAAAGTCCGCCAGCGCTGATTCGCGGCGTTGGCTCTCGGGGTAGGTGCGCATCTGTTGCTCGATGAATGTCACGCCGTCGGCGACTTCGTCGCGCGTCGGGTGACGGGCAAGAGCGGTGCGGTATGCCAGCTTCACCGCGTCATCGAGCTTGCCCGTCGAATCTGGTGCGATGCGTTTGGCGAAAGCGCGGGCCGCCTGGCGCACCTGGGGATTGTTCATCAAGTGCAACGCCTGCGGGGCGATCGTCGTCGTCGGCCGCTCAGGCATGCTGCCCAACGCTTCCGGCGCGTCAAAGATCACCATCATCGGCATCAACTTGCTGCGCTTGACCGTGAAGTAGATGCTGCGGCGTTTACTCTTCTCGTCCAGCGTGCCGGGACCGAATTGCTTGGTGTCGAGTTCGCCGGAGACGGCAAACACGGCATCGCGAATGATCTCGGCCTGCAAACGGCGCACGGGTTGTTTCCAATAGAGCTTGTTGTCGCGATCGATCTTGGCCTTGGCGGGATCGTCGATGCTGCTCTGCTGATAGACCGCGCTGGTCATGATGAGCTTGTGGATTGGCTTCAGACGCCAGCCATTTTTGATGAGTTCGCCGGCGAGATAATCGAGCAACTCGGGATGCGTCGGGGCGTCGCCGCGATTGCCGAAATCGCTCGGCGTAGTGACGATGCCGCGGCCCACGTGATGCTGCCATAGCCGATTGACGATGACGCGAGCCAAGAGGTGTCCGGCACCGTTGTCAGCGTCAGTCAGCCATTCCGCGAAGGCTCGGCGTTGGTACGAGGTGCGCCAGCCCGCGGGTGGTTTCGTCTGCCATCGCGTTTCGGATTGCCCGATCGGCATCAGCACCTGCAAAAATCCCGGCGTGGCGATACCTTCTTTGTTCGCCGGGTCGCCGCGACGCAGGAAGAACGTCTCGGGAAAAAAGTCCTCGCCTTGCGTGTGCAGACGCACGGCCGGCAGTCCTTCCGTCGCAACGAGTGCCTTCACTTTGGTCGCCTGTGGAGCCTTCGCCAAATGCGCGAGTTGTTTTTCATTGAGCGTTCGCCAGGCCGCGTCGAACGTCCGAACCCAATTCAACAACGCTGTATTCTGCGCTTCATTCCGCTTCACCGCGGGGACGTCCAGCGCCTCACGCACGCCGCCTGCCAATCCCGGTGCGGTCAGGTCCGGTGTCGCCGCGGCGCTCGTCACCGACAGCCGTGGCCTGGCGATGGCGTGTGCGTCGTTGTTGTTGAATTTGAGCGTGAATGTCAGTACCGTCCCTCCGGCGAAACCGATGGGCGTCTCGAAGTCGAACGTCGCTGCGTGGTCCTTGCCGAACTGTGGGTCGATCGCCCAGGCCGACTTCGGATCGGCGTCGATCGCCGCTTTGATCGGCAACCCCTTCTGCTCGAACGTCGCCCGCGGGTTCTTTAGTTTCACCTGAACACTCGCCGATTTCAGGGCGGGATCGAGCGGCGACGCTGTGATCGTGAGATCGGTCAGCGCGAAGTTGCCGTTCTTCGCACGCCCCGGTCCGCTCTTGACGAGCGACGGATGCGCCAGTGCCTCCAGCCTGGCCGCGGTGATCTTCGCCAGCGCCGTGTACGCGGTGATCGTGAAGACATCGGTCTTCGGATTCGTGCCCGTGACGAAAATCGAGCCATCGTTTTGCAGCGTCAATGTCGCGCCGTCCTTCGATTTGGCTTCCTTGACATCGACGACCTCCCACGCCACCCCATCAACCTTCGCCGCTTGAACGAGCTTGTCGAGCATCGGCAACAATTCCGCCTCGCGCTTCTTGGCCGCTTCAACGAACGGCGCATGTTCGAGGTCGAACGCTGTCTTCGCCTTGGCGAAATTGGTCGAGTCGAGCGCCAGCATCATCTCGCTGCGCACCGTCGTCGTGAACGTCGCCAGCATTCGATAATAATCACGCTGAGGGATCGGATCATACTTGTGGTCATGGCACCGCGCACAGCCGACGCTCAGGCCGAGAAATGCGCTGCCGATGGTCGAGAGCTTGTCGTCGAGTTCGTCGTAGCGATGCTTCTCGACTTCGCTTTTCGTGATCTGCGTCGAATGCACGCCCGCCGCCAGGAAGCCGGTCGCTTTCAGAGCGAGGGGATTGGTCGGCTCATACTCGTCGCCGGCGATCTGCCAGCGGGCGAACTGGTTGAACGGCATGTCCTGATTCAGCGCCTCGATGACGAAATCGCGATAGTGATAGGCAGTCGGCCGATCGTAATCATGCTCGAACCCGTGGCTCTCGGCGAACCGAGCCAAGTCCAGCCAATGCCGGCCCCAACGCTCGCCATGATGTGGATTCGCCAGCAGCTTGTCGATGACCTTCGCAAACGCGTCCGGCCCGGCATCCTTGACAAACACGTCCACGTCGTCGGGTGTCGGCGGTAGGCCGATGAGGTCGAAGTACGCTCGGCGAATCAACTGTTCCTTCGTCGCGCGGCCATTCGGTGCAAACTTCGCGCTTTCGATCTTGGTGAGGATGAAGCGATCGATCGGTGTCGCGCACCAACTCGCATCTTTCACGTCCGGCAGCTTGACGCTCGCCAACGGCTTGAACGCCCACCACTGCTTCGCGCTCGCCGGTAGCACACGTTCGGTCCACGGCTTCCCTTTGAGCTTGGATGCTACAAGCGGATTATCGTACGGCGCGCCGAGATCAATCCATTCGGCGAACTTCGCAATTGCCGATTCCGCCAGCTTCGGCGAACTGGCGGGCATGGCCGGCTCCTTGGCGTGCTGAATCAGCTTGACCAACTGGCTTTCCCGGCTCTTGCCCGGCACGACCGCGACACCCGTCTGCCCGCCCTTGAGCAGGCCTTCGCGGTCGGAGAGATCGAAGTCGGCCTCGATCTTCTTGCCGCCGTGACAGTTCAAACACTTGGTCATGAGGATCGGCTTGACATGCTTGGCAAAGACATCAAGCCCCTTGACCATCTTCTCGGCATGGTCGCTGGGGATCGGCTCGATCGCCTTTTTCGGCGTCTGCCCCGCCGGCGCGGAGACAACCACGAACAACCCAACAGCGATAAGGAGGATGGTGTGTTTCATGCTGTTAGCATAAGGGATGAGATGGGGATGGGTCAACCAGGAAATGGGAAACAGCCGGTGCGTTGTGCTGATCGGTTGTTCTGGCCTCGATACAATGTAGGACAACGCTTTGCGTTGCAGATTCCAGAATGCAAAGCGTTTTCCTACATTATATCGAAGCCCTTCTGTCGCTTGCGTCGACTTTACCTTTAACGAGTATCATCATGCGTTGCCTTTCGTTGCTCGCCTTGATCCTGATATCTTTCACTGCGAACGCCGATGTCGTCGTCATCAAGACGCCGCACGGCGGCATTCAGCCGCAGGTTGTCGTCGATGGGCAGGGCACGCTGCATCTGCTGTACTTCAAGGGCACGCCCGGTGGCGGGAACTTGATGTACGCCAAGCGAGCGCCGGGGAAGGCCGACTTCTCCGAGCCGATCCAAGTCAACAGCCAGGCCGGCAGCGCCGTCGCCACGGGCACGATTCGCGGCGGGCATCTTGCGCTGGGCAAGAACGGCCGAGCGCATGTCGCCTGGAACGGCTCGATGAAAGCCGAACCGAAAAACCCAATCGCCGGGCATCCCATGATGTTCGCACGCCTCGCCGACGATGGCAGGAGCTTTGAGCCGCAACGCAATCTCATGACACAGTCGGCTATTCTCGATGGCGGCGGGTCGCTC
The DNA here is from genome assembly GCA_945861245.1 of Singulisphaera sp. GP187. Classification (GTDB taxonomy): domain Bacteria; phylum Planctomycetota; class Planctomycetia; order Gemmatales; family Gemmataceae; genus SIAQ01. The sequence goes on from CAMAUE010000002.1 coordinate 84,367, forward strand.
GCTGCCGATGCCCAGGGCAACGTCTTCGTCGCCTGGCATGCCCTCGGCAAGGAACTCGTGAAAGGCGAACACAATCGCAAAGTCTGGGTCGCCCGTTCAAGCGACGAAGGCAAAACCTTCACCGCCGAGCAGCCCGCCTGGAACGTCGAAACCGGCGCCTGCGGTTGTTGCGGCATGCGCGGCTTCAGCGATCGCAAAGGCAACGCGTTCTTCCTCTATCGCGCCGCCTCCGAGAAAATCAATCGCGGCATGTACGTGCTCAAATCGACCGACCTCGGCAAAAGCTTCCAAGGCCAGCAGCTCGACAACTGGAAGATTGGCACCTGCCCCATGAGCTCCGAAGCCTTCGCCGAGGGACCGAACGGTGTCTACGCCGCCTGGGACAACGACGGCGAGATGTTCTTCAGCTCAATCAATTCACCGTTGTCGAAAGTAGATAGCGTGACGCGCGTGCCCGGTGCCACAGGCAACCGCAAGCACCCCGCCCTGGCCTTCAACAAGAACGGCGAGATGATCATCGTCTGGGCCGAGGGCACCGGCTGGATGCGCGGCGGCACGCTGGCGTGGCAGGTGTACGACAAGAACATGCAACCCGCCGAGTCCGGCCGCCGCGCTGGCGCCATCCCCGTCTGGGGCCTGCCGGCAGTGATCGCCGAACCCGATGGGCGGTTTACGATTTTGCATTGAGGCAAGCCCCACCATGCGTGCAGCGATTGGTGGGTGGTGTCTCAGTTTGCCGTAGGTCAGGCTTTCCAGCCTGACTTTTATGCCGAAGCTGTCAGCCTAGAAAGCCTGACCTACGGCAAACTGAGACACTACCGAATGTTATGTTTTCCATTATCGTAACGCGCTGGCTGCTGGCACTGCAAAGTCAGTTGCCGGGCTTTTTTGCGTTTTTGCCAAAATAAGGTGCAAGCAGTTAACTCCCCTTTCTCCCTGCGATTCGTGGCCAATACCCCCAAAAACTGGGGGAAAGTGCCAAACTGGCCACTAGCCAAGCACCCCCTATCCAGCCGGCGTGTACGATCCGCGGAAATACCCTTTTCCCGCGTGCAAGCTCTTGCGGACTGCGAGCCGATATGATAGAAATAAACATCAGCGCAATCGTTGCGCTCATCCCGGACAAACCCTCCTACCGGATTGGCTGCCTGACTAACCAGGTTTATCCATCTTCGGAGACCCAATGCTAACGATTTTTTCCAAACCCCACAAGCGAGGCGGCTTTTGCGACGGCCTAAATCGCCGTGATTTCCTCACCATCGGCGGTTCCATCGCCGGCGGGCTGATGCTACCCGATGTCCTCCGCGCGGAAGCGCAGCAGGGCCGGGGCACGCAGCATAAAGCGATCATCAACATCTACCTGCCCGGCGGTCCGCCGCACCAGGACATGTGGGATATCAAGACCGAAGCTCCGCCGGAAATCAAAGGCGAGTTCAACCCGATCCGCACGAACGTCACCGGCATCGAAATCTGCGAGCTGTTCCCGCGCATCGCCGCCAACGCCGACAAGTTCGTCTTCATCCGCTCGATCGTCGATGCCGACGGCCGACACGACGGCTACCAGTGCATGACGGGCCGCAAGAAGAACCCGCAGCTGGAAAACTTTTGGCCAATGATGGGCTCGTGGGTCTCGCGATTCCAGGGCAACGCCAACCCATCGATCCCGGCGAACATGGCCTTGATGTACGCCACCGGCGAATCGCGCTGGGGCGATCCGTATCACGGCGGCTTCCTCGGCATGGGCCACAATCCGTTCAACGTCATCGGCGGGCGAGGCAACACCGCCAGCGCGAACATGACCCTCAACGGCGTCACCCTCGATCGTCTCACCGATCGCGTCGGCCTGATGCGTTCCTTCGACTCCATCAGCCGCACTCTCGACCGCAACGGCACGATGGACGGCATCGACTCGTTCCAACAGCAAGCCCTCGGCATCCTCACGTCGTCGCGCCTCGTCGAAGCCCTCGATCTGTCCCGTGAAGACCCGCGCGTCCTTCAGCGCTACGGCTTCAACGACCCAACGCTCGAACGTGACGGCGCCCCGCGCATGGTTCGCAACTTCTGCATCGCCCGTCGGCTCGTAGAAGCCGGCGCTCGCGTTGTGACGTTGAATTTCAGCCGTTGGGATTGGCACGGCCCGGATGGCCGCAACTTCGACGAAAGCCGTCGCAATATGCCGTTGCTCGACGCCGGCGTCTCCGCGCTGGTGGAAGACCTGAGCGTTCGCGGGATGCTCAACGACGTGTCGATCGTCGTCTGGGGCGAGTTCGGCCGTACGCCGCGCATCAACAACACCGCCGGTCGCGACCATTGGCCACAACTTTCGTGTGCCTTGATGGCCGGCGGCGGCATGAAGACGGGCCAGGTCATCGGCGCCTCCGATCGCATCGGCGGCACGGCGTCGCGACGCCCGGTCAAGTTCCAGGAGGTCTTCGCCACTCTCTATCGCAACATCGGCCTCGACCCGCTCTCGACCCGCATGTTCGACCCGAATGGCCGGCCGCAATACCTCGTCGATCAAGGCAACGACCCGCTCCACGAAACGGCTTAACCCTACTGTCATCAGCAAGTGCGAACTACACGGCACGCGGGCGATTTGAATCGCTCGCGTGTTTTTTTTCAGGTTTGGCGTTATGGCGGGCATCGAACAGAGGATGCCGCTCGCATCGGATCCAAGGAAAGCCAGGCCTCGCGAATGACGCCTCCGGTCGGCCTCCCAAGGTGGCTGCACGGGCGCTAACGAGCCGATTCAGATCTAAACGGCAAGCGCCAAACCCACCAGCATCGCAGCGGACATGGCCAGCATCAGCACGTCCTCGATCAACGTGACCGATGACATCGGCAAGTTGAGCAGCGAGCCGAGACAGGCGCAGCGAATCTTGCGTTTCTCAAGCAACGCCTGTGCCACGCCGACTGTGCTGGCCGCCATCACGATGAACGTGACGATATTGGTGGCGACGGGAACCGCGTTCGTCACATAGGCGATGCCCAGGGCCAATTCGATAAACGGATACGCCCACGCATAGGCAGGCCAACGGCGAGCGACCACGTCATAGCCGCGATAGGTGTCGGCGAAACCCGGCAGATTCATGAGCTTGAAGAAGGAGAAGACCAGGAAGAACCCGCCCATGAATCGGCCCATTGCCCGCATCGCATCGAACGAGCCGGCACTGAGTTCGAGCACGCCAACCACGCCAACGAGGTAGCCAAAGATGAGCAGCAGCGGATAGTAGGTGGCAAGAAACGAGCGTGCTTCTTCGCCCGGTTCGACGACGCCGATGACACGAAAGCCGGCCTCAGCGACGTGCCGTTCGATCGCTTCGCGCGTGACGCCGTCGCCCTCGACCGTCAGCACCTTGTCGGGATTGGCGGTATCGACCGACCAGCGCATGATCGCTTTGTTGGCGCTGAGAAACGGCGTCACCGCGGCGACGCAATTCGCGCAGTTGAGATTCGTTTTGTACTGTTGGGTTGCCATCGAACCGGCCTCTGCTGTCGAGAAATCGATGAGCGTTTGTTACATTATACGCCGTGCCGGTTGCAAAGGGCGTCAGCGAAACTTTGGAGTGCAGCGGCACGACGGCGTTCTCTTTTTTTGGGAAGACGTGAATAGCCCGACACCTTATCAAGTGGATGTTGATCATGTTGCTCATGCAAAACGGATGAGCGAGATGATCAACATCCAACTTTGGTTACGAGTCGGCAGCGTGAGCGACGGGCTGGCATATCCATCCGTCGCTCACGCTGCCGGCTCGTAACGGACCACCGGTCAGAGCCACGCACGAATCGCAATTGAACTGAAACGCTCTCGCGACTAGAATCCGCAGTTTCACAATGATGCAACCTGGTAATGCTTACCCCACTTGACGAAAGTCGAACGCCACTGTGGGTAACGTCGTCGAATGTAGCCGACTGGACAGACAGCACAATATCGAGAAGCTCGGCCTCGACCCGTGGGGCCAGCGCTTTGACGGGCATCAACCGATCCTGATCCGCCGTCGGCCCGTGTTATTTCCAATCGGCGTCTCTGTCAACCTCGGAGCGTGGCGTCTATATTAACTACCGACCTTCTCTCCTGCCCAACTACTTCGGCGCGATTGCGCTTTGGCCGCCACAGGCGACGAGGAATCCAACCAATGGTTCTACATCGACGCGAGCTATTCCAGTTCGGCGGCGTCTCGTTGCTCTCGGGCGGGCTTTTGCGCACGCTTGCGGCGCAGACGGTGCCGCGCTTGGCGACTACCCGACCGCGTGCCAAGGCTTGCATTCTCCTTTACCAGGTCGGCGGGCCGTATCAAGCGGAGACGTTCGATCCCAAGCCCGACGCCCCCGCTGAGATTCGCGGCATCTTCTCGACAATCGCCACGCGCGTCACCGGCATCCGCATGACCGATGCGTTGCCGCGCGTTGCCATGCACGCAGATAAAATCGCGATCCTGCGTGGCGTGCATCACACGATTCGTTGCCACAACCCGGCGATATATTGCAGTCTCGTCGGGCGCGAAGCAACCGATCCGATGGCGATCTCCAGTCGCACGGCTGCTCGGCGAACGGATCATCCGCACTACGCCTCGGTCGTCGCGCGGCTGCGGCCTCCGGAAACGTCGATGCCGTTTCATGTCATCATGCCGAACACGACGAACAACGGACCGTCGAAATCGCCTGGGCTTCTGGGCGGCTATCTCGGGGCGGCGTACGATCCGTTCGTCCTCGGCGCCGATCCGGGCGAACCGGACTTCCGCGTAGACAGCCTGGCGGCGCCGGTGGAGGTCGATGCGAATCGGCTCGAATCTCGGCAATCGCTGCTCGATCGCTTCGACAGCGCTCGCCGTTCGGTGGATCGCGCCAGCGTCGAATCGATGCACACGCACTATCAGCGTGCGTTCAACATGCTGACGGCGCCGCAGACACGCACCGCCTTCGATCTGAGCCGTGAGTCGGATCGGCTTCGCGATCGCTATGGCCGACATTCGCAGGGGCAGTCCGCGCTATTAGCTCGGCGGTTGGTCGAGGCGGGGGTTCCGTTTGTCTCGGTCTTTTCGCATATCGATGTCGATCGCGGCAGCTGGGACACGCATCAAAATCACAACATCCGCGTGCGCGAAACGCTGTGCCCGCCGGCGGATCAATCGTTCAGCGCGTTGCTCGACGATCTGCAGACTCGCGGCATGCTCGACGATACGCTCGTCATCTGGATGGGCGAGTTCGGTCGCACGCCAAGGGTCGGCGTGCAGTTCTCGAATAACACGAACAACTCGACGGGCCGCGATCACTGGTGCAACTGCTACTCGGTCGTGCTGGCCGGCGGTGGCGTGCGCGGCGGGCAGGTGGTCGGCTCATCCGATGGGCACTCCGCCTACCCGCGCGAACGGCCGGTGCACGTCAGCGAACTTTCCGCGACGCTCTTCCATCTTTTCGGCATCGACCCGCGGGCGCAACTCTACGACATCCAGGGCCAGTTTCGCACGATCTGTGACGGCAACCCGGTGATGGAGCTGTTTTGATTTCGAGGCAGTGGATTAAGAATTGAGTCGGCGAGCCTAACCACGTAAGCAGTAGGTTGAATTAGCTATCGAGCATTCAACCTACCGCTTACGCGATTAGGCTCGCCATTTTGATTATGAGGCGCATCAGCGCCAAATATCGGACGTTGAATCGCCATTGGGAAAGCGCATCTCATGCGCGCGGACGGGGCCGTCGGGCTCGGTGCCGAAATCTACCATGAAGCGTTCGTTTAAGCGTAGGCCGCCCTTCTCCGTGTCGCAATCGATTTGCAGCATGTACGAGCCTTGCTTGCCGATCTGGGGATAGAACTGGTTGTCCCAGCTTGAGAAGAGCGAATTGGTGACGTACAGGCGTTTGCCGTCGAGGCTGATCTGCAACATCTGCGGGCCGCCTTCGAGCTTTTTGCCGCGGAGCGTCGGAGCTTTGCCGAGCACGCCGCCAAGCCAGACCTGGCCGACGAGCTTCGGCTTCGACGGATCGCTGATGTCATATTGACGAATATCACCGTGCAGCCAGTTCGAGAAATAGAGGTACTTGTCGTCCATCGACAGGACCAGATCCGTGATGAGGCCGGGCACTGGGATGTCCCAGCCTTTGACGTTTTTGACGGCCGGCACTTCGATGATTTTCTCGATCTTCCACTCGTCGCCAGATTTGTGCCAGTGCCACACGACGCTGGAGAGAGCGGCGCCGACGAAGCCGTGGGTGCTCGCCGGGTTGTGATGGAAGCGGACTTCGAGCGGGATCAGGCCGTCGGCGCCGAGATCGAAGGTCTTCGCGATCTTGCGTTCCTTCCAGTCCCAGAAGTGCAAGCGTTGGCCGTACTTGCCCGCCTTGACGTCGTCGAGCTTGAAGCCGGGGACGACGGTATTCGGGGCGGCCCATTCGCTCGACACCATGACGTTGTGCCGGGGTTGATACCAGAAGTCGTAGTTGTATTTCATGCCGGTCTTGTCCTTTTCCCACGGGCCGACGACCTCGAACTTGTCGTTAAGCAGGAGGAACCCGCCGGGCCCGTTGCCCTTGTCGTCGCCCAGCATCGAGATCATGATGTTGCCGTCGGCGAGGCAATGGACCGTGTGCGGCGCCGTCAGCTTCGATTTGCCGATGACCTCGGCCGGCTCGATGACCTTGTGCATCTTCGGCTCGCGCGGGTTCATGGTATCGACGACGTGGATTCGGCTCGACAGCACGCCGGGGACCACGAGGTAGCGGCGTTCGCAACGTCCCTCGCAACTGGCGCAGGCGTTCCAGCCGAAATGGTGCAGCTCATCGCCGATGTTGGGCATCTTCAGGCGATGAATGACCTTCGAATAGGTTTTCGACGCCGGATCGAGATCAACGGTCGCGAGATAATCGGGCTTCTTGATGCCGGTTCCCGCATAGGTGGCGACGACATAGGCAAGCTTTTCCGGCGGCGATTTGCGCGCGTCGGCGGGCGTGGCGAAGATGCGCGCGTGGTTAGCGTCATGCTGATGGCCACCCGTGGGGAACGCCGTCGTCCGCGTAAACAGCAGCAAACAAATCGAAAGCCCGGCGAGTGAGGTGAGGATCAAATTCTTCACGTTGGTGGTCTCCTTGAATAACGAGGCTCATTTGTCCGCGGGGTAATAATATTGACCGGTTTGCGCTCGTGCCGCTCAATGCTATTTATTGTTGCTTCGGAGCGACGGTCGAGTTATTTCTTCAGGGGAGGTGTCACGGCTAACGTTGTTTTCGTGGGCTGGAAGTCTACACCATCCGAGGGCATTGAAAAAACGACTCGGACCGTCGCCGTGGTGGCACCTTCAGGAACTTGAATCGCTTCGACCGAAGCGACAAATGGGCTCTTGCCGCTCGTTCAACACTCGGGAGTAACGGGCACGTCTATCAAAGTCGTCAGCAGTAGATGATGCGGTTTTCGTCGCCCGCCCAGATGGCGTAGTTCTTCAGAAGGCGCGGTCCTTGCGCTCGTCGCATTTATTGTTGTGGAAAGGAGTTCACGCAGAGCCGCAGAATTTTCTCAGCGGCTTGCACCGAAAAACGGAAGTGCCCGTTGTTAGCCTATACTTCGAGCGGATGAAATTGTCTGGTCAGAGCCTGAGCGCCAGCGAAGGGCCGCGTGGTGCCCTCCGCTGGCGCTCAGGCTCTGAAAATGCGATAATCTCAACCTCCCGCAGTATACAATGCCTCGCGAAGCAAGATCTCAAACTCGTCAGCTGCAGCCGCTTGAGGCGCCGCAGCTGTCGCATTTGCAGCAGGCGCCGCTGCGGATCAGGGTTAGTTGGCCGCACTCCGAGCAGGGATCGCCTTCGTAGCCTTTGAGACGAGCAATGCGGACGTTGTCGGTGGATGTCGTGGCGGGCGCAGCCATCGTCGCCGTTGTGGATGTCGTGGCGCCACGGCCGTGGCCGTTGGAATTTCCCGTCACCGGTCTGATGTGTTCGCTCCGCGGCGTGATGAATGCTTTCGTTGTCGTCTTGGTGCGCAAATCAACCATCCGCTCTTCCATCAACTCTTCGTCTTCAAAGTCCGGCACTTCTTCGTCTCGGCTCATGGCGTCGCCGCGAATGTCTTCGGGTTTGACATGGGCGAGTTCATGCCGACCGAGATAGGTGATCGCCAACTCGCGGAAGATGTAGTCGATGATCGAAGTCGTCATCTTGATATGCGGGTTGCCCGAGACGACGCCGTTCGGCTCGAAGCGGGTGAACAGGAAGGCGTCGAGGAACTCTTCGAGCGGCACGCCGTGTTGCATGCCGAGCGAGATGGCGATGGCAAAGCAATTGGTCATGCTGCGGAAGGCGGCACCTTCCTTGTGCATATCGATGAAGATTTCGCCAAGCGTGCCGTCGGCGTATTCGCCGGTGCGCAGGTAAATCTTGTGGTTGCCGATGCGAGCCTTCTGGGTGTACCCGGCACGCCTATCGGGCAGCCGGCGGCGGCGGGCGAGGTAACGATGCACGATCCTTTCGGATATCTGCATCGGCTCGGACTTGGCTTCCTCCGGCTCCATCGGTTCTCCGTCGTTGTCGGCAACCGTGTTGAGCGGTTGGCTGAGCTTTGAGCCATCGCGGTAGAGCGCGTTGGCCTTGATCATCAGCTGCCAGCTGAGTTTGTAGGCGTTCTTGACATCGTCGATCGTCGCCGAGTGCGGCATATTGATCGTTTTGCTAATCGCACCAGAGATGAACGGCTGCGAGGCCGCCATCATGCGGATATGCGACTCGGCCGAGAGGTAGCGTTGGCCGGTCTTGCCGCACTTGTTGGCGCAATCGAAGATCGGGTAATGCTCGAGCTTGAGGTGCGGCGAGCCTTCAATGGTCATCGTACCGCAGACGTGGTTGTTGGCCTCGGCAACCTGTTCCTTGGTGAAGCCAAGGGTGTCGAGGAGGTTGAAACCGAAGGCAGTGTATGCTTCTTCCTTGAGGTTGATTTTCTTGAGGAAGTCGTCGCCAACTGTCCAGCGGTTGAAGACGAAGTTGAGGTCGAAGGCGCCAGGCAGCTGGCCTTCGATGCGCTGGAGCAACTCGTCCGTGAAGCCCTTGGCCTTGAGGCTGGCGCGGTTGACGAACGGGCAGCCTTCGAGCGAGCCGGTGCCTTTGCAATGTTTGACGATCTCGTCGATCTGCTGCGACGAATAACCGAGCCGATCGAGGGCGGGCGGGATGGAGGCGTTGATAATCTTGAAGTACCCGCCGCCGGCGAGCTTCTTGAACTTCACGAGAGCGAAATCCGGTTCGACGCCGGTGGTGTCGCAATCCATGACGAGGGCGATCGTGCCGGTCGGCGCGATACAGGTGACCTGGGCGTTGCGATAGCCGTGGCGTTCGCCGAGCTGGACCATGAGGTCGGATTCTTCGCGGGCGGCGTGCAGCAGGTAATCGGGGCAGTGGCGTTCGTCGATGCCGACGGGGCAGATCGTGAGATTTTCGTATTCGCTTTCCGGCGCGTTGTAGGCGGCCTTGCGATGATTCCGCACGACGCGCATCATCGCCTCGCGGTTGGCCTCGTAGCGAACGAACGGCCCGACCGCGCTGGCGATCTCCGCCGACATCCCATACGATGCCGCATGCATTAACGCGGTGATGGCGCCGCACTGGGCTCGGCCTTCGTGGGAGTCATACGGGATGCCTTGCACCATGAGCAGCGAGCCAAGGTTCGCGTAACCCAGGCCGAGCGTGCGATAGTCGAACGATTTCTGAGCGACCGGCTCGCTGGGGAATTGGGCCATGTAGACGGAGATTTCGAGTGTCAACGTCCACAGCCGGGTGGCGTGGCGGAACGATTCGACATCGAAGCGATGCGTGGTATAGTCGTAAAACTTGAGCAGATTAAGGGAGGCGAGGTTGCAGGCGGTATCGTCCAAGAACATATATTCAGAGCACGGGTTCGACGCATTGATGCGGCCATCGGCGGGGCAGGTGTGCCATTCGTTGATGGTCGTGTCGAATTGCAAGCCCGGATCGGCACATGACCACGCGGCGTAGCTGATTTCGTCCCACAGTTCGCGGGCTTTTAGCGTCTTGCGCGGCTTCGGATCGCGGTTTTCCTTTTTCGCTTTTTCCTTCTCGGTGCGCCAAACCAGGTTCCATGGGCCATCGCTGTCCACGGCTTGCATGAAGGTATTGGTGATACGCACAGAGTTATTGCTGTTCTGCCCGGCAACGGATAGGTACGCCTTGGACGTCCAGTCGGTGTCATATTCTTCGATCCTGGCATCCGTCACGCCTTGCTTGGCGAGCTGGATCATGCGCTCGCAGTAGTTGGCGGGCACGAGATCGGCGGCGGCTTCCATCAACGCTCGGCGGAGATCGGTATTTTTCTTGCGATCGAAGCGTTCGTCGGGATTCTCCCAGCTGTGGCACGATTTCAAGATCGCGTTGAGATGGCGATTCAGCATCTTGGAACCCGTGACGAGGGCGGCAACCTTCTGCTCCTCGATCACCTTCCAGTTGACGAACTCCTCGACATCGGGATGATCGAGATCGAGCACGACCATCTTAGCGGCGCGGCGCGTCGTGCCGCCGCTCTTGATAGCGCCGGCGGCGCGGTCGCCTATTTTGAGGAAGCTCATCAGCCCTGACGACTTCCCGCCCCCAGAGAGCGGTTCGCCTTCGCCGCGCAGGTTGGAAAAGTTCGAGCCTGTGCCGGAGCCATACTTGAAGATGCGAGCCTCGCGGACCCAGAGGTCCATGATGCCGCCTTCGTTGACGAGATCGTCGTTAATCGACTGGATAAAACACGCGTGCGGGGCCGGCCGTTCGTACGCACTGGTGGCACGCGTCATCGTGGCGGTTGCGCCATCGACAAAATGATGGCCTTGTGGCGGGCCTTCGATGCCGTAGGCCCAGTGCAAGCCGGTGTTGAACCATTGCGGGCTGTTCGGGGCCGCCATCTGGTTGGCGAGCATGTAGCACATTTCGTCGAAATAGGCGAGGGTGTCGGCTTCGGAGGGGAAGTAGTTGCCTTTCCAGCCCCAGTAGGTCCAGCAGCCCGCCAGTCGGCGGAAGACCTGGCGGGCATCGGATTCACCGCCCATTTTGGCGCCGAACGCCGGTTTGCCGCGCTGTAGCCAGGCGGGGACGCCGGGTTCGTTCACTTTGTCAAGTGTGAGAGGCACACCCGCCCTGCGGAAATACTTCTGGGCGAGAATGTCGACTGCGACCTGCGACCAACCTTCCGGAATCTGAATGTCCTTCATCTCGAAAACGACCGAGCCATCGGGATTGACAATGCGCGACGTGCGCGGCGTGAATTTGATGGAAGCGAAAGCATCTTTGCCGGGATTGGTGAAGCGACGCGGCGTATTCATGGTATCATACCTTTGAAGAAACAACAAAATCACACTACTTCCGTGAGAGCACATGCTGAATTCCCGTTCAGCAGTTGCGGGATACTGTTCACCCTAACAGATATTCCTCACGAAGCAACTGGTTAGTAGTCGCAGTGTCGATTTTTTTTCAGGTCAAGACAGATGGATTTACCCATCATATGAACTCTGCCACGATGCGCAGATTTTTGCTCCCTTCCGGTTTGACTGACCTAAAAACATCTTCTTATCGCGACAATTCGGGTGAATACTAGTTGGAGATGGAAAAAATCTGAGAAACGTAAACTATTCGCTCATGCGAAATGGTTCGAATCGGGATTCCCAAAAAAATATTCGCGCTACCTTGCCTACGTTTTTTTTTGCGAGTGAGGTCACTTTCATGGGCGAGATAATCTGGTGTCTGTCGGTAACTTCTCAATAACCCTGGAAAGTGGCGCAGCTGTTCGGGGGGTCTGTTCCTATGCTATGGGGCATGGCGAACGGACTCCCGCTACTTCCGGAAATTCCGCTAGAGCAACGCACCCCCTTGGTCGAAGCGTTGCTCGCGATCGT
>CAMAUE010000003.1 GCA_945861245.1 Singulisphaera sp. GP187
ATCCAGCCGCTGTAATTGACGCTGCGCAGAATGCGAAAGATCGCGTCGTAGTCGTTCATGCCCTTGCCTGTCTCGCCGTGGCGGAGTTTGTCCGAATAGCCGATCGTGCCATCCGACTGCCGTAACTCGCCGATGGTCGCCCCGTCCACGAGATAGCGATCCGAGGCGTGCATCGTCACCACACGCGATTTGATCTTCTCCAGAAATGCGACGGGATCGAACCCGCCCACGACCGCGTTCGACGGGTCATATTGCACGCCGAAGTAGGGCGAATCGATTCGGCCAAGGATCTCCAGGAAGATGTCTTCGGGTTGCGCGAACTCGGGGTACTGCCAGTTGCCGTCCTTGTAGTGGTTCTCCATACACAAAATCACATCGCGCGATTCGGCATAGTCGAGTGATCGGCGGACACCCTCGACGGTGCGCTCGACGCCTTCCTTGCGCGTCATGCCGGGAAAGCGTTGTCCGCTCAAAGTTCGACAATGGCGGATGCCGAGCGCGACGCAGAGGTCGATCGCCGCGAGCTGGCGTTCGACCTGGCGAGCGCGCTCGGCTGCATCGGGATGCGTGAAGTCGGGCGAGAAGCAGAGCATGGAGGAAATCTGCCCGGTCTCGCGCAGCACGCGGTTGACGGGTTCGACGCCGGCTTTGAAGAAGCCGTCGTAATGCTCGACGCCTTCGCCGCCGAGCGTCGCCGCGGTGCGGAGCCAATCGAGGTAGTCCATCGTGCCGCGATAGAGTTCGTCGAAGTAGCATTTGGGGAAGACGCTGATGCGGGGGTGTGCGTGCATTTTTTTGCTCCTCGTTTAGCCGCTCGCTTTCGGCGAGCGCGACCTGCATGATGTGTGGCACCTGCTCGCGCTCACCAAAGGCGAGCGGCTAAACATTATTCAATTTACAACCCGCGCACCTTGATGTTGCGCAGCCACAGCGGCAGGCCGTGGTCCTGGAAGCCGATGGTGCCGCTGGTCGGTCGGCCTTTGAGCGTCTTGGCATCGAGCGGCACATCGTTGACGACTTCGCCGTTCAGCGACACGACGACCTTGTTGCCCTTTACGGTGACGAGCATCTTGTTCCATTCGCCGGCGGGTTTGGCTGTGTTCTTGGTCGGCGGGATGCCGGGGATGATGCCGCCGGAGTCGTGGTCGTTCAGCTTGGCGCCCTTCGGTCTCGACGCGGAATCGTAGAGTTGGACTTCGATGCCCTTGGCGACGGGGCTTTTGACATCGCTGACGTGGAAGTAGAACCCGCTGTTGCCGTTCTTGGCGACCTTGTACTCGAATTCGCACTCGAATTCCTTGTACTGCTCCTTGGCCCAGAGATAGGCGTCATAGCGCTGCCAGCCCGATTCGCCCTTGCGCGGCACGAGGGCGACGACGCCGTCATCGCCGAGAATCCAGTTGCCTTTGGTGGTCCAGTTCTTGGCCAGGTCCTTGCCTTCGAGCAGATTGACCCAGGCCGCTTTTTCCTAGCCTTGGCTCTCGCTGATCAGCGCGAAGGCGAGAATCGTAAAACAGGCGAACCAGCGAAAAGCATTCATGTGACACCTCGTGATAAGAGTGATACGGTTTCGGAATGGATGATATTATACGCAGACGCCAATCACGCGGGATTGTAAAATGTCCCGGCTCGCCGTTTAGCGCTCGCATGACGCCGCGCGAGCGCTAAACGGCAAGCAAAGGAGACCACACCCCGATGTCCCACCTCGCACAATTTGGCCGCATCGATACCACGGCCAACGCGGATTACTTCATTCATTTCCTCGATGCCGCCTGTGCGGAAGCGACGTTTCAAGCGTACAAGAACCGCATGAACGAGTTGCTCGAACTCAAGCCCGGCTCGCGCGTACTCGACGTCGGGTGTGGCACGGGCGATGACGTTCGCATCATGGCGAAACTCGTCGCGCCAGGTGGCCAGGCCGTCGGCGTGGACAATAGCCGAGCGATGATCGCCGAGGCCGACAAACGCTCCGTTGGCACAAAGCTGCCGACCGCGTTCCAAATCGCCGACACGCTGGCCCTGCCTTATGCCGACGGCAGCTTCGATGCGACACGCGCCGACCGCAGCCTGATGCATGTGCCCGATCCCGCACTGGCCATCGCCGAAATGAAGCGCGTGACGAAACCCGGCGGCAGGGTCGTCGTGTTCGAAGTCGATTTCGGTGCCCTCATGATCGACGCCGATGACCGAGTGCTAGGCCGCAAGATCATCAATGCGTGGAGCGACAGCGTGCGCAACGGTTGGCTAGGCCGTCGCATCCCGCGCTTGTTTCACGAAGCCGGTCTGAAGGAAGTCGCCGCCGTCCCGCACACGCTGAGCCTGACGCCGGAGATCGCGCTACTGCTTGTGGGCCAAGCGACCGTCGATTTGGCGGTAAAGAACGGTACGATTACGCCGAACGAAGCCGCCGCCTGGCTCGACCACATGGATGCCTTACAGCGAGAAGGTCGCTTCTTCAGCGCGATGACGGGATTTCTGGTGTGGGGAAATGCCTGATGTGAAAAACAACTTCCCTGCGTCGCCGCTTGCGGCTTAGCGCTCACAAAACGCCACGCGATCGCTATGCTGCAAGCCCCGAATGTAGCCATGGCTCGTTTGCCGTTCAATGAGAATTCACGCCACCTTCGAGAACACTTCCGACACCTTCACCTCGCGGGCCGTCCATGCCGGGACGATGCTGCCAGCGAACGATGCGATGGAGCCGATCGCCAGGCCCCAGAAAAGCGACGCCTCAGGGATGCGGAAGACCGGGAAGAACGCGATGCGGAACGGGATGCCGCCCCACTTCAGGTTGAAAAACAGGTACGTCGTCAGGGCGGCGGCGAAACCGGCGACCGCGCCGATCAGTATCGCTTCGCCGAGGATGAGCATCATGACTTGATTCGGGCTGTAACCGAGCACCTTCATCACCGCCATCTCCATTCTGCGTTCGCGCACCGTGATGCTGATCGCGTTCGCCATCACCAGCGACATGACGACCATCATGCCGGGCACGAGCAGGTACTTCATTGCCAACAGCAAATCCTTGTAGGCGTCGAGAAACGAGCTGATGCCCGACGATGCGGTCTCGACTTTTACCGATGGGTCTTTGAGATACGGCGAGTTTTCCAGCAGGTTGCCGACGCGGTCGAACTGTTCACGGTCCGCAACGCGAATCCAGACGAGGTTGAGGTTCTTCTTCGCCAGCGGATGGGCTTCCTGCTTTTTGTTTTTGTAGTCGTCGAACAGTCGATGGAAATAGTCGTTGTTCATGATGGCGCTCTGGTTGTAGCGCCCATCGGGTAAGGTACCGACGATTTCGAATTCAACGTTGTCGATGCCCTTGTAGTTGATGCTGGAGACCTTGAAGCGTTCGCCGACGCGTTTGTTGACGGCCTGCATTTTTTCCGAACCCATCAGGCAGCCACGCAGATTATTCTTGAGGGCGTCAATCAGCTTCGGATCGAGATCGCCAAGGTCGTCCATCATCGGGATGATGTGATCGGGGTTCATCGCGAAGAAGAAGATCAGGTTCTCCGGCGAGCGTTTGTTTGGGTCGAGCGAGCCGCCGAAAAAGGACCACGACATGAAATCCTTCGGGCCGTAGAATTTGGATTTGCCATTTTCTTGCAGGTCGGGAAGGAAACTGGTGGACGAAGGATCGAGATATTTGCCGTAGGCCGATGGGATTTGGCTGGGAATCTGCCAGCGTTCGGTGATGATGATTTTGAGATCCTTCGCGCGTTCCCTGGTGGCGAGTTCGATGAAGTAGATGACGGTCCAGATTGTCGTAATCATGAATGCGAGCACGGCAATCGCCATCGCGGTGAGAGCGGTGCGCACGAGGTGACGGCGAAGATTCTTGATGCCGAGCAGGAACAGCTTCGGCTTGGCGACGACGTAGGTGGCCCCGGCGAGAACGACGGCGAGTCCGATCAACCCAGCCGCGAGATTGACGGGGTCGTTGAGCATCTGGAGGAGGAATCTGCCCAGCCAATCCTGAAGCGGTTGCATGACGTGGTCTCGTCGTAAACGTTTGAGTCGGTTAGCCGCTCGCCTTTGGCGAGCGAGGGCATGACGTTTTTCGGGCGATCGCAAATACGCTGCGTTCGCGCTCGCCAAAGGCGAGCGGCTAAACGGGAATTGCGAAACACCGGCGATCACTCGAAAAACGACTGCTGCAACACTTCCGGGCGCGTGCGACCAAAGGCGAACGCGCGGCCCGTCGTCAGGTTGCAGAAGACGATTTCCGCGGGGCTGAAGAGCATCGGATCGATCTTGTAGAAGTCGTGATTGTAGCGCGCGAAGATCGACGCGAACGGCTCGCCATAGTCGGCTGATGCACACGCGGGAACCTTGGGCCCAATTTCGGCGAGTTGCTCGTCAGACGCTTGTACCCAGATCGTGACCCGACCGCCGTAGAGAATCGCATCATTGGTGCGGCCAATGGCGACGAGTTCGTCCTTCGCAACAGGCGGAAGTGGCGCGGAGCCAAACCCCGAAACGATTTGATTGAGGTCGAATTTCAACTCGTGCAATTTGTGCAACGCGGTTTCGAGCGAACGAGCGACGACTTGTAGGTTGCCCGCCTGACTCGCGGCGGGGGCGACGAGCAGCGTCAGCTTGTTCGCGGGAAGTTTCAATTCGGCGGCGAGATATTCGATGACGGCATCGTCGGGCAGCTTGCGTGATTCGAGTGTGCCGACGGCGACTGGCGATTGTTCTTTGCCTGGGATATGCGCGAAGACCTCTTCCGTCCCGCGTGCCGCTCGCATTGGCCCTGAGCCCATGGCGAAGAACTTGCCGACCGAGACCGCCCAGCCGGCGTATTGCGATGCCATGCACGCGAGCACCGGATTATCACTGCTCACCGTTACATGCGGGCAGCCGATACCAGCGACATCGCCAGGCACGATTCCGACCTCCGCCTGGCCGGCGAGGCAGATTCGCGCCAGCGTCAAGCCGGCTTGAAGCCCGCCCGGCGTCTTGACGCCACAATCGATGATGCGCGCCCCGGATGCGGTCGTGTGCACCTGCAGCCTCAAAGCCGCGGCACTATTGGAGGCGAAATCGGCGAGCCGCATGGCTCGTTCGTTCAATGTCGGCGTTGTGCTCACTTCAATAATCCTCGGTCGGTGGTCAGTTGTGCCAATTCGTTTAGCTGCTCGCCTTCGGCGAGCGCGAGCCCCACAGCACAGATGCCGCGCTCGCCGAAGGCGAGCGGCTAAACGGGCCCTTATTGGTTTATCAGGCCCACAAGGTTCGGGCGAGGTTCGACGCGATTTCTTCGAGGCGGATCGCGCACTGTGCTGGGTTCGGCGAGGATGCGAACAACGTCAACACCGGGTGGCTGGCAAGGATAGGCGTGCCAGCGTCCGGAATGTCGGCAAAAGCGATGCTGTCGAGATCCGTTCGACGGGCGAGCGAATTCATCCACGGACCATCGTGCGGAAAGTCGAACGTTTCTTTGGCGTACATCACCGCTTTACCATGACACGTCTTCGGCCATGGCGTGTCCAATGTGCGTGTCGAGTCGCCTTCAAAGACATGGCGATGCCAATCGAGCAACGCGATTCCGGTGGCACGTTCGACGATTTCGACCGAAGCCGTGTAGCGTGGATTAATCTCGATCGGCCAAGGCGTACCATTTTGCATGATCGCGTCGATGCCGAACAGGCCGCGCAAACGAAAGCGTTCGGCGACGACCTTGACCAGCTTCAGCCAGCGATCGAGTTCCTGTTGTGTAAGCGAGAGTGGGCCATAGCTGCCAGCATAATGGAAACCGCTGGCGTGCAACCAGGGCGTGCCGATGAGTTGCGCGGTGACGGCGAGGAGATTCGCCCGTTCCCCCATGCCCAGGCAAAGAGCCGAGACGGGCGTGCCTTCGATCTGTTGTTGCAAGAAATGCGTGCGAGGATTGAACCCTTGACGCTGATACGGAACGATACCTATCCCTGCCGCGCTGCGAATCGGCTTGAGGAGCCAGCGTCCCGTAGTCTGGGGTTCACGTGTAACGCGAGGGTGAGGCTGCCTGGCATCGGCGAGAGCAGCCGTCCAGAGCGATGGGTCACGCACTTCGCACAGCACGTCGGGCGGGTTGCCCCAGATCGGCCTATCGATTTTCGCGATCAGAGCCGGGTGATTTTCCAACGCACCCGTATAGATCACTGGTGCTGCCGGTGCGTGTTTGAGCAGGTCGAGGAAGGCATGCGGATACTGCTCGTTCGCAATTGCTCGTGCGTCGGTGTGAAGACGCAGATCCCGATCCGCGAACAGATCGGCACACCACGTCGTCCAGCCCGCGCGTGCCGCCGAGTCCGCCGCCGCACGCACGCTGGCGCCGATCAGGATCACAGTCGGCGAATGGGTACGGCTAGCATTCGTCA
Organism: Singulisphaera sp. GP187; assembly: GCA_945861245.1. Taxonomy (GTDB): domain Bacteria; phylum Planctomycetota; class Planctomycetia; order Gemmatales; family Gemmataceae; genus SIAQ01. Next base: position 6,366 of record CAMAUE010000003.1, read on the forward strand.
TGGTTTGACATAATCAATGCGAAACGGCTTGTTGGTAATGAACACGACGACGACATCGCCGTCGGCACTCGCACCGTGCTGCATCGTTTCGCCTTCAGGAAACCAGACGAAACTGCCCGGCCCGTAGCGGCCGAGATGCGTGACGAGCGTGCCTTCGAGCACGTACATTCCATGTCCGCACGGATGCGTGTGATCCGGATTGATGACGCCGGCCGGGTAGCGCACGAGCCGAACCATCATGCCGGTCTCGGGATCGCTGAAGAGTTCCTTGCGGAAGAGCGCCCGCCCGATAAGCTCGTTGAAGCGTTCCTCCCAGGGCATATTATTAGTGTCGATGGCAAGGTAGGGTGAGGTTGGCATGGTGAACTTCCAATTCTTGTTTTCCGCTTGCGGCTTAGCGCTCGGAATATCCCACGCGAGCGCTAAGCCGCGAGCGGCCTATCACTTCCCCGCCAGCAGCGCCGGCACGAAGGTTTGCGGGTCGCCGCCGGTGACGTGCACCTTGCCATCGCCATCGACGAACACATCGACTTCACTGCGGATGCCGAACTCCGGCAGGTAAATTCCCGGCTCGACCGAGAAGCAGGTACGCAACATGACGCGGCGATCTTCGCGGGTTTCCAGGCTGTCCATGTTCGCGCCGTTGCCATGAACTTCTTGACCTATCGAATGCCCGGTGCGATGACAGAAATACTCGCCATAGCCGGCCTTCTCGATGACCTGCCGGCAGGCGTGATCGACCTCCCAGCCGAGCAACGGCGTTTTTGTCGCGAAGGCCGAACGCACCTTGGCGATGGCGGCGTCACGAGCAGCGGCGACAATGGCGAAAATCTCCTGATAGCGAGGCGGCACCTCCTTGCCCACAAACGCCGTCCGCGTCAGATCGCTATACACCGACCTCGGCTTCTTGCACTTCGCCCACAAATCAATCAGCACGAAGTCGCCCTCGCGAATCGGTGCATCTTCCCCCGCTTTCGGCTCATAATGCGGATCGCCGCTGTTGGGTCCAACGGCGACGATCGGCGCGTGATCCGCCGCGACGCCGTTGCGTTCAAAGTGGTCGAGGATGACTTGCTGCACCGTGGTCTCGCGGATCGGAATGCCGTCGCGGACCATGTCGGCGATGAACCCGAACGCCACGTCGTATGCCGAGCGCGTGTGCTTCGCTGCTTCGAGATGCATGGCCCATTGGTCGTCGTCCCAGCAGGCTTCAAAGCGCTGGATCAGATCGCCCGAGGGAACGATGTCCACGCCAAAGGATCGCACGAGCTCGACCGTACCGGCATCGACGCGCGAGACGTAAGGATTGGCGTTGCGTGGCACGTACTCCATCGCCACGCGCGTGACGCCTTGCACCAATGTGCCGACCGATTTTTCTAAATCTTGCCAGCGAAGGTAGATGTCCTTCGATCCAGGCACATGGTCGAGCGCCGCCGACTCGATACGGTGCACGAGCCGTCGCGGTTCGCCTGTCGCGGGGATGAAGTAGAACCAGCGGCGTGACAACATCTTTGTGCTTGGCATGTCGAGGATTCGGCGAGCCAGGACATTGAGGCCGCGAAAGTCGTAGAGCAGCCAGCCATCGAGTTTGTCTTCGCGCAACGCGGCCTGGATTTTGCCAAGGTCGAACATGGTGAATCTCCGATCGTCGATTCTGTATATGCGAAATTTCGCTTGCGGCTTGGCGCTCGGATGATTCGTTGAGAGCGCTAAGCCGCAAGCGGCAAATCCAAGGATCATGTTATCGACGCGGGAGCAGATCTGCTTGACAGTTTCGCGGAACTGTGGATAATTTGGAATGAAGGGATGTCGCCGGCCCTTTGTCATTTTCTGGAATTCGTTCCTCGGGAGGTTCTTCATGCGCTTCGTGTCCAGCAAACATTTCGTCACGTTGTTGCTAGCCGGGTTCGTGGCCGTCTGCCTGGTGCAGGCGCAGGAACCGTTCAACTTTCCCACTGCTAAAGATCTGGAGCGGGCCTTCAACGACACCTACAAACGCCGAACCGAAATCATGCGAGGCGAAGTGGTCCCAACGGGCAAGGGCGACGACAAGGTGGCGGAGGCGGCGGCGCAATATTACGTCTTTCGTCTGGCGCACGCCGGGATCAGCTATGATCCGGCCAAGCTCCAAAGAGAGTTTGAGGGTTTCGCCGATGACGTGGCTCGCGCCAAGAACGATGGCGCCAAGAAATTCGCCAACCAGCTGGCACCGCATTTCGTGAGCAGCATGAAGCAGCTACTCGATCGCGATATCCGTGCGGAATCGCAGCTCATTATTGTCGGCTCGATGATGCTGCCTGCAATCGCCAGGCTTCGCCAGGAAAAATCGAACGATTACCTGATCGAGCTTGTGCAAAGCCCGAAAACCCACGACGCGGTTCGGGTGAACGCCTTGAAAGCGCTGCGTGAATCGATGCCGATTACTCCTGTCGACGATGATGCCGACTTCGACTCGAAGAGCCTCGTTGCACGTCTCGACTTCGATGCGAAAAATGTCGCGGCGTTGTCGAATTATATCGAGCAGTCGAGGAACCTCAAAGGTGTGCCGCCCGAGCATTTCGCGGTCATTCGATTCGTTCGTCGAGAAGCGATCACGTCGCTCGCACAGGCCGGCACACCGGCGGTGGCATCGCTGACAAAGAAAGTCATCGTCAAAGCGGCCAAGCGAGAATTTCAGATGGAAGGCCTCGTCGCCCCGACACTGTTACGCATTCTCACGGACAAGCTCGACCCACCGCCAAGTCTGCAAGAAAAGCTGGAAGCGGCCCACGGTGTATGTAGTTTCAAGTATCCGAAAATGCCCGATTACAACCCGGATGTCGCGATTTATTTGGTAGGCCGGACGCTTGAGGACTTGGTAAAGGACTACAATCAAGACCTTACGAGTATCACGGGCGATCCAAAAAAACTTCCGATCATCGGGTACAAGACGGAAGCGAAGCGTTTTCAAACGGCCTTGGCCAACCTGGCGGAAAGCGCGAAAAACACACCCGCGAAGGCCAACGCCGACAGGCTCGCCAACGCATTCAAGGACATATTCAAGACTATGTCGGCCTACGCCCCGACCGATGCCACCAAGTTGAACGACGCCGTGAAAACGATCAACAGCATGCGACCCAAGGACGGACAGATATTCAAGAACTCCAAGATTTCCGTCAGTTTGCCATAGTGGGGCTGACAAAGGTTGATCGATTGTATTTCGAGCGGATAAATTTGTCCGGTCAGAGCCTGAGCGCGAGCGAAGGGCCGCGTCGTGCTCTTCGCTGGCGCTCAGGCTCTGAAAATGCGGCATTCTCAACCGCCCGCAGTATACGATTAACGCTCGTGGGAGCACTCGACAAAAGCACGAGCCGGAAGCGTAAGTGACGGTTTTCAGTTTTCACCAGTCCGTCGCTTACGCTTCCGGCTCGTGCTTTTGTCGGTGGCGTCTACCTCCACACGGCATTGTGCCGCCGACGGCTAAACAAATTATCGCGGGCCGCCGGGCAGGATTACGATCATCACGAATTCCGGGCGATATGGCATCGGCCCGAGATCGTCATCATCGGGTCCCTTCTTTTTTCCTTTTACTGGCGGTGCTACTTTGGCGAGGTAAACCTCAACCGTCTGATCCACTTTCAGCGAGTCGGCTTCCACTGGAAAGCCTGGCAGCCCGGTCTTGTCGCGGCGTTCTTCGAGTTCCTTCTTCGTCCACTTCTTTTCGAAACCCTGATCGTCAAACTCGATCGGCGGAATAATCGACCGATATTTCACCATGTCGACAGAGCGGAGTTCGAGTTCTCGCTTTGAATAGAGCTGCGTTTGCCGCTTGGCAATCTCGCCTTGGAATGCGCCCGCGTCGCGTTGGTAATTCTGCAACGCTGTGAATCGAGCTTTGAAATCTTTTGTGGTTTGGGCGGTATACTGTTGTTTGGCCAATTCGGCTTGCCGCTTGACCTTCCAGGAATTGAAATCGTACACCTTCTTTTGATCGATTTCTTGAATTTCGACGAAGAGCTCTCGGCTCTCGCCGATGCGTTTGATCTTTGTGACCATCTTCTGCCCGAAGACGAGCTTTTCGATGGCCTTCTTCGGTTCGTCTTTTTTCTTTTCGTCGTCCTTTTTGTCTGCCTTCTTTTCTTCCTTTTTCTCCTCTTTCTTTTCGTCTTGGGCATTCGACGCCGGCATCAGGAGAATGAGCACGGCAAGGAAACCGAGAACTGCGCCGATGGATCTTTTCATGACAGTCACCCGCGAAAAAGAATTTCTTCCCTCATATCAAATAGTGTAACGTTCCCATTTGCGAAACACAACGGGATCGATAGATTTTTTTCGCGAATGATACGGCACGCGGAAAAAGATGCGACGCTCAGGCTGCGTGCAGGAGTTGAGCGGCGTTGCTTTGATAGGCCTGGATGATCTCCCTCGCTGGGCCCACGGCTTGAATGCGTCCGTGATGCAGCCAGATGATGGTCGTGCAGAATTCCTTGAGGAAAGCAAGATCGTGGCCAACCATGACGACGATCTTCGCGGTCTGGAGCAGGTTCCGCATCCGGGCCTCTGCTTTCTTCTGGAAAAGCATGTCGCCGGTCGAGAATACCTCATCGATCAGCAATATCTCCGGTCGCCGGGACGTCGAGAGAGCGAAGGCGAGCCGCATTACCATGCCGGTCGAATAGCAACGGAGCGGCAGATTCAGGAATTCGCCTAGCTCGGTGAAATCGGCGATGTCTTGGAGTTTCGATTTGATCGTTGCTGGCGTCTCGCCGTGAAGGTAGGAGCGGATGTGAACATTCCGCCAACCGGTGGCATTGAAGTCGAAGCCGAGAGTGATATCGAATAGAGAGCAAACCGCTCCGTTCACGTCGCGCTGGCCGCCACTGATCGGATACACGCCTGCGATCGTGCGAAGCAGGGTGCTTTTGCCCGCTCCATTCAAGCCGATGATGCCGACGCGTTCGCCGTCGTGGATATCAAAACTGAGGTCGGCCAGCGCCCTGACCGATTGCACTGCCGTCTTCTTTTTCCTGAGTAGGCCGCGAAGAACGAACTCCTTGAAAGTAATGGCGTGATTCTCGCGAATCGGATACTCAAGGTCCACGTTTGAAAACTGAATATACGACATTCACGAACTCCAAAACCTAAACCCGAATTATTCACCACAGAGACACAGAGAATACAGAGGAATGCAATAGCGATCAAGAGTCCCAGCGAATTATCGGCCTGGGAAAATGACGCCTAGTGCATTTTGCTTATCTTGATTTTCCCTGTGTCCTCTGAGCCTCTGTGGTTAAGTTTCTTCTCAATGAATCACCTGGGCTATACCCAAAACACCAAATTTCGTTCGAGCTTGCGAAGCAGGACAAGTGCAATTGTGGCGACGACCCCCAGGAACGCGAGGCTCATGCCGTATTGTTGCATCGATGGCAACGTTCCGTCAACGATTGGGACGCGAACCAGCGCGATGATGGATGTCAGTGGGTTCCATTCCAATACGAACGTCACGTGACCTCGGCTGCCTGCAAAGGAGGTTGCCGAGTAGAGAATCGGAGTCGCGTAAAAGAGGACCTGCAGACCAATCTCCAATAAATGGCTCGTGTCGGGAAAATGGGTAAAGGCGAACCCGCTCACGATCGCAAGGCACCAACTAAGCAGGAACAATATCATGATGGCCGGGATCAGGCTAAGCATCGCGACCGGATCGATGCCCTTGAAAAAACCAGTGACGCTGATGGCCATTCCCAGGGCGATGAGGGAATGAAAACCGGTTCCGAGTGCGGTGCGCAAAGGGAAAATCGCCAGCGGGATTTGTTGTTGCCGAATGTATGCAGCGCCGGCCGTGAAGGTATTACAGCCGACGACGAGTGATTCGGTAAAGAACTGCCAAACAGTCATGCCGACGATCAGATGCGGGGCGTATTCCGCAAGGGAGAGATTGAAGAGCTTGCCGAAAACAACGCAGAAGACCGCCGTCATTGCCATGGGGCGCAGCAACGACCAGCCTATTCCGAAAAACGAATTGCGATAGCGGTTGTCGAGATCTAGTCGAACCAACGCGGACCAAAAATAGCGCAGATCCCAAATCTGTTGTAAATAGGAAAACCTGCCAACCAAGGACGTTGCCATCGATTCGATCCTTCTTCTCGTAGGGATTCCGTCCGGAATCGCGTCGCGTGGGGCGGTTTTAGCACGAATGCGTGCGAGATGCAAGTCGGACTAGACCCACTTGCGGAGCATGATTGGCCCAGGCCGTGGCTCCCATTTAGCCCATTTTGTTTTTTGGGAACGATCTGCAAGCCCCCTAGCGCACATCCTTCCTTTGATTTCGTCCTGAGCGGCGAATTACTTGACGCAACTTTGTCGGCGTGTGCGATTGTTCATTAGCCAGATTGCCACGTCTACCTGCGGATGAATCAACGCGGCATGGTTCACGGGCATTTGAATAAGTTGGGCGTTTGGCATTCGCCGTGCTAGCAGATGGCCCGCGCTCGACGGCACGAGGCGATCGTTGGCTGCCGCCATGACAATCGTCGGAGTCTGAATATCTGCCAAACGAGATCGAAGGTCTAACTCGCGCATCATCCGCACACGATGGCCAAGCACGCTCATCGGCACATCATCGACACGACTCCACCATTCGTTACGTTCCGTCTCCGTTATTTCCTGCGTGAAGAAAAAGGTGCCACGCAAGCCGCGCGTCCAGGCGGGAGTCGGCATCGCAGGCAGAAACACGGAGAGATCAGCGGCGAGATGAATGATTGCACGGCGCGGATAGTAGGCGAACGTATTGATCAGAACGAGCTTAGCCACAAGGTCGAGCCGTCGCAGCGCCAGTGTCAGCGCGACACCGCCACCGAACGATTCCGCGAGTACGATCGCCGGGCCATTTCCAGCTCGTTCGATTTCGCCGACGGCAAAAGCCGCGAGGCTTTGATAGGTAGACGTCTGATCTTGCGGATAAGCAACACAGTGCACGTCGAAACAATCGAACAGCCTCGGTTGACGGTGCAGCAGTCGGCCCGTGCCATCGAGTCCCGGAAGGTAGACGAGCGTTTGGGGCATGGGGGGAACCTTTCGTTGTTTAGCCATTCGCTATCGGCGAACGGCTAATCGTAGGCGAAATTTGTACGTTGAATGGAAACCTTCATCGCCGGGAGTATTCGATGAAACGCATCATTCTACTTGCTATCGCATTAACCGCGAATTCCCTATTTGCACAACCCGCGAAGGTCGCCGATGGCACCGCGGAGGGAACCAAGGCGATCGCGAAATTCAAAGTACCCGCGGGTTTCAAGGTCGATCTCTGGACCGCCGAGCCGATGCTCGGTAACCCCGTCGCGTTTTGCATCGACGAGAAGGGCCGAATCTTCGTCGCGGAATCGTATCGCTTCAATCGCGGGACCGAGGAATACCGCCATCGACCATTCTTTCTCGACGGCGATCTCGCCAACACCAGCGTGGACGATCGGCTCGCGATGTACAAGAAGTTCGAGGCCAAATTTCCCGATGGCATGAAATATTTCACCAAGTATGCCGACAAGATCCGCCTGCTCGAAGATCGCGCGGGCCAGGGCAAGGCCGACTTCTCCAGCATCTTCGCCGACGGCTTCAACGACCCGCTCGACGGCCTCGCCGCCGGCGTGCTGGCGAAGGACGGCGACGTTTATTTCACCTGCATCCCCAAGCTTTGGAAACTCCGCGATACCAAGAATACGGGAAAAGCCGATCAGAAAATAGCCCTACACCACGGATTCGGCCCGCAGACCGCTTTCCTCGGCCATGATCTGCACGGTCTCGCCTTCGGCCCCGATGGCAAGCTCTATTTCTCCGTCGGCGATCGCGGCTACCACGTCAAAAACCACGAGGGCCGCACGCTGTCCGGCCCTCGCAACGGCGCCGTCTTTCGCTGCGATCCCGACGGTGCCAACCTCGAAGTCGTCCATACCGGCTTGCGCAATCCGCAAGAGCTTGCGTTCGACCAGTTCGGCAACCTGTTCGCCGCCGACAATAACTGCGACAAAGGCGACCATTCGCGTCTCGTCTACATCGTCGAAGGCGGGCATAGCGGCTGGAACATGGCGTATCAGACCATCGAAACGCCCGGCTTTCGGCCACTCGGGCAAGGCGAAAAGCCGAGCTATCTCACCGGCCCCTGGCATGCCGAAAAGCTGTGGCACATGCAACATCCCGGCCAGGCGGCGTATATCCTGCCAGCCGTTGGCAAGCTCGGCGCCGGGCCGGGCGGCTTCGCCTTCACCAGCGGACTCGGTTGGCCGAAACGCTATCACGATTCGTTTTTCATGTGCAACTTCACCGGAAACGGCGGCATCGATTCGTTCCGCGTCGTGCCCAAAGGCGCCGCCTATGACCTGGTAGATTATCACACGTTCATCAACCCCGTCAGCGCCACCGATGTCGAGTTTGGCTACGACGGCAAAATGTACCTCAGCGACTGGGTCCAGTTCGTCTGGGACGGCGGCGGCGTCGGCAAGGGCCGCATCTTTTCCGCCTACGATCCCAAGACCACGGGCGACGCCACCATCCGCGACATGGGCAAGCTCATGAAAGTCGGCTTCAAAAAACAGGACGACAAAGCGTTACTGGCACTACTCGCGCATCCCGATCAGCGTGTGCGATTGCGGGCACAGTACGAACTTGCCGAACGCTGGCCGAAGGTCGGCTGGCTGTACGGCATCGCGACTGCCAGAGAAAACGGTTCCAAGGAGATCGTTCCCCGGCTTCACGCCATCTGGGCGATCGGCCAAATGGCGCGAAAACATCCTGGGGCAATTATTTCTCTTATTAGCTACCCGAAACTGCTGGACGACCCTCAAGCCGAAATTCGTGGCCAGGCCGTCAAGGTACTGGGCGATATCGGCTGGAAGGAAAACACCTGGCCCGGTCTCGCGATGCAATCCCAGTTACTCGCGCTGATCGAAGATCCTCATCCGCGCGTGCGATTCTTCGCGATGCAGTCCGCCGGCAAGCTGGAACTCAAAGAGGCCTTGCCGCGCATCCTGGCTCAGGTGCAAATCAACAAGGACGAGGACACCTATCTGCGCCATGCCGCGGTGACAGCGATTGGACGCATCGGCGAAATCGATGCAGTGCTAGAGCAGATCAAACTCGGCGAGGAAGGCAAGACGTGGGGGCCGCTCTCGAATGAAAGCAAACGAGCGCTCCATCTTGCCGCTGTGCTCGTGCTGCGAAATCTCAACGATAAACGCATCGCGCGGTTTCTCAACGATGGCGATGACCTCGTCGTGACGGAGGCGGCTCGCGCGATCAACGACCTGCCGATTTCCGATGCGATGCCCGCCCTCGCCAAACTCGCGCCGCGCTATGCTCCGCGCAAGCAGCAGCCCGATTCAGCGCTGTGGCGACGTATCATCAACGCGAACTATCGGCTCGGCCAGGCGGAGCACGTGACGACCTTGCTCGATGTCGCGCAGAGCACAGCCGTGCCCGACGAGATGCGATTTGAATCGCTGGCCTGTGTGCATCAATGGAGCGACCCGGGCAACCGCGATCGCGTCAACGGCTATTGGCGACCGCTGCCCGCGCGTGACGTGCTCCTCGTCCGAGCCAAGCTTCAGGAACGCCTGCCCGCGCTACTGACATCGGCGTCATCCAAGATGCAGGCGGAATTGACGAAGATGATCGCGACCTTCACGCTCAACATTGACGAGCAAACGATCATCGCCTGGATCGACGATGAAAAACGCCCCGTCGAAACCCGTCTGGCAGCGATGGATCTCGTGGCATCCCGTTATGGCAAGAGTCTCGAATCGGTGTTGACGAAGGCCTATGCTTCGGGCAACGCCGGACTGCGATCGCATGCCCGCGAACACATGATCCAGATCGATCCGAAGAAAGCAAACCAATGGTTGGACGACGCCTGGATGTCAGGCTCAATCCGCGAGAAGCAGCACCTCGTTCGCATGCTGGCACGACGCAGCGAACCGCAACTCCGCAAACGATTGGCGACGATTTTTGCCGCCTTCGAGAAAGGCGTCACGCCGACCGAACTGCACCTCGATATCATCGAGGCCGCCAAGTCGGCAGATGCGCCACTCTGGACCAAATTTGAAGAGACGCGCAAGCTCGCGCGAACGCCTGAAGCGAGGCTCAAAGTCTACGATGTCACCCTCAAAGGCGGCGACGCGGCGCGGGGCCGACAGATTTTTGTGTCGCACGCCGTCGCCCAATGCGTGCGCTGTCACAAGGCCGAAGGGCAGGGCGGCGACGCTGGGCCGGACCTTTCGGTATGGGCGCCGAAAGCGAAGGGTGATCGCGGGCATTTGCTGGAATCGCTGCTTTACCCGAGTCGCAAGTTCACGCCCGGCTTCGGCGCAGTCTCCTTGACGATGCTCGATGGCCGAGTGTTGACAGGAACGGTGAAATTGGAGGATAAAGAAAAAATCGTATTAGCCGACGCGGCCGGAAAAACGCAAACGATCACCGTGAAGGAGATCGACGAACGCGCCAACGGCATCTCGCCAATGCCGGAGGTGGGCCCGGTCTTGTCGATGGAAGAGATTCGCGATTTGGTCGAATATTTGGCGACGCTCAAGGAATAGAGCCTCACGCAGTCGGGTGAAGGGACGAACTAATCAAAAGCGCACTAACCACAGAGGCACAGAGGCACAGAGAACACAGAGGAAATACGTAGAATTGTGATTTGCAAGCCTCACGATTCCGCTTACAAATTCCGTCCACCATTCTTCGTGTTTTCTCTGTGTCCTCTGTGCCTCCGTGGTTCAAATTTGGTTGTCACGCCGCGCGGCGGATTTCGGCGTCCTCGATGGCGCGAAGTTCGGCGAGGGCGTTGCTTTCGCCGACGTGATCGCCGCATTTTTGGAAAAATGCCGCGATTTCGCGACACCAGCGCACGGCATCGGTGGTTTGGCCGCCTTTGCCATTCAACGTTACCCCATTGTTGAACTAAAGTGACGAAGGGGTGCATGACAGAACTTGCGGAGAACTACAATAAACCACGGATAACACCGAAAACAGGGATGGGAAAATACTGTGAAGGCAATCTTCCCTATCCGTGCGATCCGTGGCTAAATTCCTACAAGTGCTGTCGTGTACCTGTGATGAAGGCAAGGAATGCAATGACGGAACCGATGAAAAAACCGCCGATCGCCGAGTCGCCGTTGAGCGTCGTGCTGATGGCACGCGCGCTTGACTCAGATACGTCTGTATCGCTTCGCGCCTGGAAGTCGCACCTGGACGGGATGAGACGTCCCTACGAATTATTTCTTATTCAGGAAAGCAGACCGGAGATCATGCCGGAGCCGAGTGATTCGGATGTGCGTGTTTTTTCTTGCTCGCACACCGATGGATTTCGCATCGCGATCAACGATGCGATTCAGGCGGCGCAGCATCCGCTGTTGGTGTTGTGCCCGTGTGACAGGCAGTATTCGCCTGTCGATCTCGCGAAACTTCTCGGCGCAATCGACAAGGTTGATCTCGTCGCCGGTTATCGGCTCGGAGGCCAGGCGCCCCCGTTGCGGGTATTGCTCGATCTGGCGATCAACGTAATTTGCCGCATCCTTGTCGGTTTACCGATGACGCAACGACTGACTTGGCTGGGCGGTCACGGTTGGGACCGACGCTGGATCGCGCGGTGGATATTTGGCGTGCGTGTCACCGATCCGGAATGTGCGTTCTTGTTAGCACGGCGAGGCATCTTCAAGCGGATTCCGATCCAATCTGGTGGTCCGTTTCTGGTCACGGAGATACTCGCGAAGGCCAATCATCTGACGTGCCTTTTGGCCGAGGTGCCCGTGACTTGGAATCCGCCCAGCCATCCGCTCCACGATGCGATTTCGTTCGGCAGGGACGCGCAGAAGGTCTTCCTCGCGCCGGATTTCGGGCCATATCCCATAAGCTAAATCCAGCGTGCTTTACTGTAGGAAATATCCAAGAAGCCCATGGGTGAGGTCCTTCGAACCCCATTGGCACCAACTTAAGGAACTCAGGCCAGGCAATCAAATTTGAACCACAGAGGACACAGAGAAAATGTGCGGAATAGTGAATTCAGTGGTTTCAATAATCAACTTAGCCACGGATTGAACACGGATGAAACACGGATAAGAGGCAGAGTAGGAGCGAAAAACCAGGATATTTCACCATTATTTCCTTTCCGTGTTTCATCCGTGGCTAATTCTGGGAACTACTGGAATTGGAATTCTCACGATTTTGCGTGCCTTGTTCCTCTCCCATTCTTCGTATTTTCTCTGTGTCTTCTGTGCCTCTGTGGTTCAATTGTGTTTTTCCGATGCGAGTTCTTTAAGTTGATGCCCATGGGGTTCGGAGTACCTCACCCCTGGGCTTGGTTGAAAATCCAGACGATTCGTTGGCATAGGTGAAAGCAATCATGACGCGATATTTGATCGGCATTGACCTCGGAACAACGAACAGCGCGGTGGCGTATATCGATCTGGCGAGCGGGAAGTTCGGCGTTGGCGGCGCACCGGCGATTCACCCGTTCGCGATTTCGCAGCTTGTCGCTCCCGCGGAGTCCGCGCCGCGGCCGCTGTTGCCGTCGTTTCTGTATCTTCCGGGTAGCCACGATCTACCGGCCGGCGCGACGGCCTTGCCCTGGAATCCGGCATCTCCCTACGCGGTCGGCGAATTTGCACGCAATCATGGCGCCAAGGTTCCGGGTCGGCTAGTCACGTCGGCCAAGTCATGGTTGTGCCATGCGGGTGTCGATCGCTCGGCCCCGCTGCTGCCGTGGAGTGCGCCGCCGGATGTTGTACGCATCTCGCCTGTTGAAGCCTCCATGCGTTATTTGCGTCACATCGTCGAGGCGTGGAATCACACGATGGCGGCGAAGCACGCGGAGTACCGCTTCGAGAAACAGGCGGTTGTCCTCACCGTGCCCGCATCGTTCGATGATGTCGCACGCACGCTCACCGTCGAGGCGGCACGGAAGGCGGGTATCGAAAATCTCACGCTGCTCGAAGAACCGCAAGCCGCGTTCTACTGCTGGCTCGCGACGCACAGCCCGCAGGAAGCCGCTCGGCTCAAGCCGGGCGATCACTGTCTCGTCGTGGACGTCGGCGGCGGGACGACCGATTTCAGCCTCATCCAGGCCGGCGAGCATCAGGGCGGGTTGACGTTCTTGCGCCAGGCCGTCGGCGATCATCTCCTGCTCGGCGGCGATAACATGGACCTCGCCCTGGCCAAGTTCATCGAAACGAAACTGCCCGCCGCCGGGAAACTCGATGCGGCTCAGTACAGCCTGCTCACGCAAGCCTGTCGGCAAGGTAAGGAAACGCTGCTCGGCGCCACGCCGCCGGACCGACATTCGGTCACCGTGATGGGGCGAGGCCGATCGGTCATCGGCGGTTCGCTGAATGCGACACTGACGCCTGACGAGGTGCGCAAGATCATCCTCGACGGCTTTTTCCCAAGCGTCGAGAAAAACGCTGAGCCGACGCGCGGCGCACGCACCGGCCTGCACGAGATGGGCCTGCCCTATGTCAACGATCCAGCGATCACGCGGCATCTGGCCAGCTTCCTCAAGAAGCATCTCTCTGCAACCGGCGAGACGATTGCTCCGAACGCCATCCTCTTCAACGGCGGCGTCTTCACAGCCGGCGCGTTGCGCGAGCGTATCGTACAGGTGCTGCATCACTGGTTTGATGGGCAACAGAAAAATTGGCAGCCGCTCGTGCTGACCAACCCATCGCTCGACCTCGCCGTCGCTTTGGGAGCGGCTTACTTCGGCTGGCTGAAGCATACCGGCGGGCGACGCATCGGCGGCGGTATGGCGCGGTCGTACTATCTCGGCATCAACGCCGAGGCCAAGAGCGAAACGAAAACGACCGTACTTTGCGTTGTGCCTCAGCATCTTGAGGAAGGCCAGGAGATCGATCTCGCCAAGCCGGAGTTGGAACTATCGCTGGGCCAACCGGTGATGTTTCCGCTTTTCTCGTCAACCGTGCGCGCTTCGGACAAGGCCGGCGATTTACTCGATGTCGCGCCGTCGCAACTCTTGCACATGCCGCCGTTGCACACGGTGCTTCGTGGCGGCAAGCGCAGCGGCACGAAGAGCGTGCCCGTCACCCTCTCGGCACGCTGTACGGAGATCGGCACGCTCGAGCTTTTCTGTGTCGCGAAGGACGGTCACAACCGCTGGCGGCTTGAGTTCAACACCCGCGACATCGTCCGGGATGAGGACGACGGCGAGAACAACGAAAAAGCAAGCGCTCCGACCGATGTCTGGCCCGAGGAGTTGGTGCAAGCTGCCGCCGAGCGAATTCGCGCGGTTTATTCGGGGAACGCCGAATCATCGGATCCGAAGCAGTTGACGAAAGAGCTTGAAGTCGCACTGGATGCCGGGCGCGACAAATGGCCGACCGGGCTGTGCCGACGCATGTGGGAGTTCTTGATCGCCGCCGCCGATCACCGCAAGGCCTCACCGGCGCATCTATCACGCTGGTACAACCTTGTCGGCTTCACGTTGCGACCGGGATTCGGCGATGGCATGGACAAGTTTCGCGTTGAGCAACTGTGGAAGCTGTTGCATTCCGCGCCGAAGGGCGCGAAAGCGGGCCTCATTCAGCCCGAAGGCGGGGCCGACTTCTGGATCATGTGGCGCCGCGTCGCCGGCGGGTTGACGACCGGTTTGCAGACGACGCTCTTCAATCGCTTGCGCCCGGTGCTGTTGCCGAAAAGCAGCGGCCCGAAACCGTCGGCGAATGAATTCACGGAGATGTGGCGCGCCGCCGCGGCGCTCGAACGACTTGACCTGAAGTCGAAAGAGCAACTCGGCGAAGCAGCGTTGAAAAGCTGCCGGCGCAGTCCCACGTCGCCGCATGCATTCTTTGCGCTGACTCGCCTCGGCGCTCGGGTGTTGCTCTATGGGCCGCTGAATGCGGTGCTGCACCCGCAGGTCGTGCAAAAGTGGATCGACGCCCTACTGCCGTTCGAGCCTGGCCATCAAAGCGAGCGCATCGCATTTTCGTTTTGCCTGGCACAACTCGCGCGACGCAGCGGCCAGCGGGCGATCGACATTGACGACGCGCATCAAGAACAGGTGTTGGCCGCGCTTCGAGCGCAGCATGCGCCGGCGCATTGGATTCGCATGGTGGAGGAGGTCGTCGAACTGGATGCGGACGAACAGAGTCAAATGTTCGGCGAGGCATTGCCCATTGGTTTGCGGTTGATCAAAACAGAGGCAACAGAGTAAGGACCCCGCCATGGACCCCGCTTGCTTGACCTTCCAACTCACCGACGCGGAGCGCCGCCATGTCAACGAGCATGGCTACCTCGTGATACCCGATGCGCTGGACCGGGCGATGCTCGATCGCTTGATCGCTGCGGTCGATCGAGTCGATGCTCGCGAACGCACACCGACGTTTGGCAGCGAGCGCCTTCTGTCGTTCGCGAACATTCTGCCCGAGGATGCCGCGTTTGTCGATTTGATGGATTGGCCTCGCGTATTCCCGAAAGTCTGGGGTATTCTCGGCTGGAACATCTACGCCTATCACACGCACCTCGACGTGACGCCGCGCTTGGCGCAACCGCCGGCCAATCCGGTCGCCTGGCATCAAGACAGCATGCGCGTCAACGAAGAACTCGAGTTTCACCCCCGGCCACGCTTGTCGCTCAAGGTCGGCTACTACCTCACCGACACGTCAGGCCCCAACTGGGGCAACACGCTGCTGCTGCCTGATTCGCACTTGCAGGACGAACTCGACACGCCGAACGACGGCGTTAGCAGTCCCGCAGGTGCTGTGCCATTGCGCGTGTCGGCGGGCTCGGCCCTCGTCCTCGACCGTCGGCTATGGCATTCGCGCAGCCCGAACTTCGGGCCGCATACACGCAAGGTGATCTGGATGGGTTACGCCTATCGCTGGATGCGTCCGAAAGACGAAATGACCGTCGCGAACCTGATCCCCGCTGCCGACCCGATCCGCCAGCAACTCCTCGGCATCGGCTCGGCGAACAGCGCCTACGACCCCGAAGACCGCGACGTCCCCCTGCGAACCTGGCTCGAGGAACATCTCCCCAACGACGCCCGCTGGTCCACCCACCACAACAAACCTCAAGCCCGTCCGCCCCTCTACGGCACCCGTGGCAAAAACACGGGACGGCGATGACCGCTGGCTCGATCGACGAACATTCCCCGTTTACCCTGGTTCCAAAGCTCCGATTTGGGAACCCACCGTCTCGAAACGCCGTCTTGAGAAGTCTGAAATCGCCCGAATCCGATCAAGCGAAATCTAGTTGCTTGACAGCCCGTTCTCAGACGGAAGTTTGACAACGAGGAAATAAACAACACACCACCGGAACCTCGCATCCACATCTGCGTTTAATGGGTGACAGGATATTTCGCAATGGGCATGACAAGTTCATTCCCAAGCTGATACAATGGAAGTGGTTTGCATTCATCCAGGGGGGCCTTCATGTTTACGCTTACCGATAATACTAAAGTTCCGACCTGCCAGGGCACAACCCGGCGGGATTTCCTCAAAATCGGCAGTCTCGCCCTTGGCGGGTTGACGTTGCCACAGTTGCTCGCGGCTCGCGCTCAAGGGGATGCTCGCACTCGACAGCTGGTGAAGGATAAGTCGGTTGTGTTTTTGTTTTTGCAGGGTGGCCCTTCGCAGATCGAATTGTTCGATCCAAAGATGTCGGCCCCGGCGGAGATTCGCAGCCTCACCGGCGAAGTGCAGACGCGCATTCCTGGCGTCACATTCGGCGGCAACTTCTCGCGGCTCGCCAACATGGCGGACAAGATTTCAATCGTGCGGTCGTTCGCCACGGGCAACGCCGACCACCAGAATTACATGACCACGGCGAGCGGCGACAATCCGACCCGCGCTCCGATGGGTTCACTCTATGCCCGCGTCGCCGGCGCGAACAACAACCGCACCGGTATCCCGACGAACGTGCTCGTGCCCCCGGAAGCCGTCATCCAGAACTTCCGCTTTCCGCAAAACTTTGAAACGCAATCGCTGCAAAAGCTCGTGCAGTCGAGTCAAAATCTCGGTGCGAGCTACAGCTTCTTCGACCCGTCGGGCGGCGGCGAACTGCGCCAAAACCTCGACCTGCGCATCTCGCGCGATCGCCTGACCGACCGCCGAGCGCTGCTGCAACAGCTCGACACGTTCCGCCGTGCCGCCGATGCGACGCATGCCTTCGACAACATTGGCGTTTACGAACAACAGGCGTACGAGCTACTTCTCCGCGGCGTTGCTGAGGCGTTCGACGTCTCACGCGAAGATCCGCGTTTGCTCGCACGCTACGACACGAGCGGTCTGTTCAGCCTGGCCGACGTGCATCGCTGGGGTGACATGAGGCGCTCGTCGAACCTGCTCGGCAAACAGATGCTCCTCGCGCGTCGGCTTTGCGAGGCCGGCTGCGGCTTCGTCACCGTCATGGACGCCGGCTGGGACATGCACTCCAACAGCAACGGTCCGCGCAACCTCGGCGGCATGATGTGGCTTGGCACGCAGGTTGACCATGCCGTCTCCGCGTTCCTCGAAGATGTCGAAGCTCGCGGCCTGAGCGACAAGATTCTGCTCGTCGTCACCGGCGAAATGGGCCGCACGCCACGTATCAACAACAACGGTGGCCGCGATCACTGGGCGACGCTCGCTCCGCTGCTGGTTGCCGGTGGCGGTTTGCGCATGGGCCAAGTGATCGGCCAATCGGACCGCCAGGCCGGTGCTCCCGCAACCGAACGCTACACGCCGCAACATCTGTTGGCGACGATCATGCAGACGGTGTTCGACACCGCCGAGGTCCGCTTGCAATCGAGCTTGCCGCGCGATGTCGAGCGAGCCGTCACGAGCGGCACGCCGATTCGCGAGTTGGTGTAATCGATGTTCGTCCGAGCCTGAGCGCCAGCGAAGGGCACAAGCGGCCCATCTCTGTCGCTCGGGCTCGGATCGATTCGGTAGGGAAGATGTGACATGCCAGCCACCATAACCGAGCCGCTTGACGTTCTCTATGAATTGGACGAAACCGCATGGCTGGAAACCATGTCGGCTTTAGCAGCGGAAGGTCGTCTCGCGGAAATGGACTTCGCCAACCTGCGTGAGTACCTAGCCGACATGGCAAAACGTGATCGCCGCGAAGTGTTCAGTCGGCTTCGGCTACTGCTCGCCCACCTTCTGAAGTGGGAGTACCAAGCAGATCATCGCACTGGCACTTGGCGTAGTACGATCTTAACCCAGCGATCGGACCTTCAAAAAATTCTCGATAGCGAAACGCTCCACAACCATGCAACCATTGTGCTTGGTTATGCGTATTCCGAAGCACGCAAACAGGCCGCTGCCGAGACGGAGTTACCTCGCGACACCTTTCCATCGAGTTGCCCGTGGGACCTGGAAACTGTGCTGACGGATGATGATGACGCCGACTTAATACGCGCTTCCCTTAGCCGAGCGTGAATTGGTTCGGGCGACGAGACTCACACGAACATGACCACCACCGAACTGGTGCCTTTGCGGCTGCTATACGAGCAAGACGAAACAGCCTGGTTGGAAACCATGTGGGCTTTAGCAGCGGAAGGTTGTTTCGCGGAAATGGACTTCACGAACCTGAGCGAGTACCTTGCAGACATGGCCAAACGCGATCGCCGTGAAGTTAAGAATCGGCTGGTTCTTCTGCAGCATCTTCTGAAATGGGAATGCCAACCGAATCACCGTTCCGGATCATGGAAGGCGACGATTATGGAACAGCGCCGAATGCTGGAAGATATGCTTGATAGTGGGACGCTACATAATCACGCAGAAGCGATACTCGCGAAGACCTACGATCGTGCGCGAGAAGAGGCAGCGGCCGAGACGGAGTTGCCGTTGGATAGTTTTCCGCAAAGTTGCCCGTGGGACCTGGAATCGTTGCTCACGGCCAGACGGTGAAATTCGATAGGCCAAATTTGCACTATCCTTCGCCCCACTTGAATACCTCCCGCCGCCAGTTTGTTGACCAAAAAATCATACCGCTACTTCAGCAGTTTCCATGAGGCATCAATGAACCTGCGAGCCATTCTAATTGCCGTTATGGTTTTTTCGACAACGGGGTGGAACGTCCGCCCGGTTGCCGGGGGCGATGTCGTGACGCCGCAGCGCATCTCCGCCATGCCAACTCGGTTCACGCTGAGCGGCCGCGACGCTTGGCGACAGCTTGTCGTCACGGGCGACATCGCCAACAAACTTCCGCGTGATCTGACCGGGGCCGTCGGCTACGATGCCCAGCCGGAAAATATTGTCGCCATCGATAAGACCGGATTGGTCACGCCGCTCACCGAAGGTAAGGCCACCATCACGATCACCGCGAAAGGGGCGGCGCCGGTAAAGATCGACGTCGAAGTCGCCAATCTCGTTAACGAGCCGACTGTCAATTTTGCCAATCAGATCGTGCCCATCCTCACAAAGTTCGCCTGTAACTCTGGCGGATGCCATGGCAAAGCATCGGGGCAGAATAACTTCAAGCTCTCGCTACTCGGTTTTGAACCCGAAGAGGACTACGAATACCTCGTCAAAGAAGCACGCGGCGGCCGACGCATCGTGACGACCGCGCCGGACCACAGCATGTTGCTAACGAAAGCGACGGGCGCCATGGCGCACGGCGGCGGCAAAAAGTTCGCGGCGGATTCGCCGTACTATCGCCTGATCCGCCGCTGGATCGAGCAGGGCACGCCGTACGGCCATGCGAACGATCCCGTCGTCACCCGCATCGAGGTCATGCCTCGCGAACGAATCATGGATCGGCGATCCTCCCAGCAACTCGCCGTCATCGCTCATTTGAGCGATGGCAGCACGCTCGACGTCACACGCATGACCCAGTTCGAAACCAACGAGAAGGATATCGCTGAGCCCACCGACACGGGACTCGTACGGACTGGCAATACGCCCGGCGTTGTCGCGGTAATGGCGAGGTTTCAGGCCCACGTCGATACCTTCCGCGCCGTTGTGCCTCTTGG
Organism: Singulisphaera sp. GP187; assembly: GCA_945861245.1. Classification (GTDB taxonomy): domain Bacteria; phylum Planctomycetota; class Planctomycetia; order Gemmatales; family Gemmataceae; genus SIAQ01. Next base: position 26,299 of record CAMAUE010000003.1, read on the forward strand.
TGAGACGGTTGCCAAGCTGCCCAAGGCCAACAATTTCGTTGACGAATTGGTCTTCAAGCAACTAAAGACGCTCGGGCTTCCGCCATCAGAATTGGTGGACGACGGGACGTTTCTGCGCCGCGTGACGATTGACATCGCCGGCCGACTGCCGACGCAGAAAGAGACCGAGGATTTTCTCGCCAACAAAGATCCCGAACGGCACGCCAAGCTGGTTGATTTACTTCTGGAAAGTAAGGACTATGCCGACTATTTCGCGGCCAAGTGGAGTTCGATCCTTCGCAATCGCCGGAAGACGATCAACGACGCGCCGCAGCCGACCTTCTCCTTCCACGCCTGGATTCGCGAGTGCCTGGAAAAGAACCTGCCCTACGATCAATTCGTTCGCCAAGTGCTGACGGCAACGGGCGAGGAAGTCAAGACACCGCCGGTGCAGTGGTATCGCGAGGTCAAGGACGCACCTTCGCAACTCGAAGACATGGCGCAGCTTTTCCTCGGTCAGCGCATCGGCTGCGCGAAGTGCCATCACCATCCGTTCGAGAAATGGAACACGGACGATTATTGGGGCCTGGCAGCTTTCTTCTCGCGTGTCGCAATCAAGGAAGCGAAGAAGGGCAAAAAGAAGGGCGACCCGGGCGATGCCTTCATGGTCATGATTAAGCCGGGCAAAGCCGAGGCGGCCAATCCGAAAACCAAGCAATCGATCAAGCCGCGTGGGCTGGGCGGCAAAGACGTGATTCTCGCCGCGGACGAAGATCCACGCCAGAAACTCGTTGACTGGATGGTCGAGAAAGACAACCCGTTCTTCGCGGCTACGCTTGCAAATCGCTATTGGAAGCATTTCTTCAGTCGAGGCCTGGTTGAACCCGAAGACGATCTGCGCGTGACCAATCCCGCCACGAATCCCGAACTGCTCGACGCGCTCGCCAGGCATTTCATGACCAGAAAATTCGACATGAAAAGCCTGGTGCGGGTCATCTGTACGTCGAACACCTATCGGCTTAACTCGATTCCTAACACGCACAACGCTGACGATCGCCAAAATTTCTCGCGATTCATCCCGCGTCGGCTCCACGCCGAGGTGCTGCATGACGCGATCGACCAAGTGACGTTGAGCAAGCCGGCATTCAAGGGCGTGCCCGCCGGCACACGGGCAGTGCAGTTGCCTGACAATATGTTCGAGTCGTATTTCTTGAGCGTTTTCGGCCGGCCTGACTTCGCCAGCGCATGCGAGTGCGAACGCAGTTCGGATACGAACCTGGCGCAGTGCTTGTTGCTGTACAACTCGGCCGATCTCATGAAGAAGGTAGCGGGGCAACGCGTCAAGAATATCCTTGGCGACAAACGGTCCCATGCGGAGCGTCTGAAGGAACTCTACATCATCACGTTTTCACGCCAGCCCACGGTCGACGAGTTGGCCAGAATGACAGCGTATATCGAAGCTCGACCCACCGCGACCGCATCCGCCTACGAAGATGTTGTCTGGGCACTATTGAATACGAAAGAGTTCTTGTTCAATCATTGAGGTCGGTTGCCATGTTACCCCCTTCGTCGGCGCGAGGTCAACATGGCGTGTTACTAACGCGTCGAGCCGAAGAACACCGCGTTGTAGAAGAAGCGCTGCAGCGTCGGCGAATAGGCGCGATACGTCGGGTCGTCAGCGAAGGCGATGATGTGTCCTTTCCCGAGCGATTGGTACAAGACCAACGGCTTGCCGGGCAGGGCCTTCAGCGTTTCCGGCCAGCAGTAGCCGCTGACGAGCGGGTTCTTGTCGTCAGCAAAGGTCACGAGATTTTTTCCCGCGGTCTGTTTCAACGGTGTGAAGATGTTGTTGCCGTTGAAGTAAAGCACGGGGTTTTTGCTCGATCCCCACGTGACGAAGTGATCGTCGTCAACGGTGGCCTTGAGGAAGACGCCGGGCACTTCGAGCAACTGAACGCCGTCGGCCTTGTCTTTGTCGTCATTTTTCTCGCCATTCACTTTGCGTTTTTCGAGCTTGCTGGCGATTAGGTTGACCTTGTCGCTGGATGCCCATTTCGCCGCTCCGCCAACGAGGACCAACGTCCCGCCGCCGTGGACCCAGTCTTTCAGGCGGCGAACGGTGTCTTCGCCAGGTGCGTCGGCGCCGGTGTAGTTTCCGTTCGGCACTACGCAGACGTCGAACTTGGTCCAATCGACCGCCGGCAGCGAACGCCCCGCAACACGTATCACGGGATAACGCCAAACCTGATCGAAAAGATACCACGAATGCCCCACCGCGTAAGTAGCCGGGCGATCGAACATCAACAGAATCCGCGGCGGCTTGACCCAGTGCACATTCGGCCCGCCGAGGCTTGCGCCTTCATCGACGAACGCATTGTTCACGGAATGCGCCGTGATGCCATGCTTCTTCGCGGCGGCATCGACGGCGTCGTGCAGGCCTTGCCCGTTCTCCGCGACCCGCAGCAGCAACGACCCGCGTGGGAAACTCACGCCGTTGACGCGCGTTGGCTCAGCGAACACATGAACGCGCAACCCAGCATTCAACCAGCCGCAGAGTGCGGGCAACACGTTGTCGTCGTCGCCATCGACGAGGTAACCGACCCGTGCCTGCTTCCCGGCCCCGATGAGTTTTCGCTCGACCGTGTCGTCCGTGATCGGTCGGCTCGCGATTTCGGTCTTCTCCTGGATCGCCAGGCAGGGCACATCAAATGCGAGCGGCAACGACCATGCCGTCGAATCGTAGATCTCGTCCGGCAAGCCGCGCTTAACGCGTTCCTCTTGTCGTTTGATGTAGTCGGCGCCCATGTCCTGATGGCGTTCGAGCAGCGTCAATGCGAGGCGTGAAGCAGGCTGATTGAGCGGAACCAGGTAGCTGCCGGCCGGCACGTCGTGTATCTGTGCCTTCTCGCTAATCGTATCCGCGGCGTTGACCTTCGCGCTCGCCGTGACGCGATGCACGTCAATGCCGTTCTTGCGCAGCATGTTCGCCAACGCCGCAGCGCGGGCTGGCCGCTTGCCTTCGAGCAGCACGAACGCGCGGATCGGCCCGGTTTCGCCGAGCTTGACGCTATCAGCGTTGTTGCGATAGTAGTCGAGTAACAGTTGTTGACGATTCTTGGCAGCGGCTTCGAGCGTCGCCAGGCCGCTGATGTAATGATGCCTGACGCCATCGTGATAGTAGAGCTTTGTCTCGTCGTTCTTGCGAATGACGCGCCCGCGCACGCCGGCTTGCTCCCAAAGGATGCCGATCGCGCCGTGCATGATCGGCCAAGTCGAGCCGTACTGCGGGCCGAACGAATCGAACATTTCGCGCGTGGTGTAGGCGAATCTCTGGCGATCGAAATGCTCGGCGTGCACGCGGCCGATCTTCAGATGCCAATCCTTTTGCCGCTTGAGCGTGTGCGGGTTGTATGGCTCCGTCGAGGGATCGAAGAAGAATGTACTGTTCGCGCCCATCTCGTGGGCATCGACAAAAATTTGCGGCTTCCAACGCAGAAAGGCGGCAACACGGGCGACCGATTCTTGCTGCGTTTGTAAGTACCAATCGCGATTCATGTCGAAGAGGTAGTGGTTTGACCGGCCACCCGGCCAACGCTCGATACGATCGGCGGCGAGCGGGTTGTCCTGGTCGAAGTTGCCACGCAATTCACGATGAAAGCCGACGAAGCGGTCACGGCCATCCGGGTTTTGCAACGGATCGATGATGACGATCAGCTTGTCGAGCATCTCGCGCGTCTCGGCTCGTTTGTCGGCGAGCAGGTGATACGCGGTCATCAGGGCAGCGTCGGACGGCGACGTCTCGTTACCATGCACGCAGTACGCGAGGAAGACGACGGCCGGCGCCTTGTCGGCGATCGCTGTCGCTTGTGGTTCGGAAGTAATGCGCGGATCACTGAGTGCGAGGTTCTGTTTGCGCAGCGATTCGAGTTGCTTGAGATTGTCCGGTGAGGTGATGATGAGATTGTAGAGCGCCTTACCCTGATAGCTTTTGCCATACTGCACAAGCTGGCATCGATCTGGCGCCGCCTTGGCGAGAGCGTGAACGTAGCGCTCGATCTCGGCGTGGCTCGATATCTCCGCGCCCCAGCGATGGCCGACGGCCTCGGCAAGCGTCGGAATCTTCGGATCGGCCTGCACGTCGGGATGCGGCAGCAGCCAGGCGGGGTCTTGGCGATTGTCCTGAGCGTTTGCAAGCGGCGCGATGAGAGCGATGACGATGAACGTGCAAATGAAGTGACGAATCATGGGGTGTGCCTCGGTGTTTCACGAATTGCCGCTTGCGGCTTAGCGCTCGCAAGGCGCTAGCTGAGCGCTAAGCCGCAAGCGACAACTCGTGATTCCAAATTTCAAATCTACTTATTCGCGCCCGCTTGAACGATGCCATTGAACAATAACTTGAACGTCCCGTGCGGTTGCGCGCGGAACAATATCTGTGGGCCGTACATTACGAATCGCCCGCGGCCGACGTTCGTTTCAAAGACCGCGACGCCGCCTTCGAGCCGCTCCTGGCCCCAGGCCCAGCCGCTGCGCAACGGTTCCTTCGTGTCGAACCAGGCGACACGCCGAACCTCGCTCGAGGCGGCTTTGTCGGACAATCGAAACGTCGGGCTGTTCGCGAACATCACGTCGGCGGCCTCCGGCATGCCCCACGCCAACGGCTGGGTGTTGTCGATGCGCACGCGCAGAACCGATGTAGGCACGTAGTATTTCGCGGCGGTCGGTGGCACACCATTGACGGCGAGATGATCGGCGATTGGCAAGCCGAACGAAACGCCGAGGTTTGCCGCACTGCTGCCGATCGCGAGCACCGTGCCGCCGGCGTTCAGAAATTCACGCAGCGCCGGAGCCGTGCTGCTCACGCTCGCGCCATCGACGAAGATCAGCACGTCGAACTTCGCGCGGAGGTTGCCCTGGTCCAACTCCGGCGTGAACACGACCTCGAACGGGAACTCGAAACGCTCCAGCAACCAGCGTGTCCATCCCGATGGCATCGAGCCGCCGACACGATCCCAGAGACCAAGGCGCACCGGTTGCAGCTTGACTGCTTTCCTGCCGGGCAATTCCGACGTGCCGATGAAGCTCGTGCCGAGTTCCGCCGCGATCTTTTGCAGACGAGCAATCGTGTTTTCCGAGCGTGGAATGTAAAATAGGCCAGGACCGGAGGTCGTGTCCTTGCCTTCAAACGGTTCGTTCAAGCGGCGCACTTCGTCGCCCATTTTGAGCAAGCGGTTGACGGCGAGGAAGCTGTCGTTGGTCCGCGTATTGAGGAAGAAGCCGACTGCCCCCTCGACATTGACGACGTTACCCAGCGGCGGTGGAATCTCGCCGCTCAACGCCTCGAATGGGCCATCGAACGCCTCGATGATGCGGTCAAACTTCACGCCCATCTGGTACGCCAGGGTCCAGCCGGCCATATCATAGGGCGGCGTCGGCGGAGCGCCGGGAAAAGCGAAATCGTTGGGATGATCCTGTGGCTCGAACATGTCAAGCACATGCGCGCGAAACGGCTGGGCCGATTTCACGATGTACGAACCCCGGCCATACTTCTTCCCGGCTATCTCGAAGTCGGCCTTCGCGCGATGCACCGTCACGCCGGTGCCGATGAGCGTGTTGATGAATTTCGTCGCGGTCAGGAAGTCATGTTGGGCGGTGGGGATGACGTAGCCGCGCGGATCGCGCTTGGCTGGGTCGCGGAAGTAGCGTGTGAATTCCTTGGCACCGGCGAGGCCTTTGGTCGCTCGCGCACCGGCCTTGGCGGCCTCGACCATTTTCGGCGTCACCGTCCAGGTGTCGGTGTTGCCTGCTTCGATTGCGCGATTACCCATGAGCCAAATGTTGTACAGCAGGTGTTCGCGATTGCGCGAGGCGTAATCGAGCACCGCCTTGTTCGCCGTCACGGAATAATCGACGGACTGTCGAAAGTGCCACTTTCGCGGCGTCACTGGCAGAAGGAAATCGCCTTTGGGCAGGAGCAACGCCGGCTTGAACGGTACCGACATCGGCGTCGGATGGCCGATCGTTTCGCTCAACAGGCCGATCATGTTGTGGTAGTATGTCGTCGTCCGCAGGCCGCCGTTGTACCACGACGAAAAGTTTGCGCCGGAGCGACAGGTCACACCTGGCTTGCCCTCGGCAATGAACCGCTCCATCATGGCGGAACCGACGCGCTCGACGCCGTTCGTCACCAGCGGATCGATGTTGTAATTGACCGGATCGCGAAACGGCGGAATGAACATCACCGTCCCCGCGGGACTCGACTGATGGTGGTTGTACATGATCTGTGGATACCACTCGCGATACAGCACGCGATTCATGTTCTTCGTTTCCGCCTGCGTATTCGCATAAAAATCGCGGTTATTGTCATGGCCGACGTACTTCTGATAAAGCCTCGGCAGCCCCGCATAGGTACGTCGCGCCTCGTCCTTTTCCTTCATGTACCAATCGACGACGAGGTCCATGCCATCGGGATTAGCGTGCACGCAGAGGATGATGACATCGTCGAGGATGCGGAGGGTCTCGGTATCGTTGGAACTGAGGAATTGATAGATCGTCTCCATCATCATCTGGGCACAGAGCGTTTCGGTGGCGTGCAGACCGGCGTCGAGCCAAACCACCGCTTTGCCTTCGAGCGCGAGCTTGCGGGCCTCGGCCTGCGTAACGCCATCCGCTCGCGCGAGCTTGGCGGCGATCGCGCGATAGCGGTCGAGGTTCTTGTGGTTTGTCGGCGAGGTCAGGATGCCCATGAGTTGGTCGCGGCCTTCCTCCGTGACGCCGATCTTGGTGAGCTTGAAGCGATCGGATTCTTTCGCGAGCTGCGTCAGGTAGGCCGAGTATTGCTTGTAATTCGCGAGTTGATAGTCATCGCCAATGTTGAAGCCGAGAAACTGCTTCGGCGTCGTGATCGGAATCGGCTGGGCATGCGCAACCTGCGCTGCGGACAAGAGAATGACTGCGAGAAAAAAACGTGCGACATGCGGCATGGCGGGAACTCCAGCGATAGCTCAACGTGCGACCAAGAGAAGTATATCGCCGCTCGATGCATCGACCAACGGACCGCGTCGGCGAAATCTGGTACAATCACTAGACCCCCAACACGCGTTTCGCGGAGACCTCTCCATGCTGTTTTCAGGACGTATCGGCAAAGGCTTCAGTCGTCGCGAGTTCCTCCAGGTTGGCGGAGCGACTGCGCTTGGGCTGACTTTGCCGGAATTGCTTCGCTTGAAAGCCAGCAACTCCCTCACCCCCAACCCCTCTCCCGGGGGGCGAGGGGAGCAATCGCCCGGCTCGGCTCGCGCGGTCATCTTTCTTTGGCTCTGGGGCGGGCCATCGCAACTTGACACGTGGGATCCAAAGCCAAACGCATCCGCGGAGTATCGTGGGCCTTTCTCATCGATTAACACACGGGTCGTCGGCACGCGCATTGGCGAGCTTTTTCCGCAGATTGCCGAGTGGACCGATCGACTGTCGATCATCCGCTCGCTGCATTCCACGTCCAACGATCACGGCGTCGCCGGCACGGTTGGGCTTACGGGCAGCTCAACGGGAAGCGTCAATCTGGGTGGGGCATCGGCGGCGGGCAGCGTCAGGCCGTGTATCGGCTCCGTTGTCGCTCGGGCCAAGGGGTTCCGCTCGGAGCTGCCGCCGTTCATGGTCGTTGGCGGGCGTTTGCATCAGGGCAAACGCGCGATCGCTGGTGAAGGTGGAGGCACGCTCGGCGCCCTCTACGATCCGTTCCGCCTCGTCTATGATCCCGAGCGCGGCACGCAGATTCCCGCCCTGCAACTACCGGACAATCTTTCGCCAGCCCGCTTACAAAATCGCCAGCAGTTGTTGCAAATGCTATCGCGTGGCCGCTCGCTCGATACCGGCAGTCAACGCACGATCGACGACTATCGGGCTCAGGCTTTGGCGCTATTGACATCGCCGGATGCGAGCCGAATGTTCGATCTCTCGCGTGAACGTCCCGAATTGGCGGATCTCTATGGCCGCACGCGGTTTGGCCAATCGTGCTTGCTCGCTCGGCGATTGGTCGAGCATGGCGTGCCGTTCGTGCAGGTCAACTGGAGCGATCACGTCGAAGCCGAGGAGGACGCAGGCGACGGCGGTTGGGACAATCACTATCGCAATTTTCAGCTCATGCAAGACCGCCAGGCCCCGTGGTTGGATCAGACGCTGCCGGCACTGCTCACGGACCTGCAAGAACGCGGCATGCTGCAATCGACGCTCGTCGTCGCCATCGGCGAGTTTGGCCGTACGCCAAGAATCAACGACAAAGCGGGCCGTGATCATTGGGAACATTGCTACAGTGCGTTGATCGCCGGCGGCGGTGTCCGAGGCGGACAGGTCATCGGCGAGAGCGATGCCCGAGCAGAACGCCCTCGCTTGCGCCCTGTCACACCGGCGGACTTGGCGGCGTCGATCATGCATGCAGTCGGCGTCACCAGCGAGCAATCCGCGACGCTCGGCATCAACATGGGCGGGCAGGTAATCTCTGAGTTGTTTTGAAGGGAGACGCAGAGCTATGACGACACTGGACATCCAACAAGTTGCCGGTCACCTGACCGAGATTCTCGACAAACTTCCTCCGGGCGAGGAAGTCATCGTGACTCGCAATGACCAGCCGATTGCGACGATTCGAGCAGCCGAGCCAGCTCAGCGAAAGCACCGACGAGCACCACAGTTTGGCACCATGCGAGGCTCCATTCTGTACATCGCGCCGGATTTCGACGAAATACCAGAGGGTTTCGAGGAATACCTGCCATGAGTTATTGATGGACACCCATACGCTCTTGTGGTCCGTTGAACAACCGGCAACGATTAGCGTACCAGCAATGGCAGTTCTCCAAGATCCAAATAATGATCGGTACGTAAGCGCCGCCACCGTCTGGGAACTGGCGATCAAGGTCGGTCTTGGCAAGCTAAAATTGTCGAAGCCTTACCGGGCGTGGATCGAAGAAGCGATTTATGATCTCGCAATGGAAATATTGCCAGTCACCATCGAATATGCAGATTTCCAGGCCACGCTGCCTCCGCACCACAGGGATCCGTTTGACCGAATGATGATCTCGCAATCGCTCGTTGACAGCATTCCGATTGTCAGTATCGATGCAGTATTCGATTTGTATGGCGTTGCTCGCATTTGGTGAGATTTTGAGGATTGACGAATGACCACCCCCACCGAAATCTACTCCCCCGGGCTTGAAGGCGTTATCGCCGGCGAAACGGCGATCTCGACCATCGCCACCGGACTGCAGTATCGCGGCTATCCGGTCGGCGAATTGTGCGAGCGCTCTACGTTCGACGAAGTTGCCTATCTCTTGCTGCACGGCGATCTGCCGACGCGCACGCAGCTTGGCGAATTCAACGCTCGGCTCGCATCGGCACAGAAGTTGCCTGAAGTTCTGAGCGAGCTACTTCGCAAGTTGCCGAAAAACGCCGTGCCGATGGATGTCGTGCGAACGGGTGTCAGTATCCTGGCGAGCTACGACGCTGACCTGCACGACAACAGCAAGGCGGCGAATCTTCGCAAAGCCGAACGATTACTCGCTCAGATCCCGCTGATCATCACGGAGGCGTTTCGCGCGACCAAAGGCCTTCCCGTGATCGCGCCGAAGCCGAATCTTGGTTTTGCGGCGAACATGCTGTACATGCTGCGCGGCACGGCCCCGGATGCGTTCGACACGAAGGCGTTTGACGTTTCGCTGATCCTCTATGCCGAGCACGAGTTCAACGCTTCGACGTTTACCGCGCGCGTCGTCTGCTCGACGGAGTCGGACCTGCATTCGAGCGTCACGGCGGCGATCGGAGCGCTCAAAGGCCCGCTGCATGGTGGGGCGAATGAGAAAGTGATGGACCTGCTTCTGGCGACGGGCGGACCGGACATGGCCGAGGCGTGGATTCGCTCGGCATTGGCGAGCAAGGCAAAGGTCATGGGCTTCGGGCATCGCGTTTACAAGGCCGGCGATGTGCGTGCGCGAATTTTGAAGGAATACGCGAAACAGGCTTCCGAGCGTGCAGGCACACAGCAGTGGGAGATCGCGGCGGAGACTATCGAAAAGGTGATGGAGGCCGAGAAGAAACTGTACCCGAACCTTGATTGGCCCGCCGGTCGGCTGTATCATGCGATGGGGCTTGAGGTGCCGTTGTACACGCCGTTTTTTGTGGCATCGCGCATTACCGGTTGGTCGGCCCACGTAATAGAACAACTGGAGCACAATCGCATCATTCGCCCGCGCAGTCGATTCATCGGGCCTGCGGAGAAGCCGGTGACGCCGATCAACGAGCGTGGATAACCAGGAAAAACCTCGCTTCCGGTCGGAGGCGGGCAGATGTCGCAATATTCAAGTGGGAGCTAACAATGATCCCGTATCGTCTGTCACTTGGCGTGGGAGCGTTCTTTATCGCCGCCGTACTCGGTTGTGGTGCCGATCCGGGTGATAAGTTGTCAACAACGACGACGGTCCCACTGAAAGAAGAGAAGCAGCTTGCCGAGGAGACCAAGAAGGTCAAGCTCGGCAAAAACATTACGCTGGAGATTCAGGGCAAGAAAAAGCGAGTCCTCGTCGAGGCGGAGGTTTGTTTGCGTGAAGGCATATTGGAGCAATTGCTCACGCGCAAACGGACCAAGGAGCATGAGGCCGCTTTGGCAGCCGACATCGACGTTCGCGATCTGCATCTCGCCTTGACGCTCGCCGGCGCTGATGCCGGGAAGACTGTGCAGTTCAGGCCAAAGCTTGTCGCGCCGTCAGGTACGGCAGTCAAAGTATTCCTGGAGTACAAAAAGGACGGGAAGGTGTTGCGCGTCCCAGCTCAGGAATGGATTCGCAATATCAAAACGAAGAAAGACTTTCACGCCGACTGGGTGTTCGCGGGCAGCATTTTCATTCCCGATCCGCTCGATAAGACGAAAAAGCCCTACTACGGCGCCAACGATGGCGACGTGATTACCGTGGTCAACTTCGAGTCAGCATGCCTCGACGTGCCATTCCTGAGCACGAAGGACAACGACGACCTCTTCTTTGAGGCCCATACCGCGCGAATACCGCCGTTGAAGACGCCCGTCACGGTGATCTTGGAACCGCAGACGAAGTAAATTTAGATTCGATCTAATGTATGCTTTGAACGGCTAGATTTGTCCGATCCATTGTATGGTGGCACAAACATTCTTGTCTGTGTTTGCGGTTTACACAGACAAGAATGTCTGTGCCACCAATGCGACAAATCCAACCGTGTGAAGTATAGTACGAGGCTCCGCGTTGTATGGTTTTCGATGTCCGTAGGCTCCCTTCGGTCATCGATCGGCTTATGGCGTTGCTGGACGATCTGGAAGAGCGTTTCCAAACAGACCTGCTTATCCCATTCATCGCGACGGCGCGTTCGTTGAAGGAAGTGCGGAACCATCTGAGTTGACCTCGCCCGATGCGCGAAACAATCCTCTTCTCCCGAGCATCCGACAACGTCGGAACCGATAATTAATTCCGGTCGATCCCTATTTCTCCTGTCCATTCCTCGCTAAACTAAGATAACCGGCGACAATCATTCCCGACTTCAAATCACGGTGCCGACATGGCGACCATCAGCTTCACGTGCCCCCATTGCGAGAAGGTTCTGCGCTCCACTCAGCGACCTCCCGCGGGACGCAAGGTCAAATGCCCCGCGTGCAACGAGGGCTTCGTTCCCGAACTGGATAATGACGAAGCCGCCGGCATCCAGGAGGAGCCTCGCCTGAAATCCAAGGCCAAAGCCGTTGACGACGACGTCGATGCCGAAGAGGTGGACGTTGACGAGGTCGATGACGACGAGAAACCTCGCAAGAAAAAGAAAAGCAATCGCGACGACGATGACGAAGACGATGGTGGCGCCCGAAAGAAGAAGAAAGGTAAAAAGAAAGCCGGCGCGAACAAGATGCTCATCTACGGCGGTATCGCGCTGGTCGGCATTGGCGGGCTGTTCATCTGCGTCCTTCTGGGCGTTGGTGCGTTCGTTTGGCCAGGATTTCTGCGTTCAAATAATTCGGCATTGCTCGCCTTCGTCGCTCCCGACGCCAACATGGTAATGCACGCCGATCTCAAGCAAACGCGTACGAAAATGGAACCCCTCGAGAAGATGTTTCGTGAACAGGGCATAGGCAAGAATCCAGGTCAACCTGAAAACAACGCCATGATCGACCTGATGAAGAACGCCGACAAGCTTGTCGTCTCCAGCAACACGGCCAAATCCAAGGATTCGGCAACAACCGTGATACAGGCCCCTGCTGCGGAAATCGAAAAATTCAAGAAATCGCCTGGCATGGGCGCGCCACTTACCATCGGCGGTCATGCCAATGTCTATAAGCAGGCAGGCGGTGGAGGAATACTGCCCCGGTTCGTGGCCTTCCCCGCCGCGGACATCGTCGTCTTCGCCGATCAGCCAGAGGCCGAATTCATCCGCATTCTCGATCGCGGCAAGAAGGGCGTGCAGCAAAACGCCGCCATTGATCTTGGCAAATCCGCGAGTGGTTCGCTCGTCTGGGTCGCTGTGATATTTGACGCCGATATGCGCAAAAACATGAAGCAGTCGCTACAACAATTCGGCAAAGCCTCGAAAAAAATGGAGGCCGCCGTGCCCGCGGTCGATGGTTGCAAAGGCGTCGTGATCTCATTTGAAGCTACGAACAAGCAGGACCTTAAAATCGCCGCCTCGCTCACCTGCAAAGATGCAGGCGATGCCGCGAAGATGAAAGACGGCCTTGATGACGGCTTCAATCAACTGCGCGGCTTTCTTGCTATTATGCAGAACGCAGGCGGAATGATGCCTGGCCAGGCGGAGTTCCCAAAGGGCATCATTCAGGATCTGAACTCCACGGCCTTCCAGGTTCAAGGATCCAACGCTTCCGCGACGCTGACGATTACCTCGCAATCCCTGCAGGAGCTAGGTCGATTCGGCGAGAAGAAGGGCGGCATGGGCTTCTTTCCGTAAGCAAATATCGCGTTGCTTGTTCGCCGATTTCGCCACCAACCTGTTACTTTCGATTGGTTTCCATGTCCGAGCTTACCCACTTCGATGAAACCGGCGCGAGCCGTATGGTGGACACCAGCGCCAAGCCGGAGACGTTGCGCGAAGCCCGCGCCAGCGCGTTGGTGCGCATGCAGCCGGCGACCTTAACGCTCATCCGCGACCGTGGTCACGCTAAAGGCAATGTGCTTGAAGTCGCGCGCCTCGCGGGTATCATGGCCGCGAAACGCACAGGTGAACTAATCCCGCTCTGCCACCCGCTGCCGATCACGTCCGCGAAGATTGATTTCCGTTTCGACGGCGACGCCATCCTGCGCATCGAGGCGACGGTGCGCGTCTTCGGCCGCACCGGCGTGGAGATGGAAGCGCTGACCGCCGCCAGCGTCGCCGCCTTGACCGTGTACGACATGTGCAAAGCGGTGGATCGGGCTATGACGATTGAAGCGATTCGTTTGGAAGAAAAACTCGGCGGCAAGAGCGGACACTTCACGAGAGCCGATTGACAGCACTTTCCAACCTTTCTAAAATTCAGATAGATTTGAAAGTTCAATAGTTCCCATATAGCCCGCCATTGATGGCAGGTTTTTGGTGATCCCGCCGTAACTGGCGAGCGATATGAATTTGCCCGCCGATGGGTTATGTCTCGACGGCTTCTGCGGTTCGTAAGTGAAAGGAGTCCCCCTTCGCGGAAGAGGCGGGCAAGCCTTGTGAACGGTTCCGCCGCTCGAGGCATTGCCATGAGTCTTCTCACTGCTCCACCCGCGAATCGCATAATGGCCACGCAGCTATTCACGCCGATCGCTCGCGATCTCGTTGCCGTCGAACGAATCCTGCACGACGCACTCGAATCATCCCGTCCCGGCGTCGATCAGCTCATCGCCCATCTCGGCCATTACAAGGGCAAACGCCTTCGCCCAGCGCTATTGCTGCTGACGGCCCGTGCATGCGGCGGCGTCGAATCGGCGCACCATACGCTCGGCGCCGTCGTCGAGATGATCCATACCGCGACGCTCGTCCACGACGACGTGCTCGATTCCGCCAGCATCCGCCGACATGTGCCCACCGTCAACTCGCTTTGGGGCAACCAGGCGAGCATCCTGCTGGGCGATTATCTCTTCACCCAGGCCTTTCATCTTTCAGCCACGCTGGATGACGTGCGCGCGTGCCGAATCATCGGCGCGGCCACGAATCGGCTTTGTGAAGGCGAACTGCATCAGATCACCTGCCGTGGCCGACTCGACCTGAGTGAGGATGAATACTACGACATCATCGACGCGAAGACGGCGGAGTTGACGGCGTGCTGCTGCAAACTCGGCGCGATGTACGCCGGCATGCCAGACGATGTCATCGCGAATCTGACGGCGTATGGCCAATCGCTCGGCCTGGCGTTTCAGATTGCCGATGATTTACTTGACATCGAAGGCGTGGAGGCCAAGGCCGGGAAATCGCTGGGCACTGACCTGGAACAGCAAAAGCTGACGTTGCCGTTGATTTGGCTGTTGGAGAACGCGCCGAAAGAACAGCGCGACCGCGTGCGTTCGATCCTGACCGCCGCAGGCAACCACAAACGCGAGGCGTTGCTGCCCGAACTGCGTTCCGCCGGCGCGCTCGACTTCGCTCGCCGTGAAGCCGAATCGCACGCCGCCGCCGCCTGTGCGAAATTGGAGTGTCTGCCCGAATCGCCCGAACGCGCGATCCTGGCGTTGCTGGCCGAGCAGGCGGTTCATCGTGATCATTAATGATTTCAGAGATACGCACGAAGTAAGTGGTTAGAGCACGCCGCGATTTGCAAGCTCCAACCACTTACTTCGTGCGTGGCTCTGACATCAAACGAATCACTGCCCGCGCGAGGCCGAACCGTTACGGGACGCGGCAATCGGCGCACCCGGCGGGAGCGGACGGCCCGCGACATCGACGTTGCGCTCGTACAAATGGTCGCGCAGAGCACGGAAGACCTCGAAGCTGTCGGGATAAACCCAGAACGTGACCACGGTGATGTTGCCATCGAGCGAGTCCACCAAACTGCGGAATCTCGATTTCTCCGCAAGAGCCTGCGGCAGCGTCTCGCCTCGCTCGGCGTGCATCGGCTCGACGACCCATTCGGATAGACCGTAGCGGAAGCCGTTAGGGGCGGGATCGCCGACATCGAGCGCGGTGCGTTCGCGCTCGTAGACATAGCGGAGACGATACGGGCCAATCGGCGATGTCGTGCGCGCGACGCGGTACGTGGTTTTCAATTCCTGCACGATGTCGTCCGTTGTCGATTTCACCTCACGCATTAACGCCGGCAGGTCGATGTAGCTGACTTTACCGCCACGGCATTCGAAGAAGACTTCGTCGCTATGCACCGTTCGGCTCACCGGCGCATGATATTTCAGCGACTTGATCTTCGCCGGTCCCGCTTGGATCGTCTTGATTTCGCTCAGCAATGACTTGGTTCGCTTCTGAACATCGTCGATCGAAACGCCGACCTGACTAACCTGCGTGCCGTCGGCGGCGTTCTTGGCGATGAGGTCGTCACGCTCCTTTTCCAAATCTCCACGCTGTCGAAGGAGCGAGGTCAACTGCGATGCGGTTGATGCCTGGGTGTCCTCCTCGGCTTGGATGTCTTTGAGTTGCGTGAGTAAACGCGTCTTCACGTTGTCGAGATCGCGTTGCGCGAACACCAGGCGAGCGTGCAGCGGATCGTCGGTGATTTTCGGCGGATCGACGGCCTTGCTGATCGGCGCCGGTTCGTTTTCGATATATTGCATCGACGCATGGTACGAACGAGCGCCGACCCAGGCGACCAGAATGAGCCGAATGATGATGCCCACGACATTGGTCACGAGGTCGAGAAACGCATCGAAGCTGAAGTGAATCGCTTCGTTTTTCGCGGGTCGTCTGCGGCGTAGCATAGAATTATTGACCTTGGGATTCAACGATTAGCCGTTTAGCCGCTCGCCACTGGCGAGCGCGAATTGCGATCGCTACATGTCGCGCTCGCCAAAGGCGAGCGGCTAAACGGGCTGTTAATCCTGCACATTCTCTTTCGTCATCGGCACGCGCAGCGGTTCCAGGATTGGGTAGGCACGCAGGAAAGTCTGCACGCCTTCGGTGGAAACCTGGAAGCGGATGACGGGACGATACGGCGGCTCGTCGGGGCGTACCGAGGCCTGGCGTCGCGCGATCAGGTTGGCGACGTGCTTGAGCAGTGCCGTATCGGTCGCGGTGTCGTCTGCGTTTTTCCAACGAAACTGCGTGCCGCCTGGGAAGACGGTGATGTGTTCGGCATAGCTATCGAGCGTGATCACGAAATCCTTGTCGCCGATGATTCGACCCAGCGGCGGCACCGGCGCGGGCTTTTCTTTCGGCTCGGCGCCGCCGAATTCTGGCGCAGACCGATCGAGGGGCGAGCCGTTCTTGCTCGGCGGATTCGGCGACGTGCTGCCACCATTGCCGGATTCCGGCGGTTTGATCGGCAACAGCGGGCGATCGGGATTGTTCGACGCAATCGGCTGCCCGAAGGAGGCCTCGGTGGACGGCATCTTACCAACCGGCACAAACGACGGACGCTGCACTGGGATGCCCGTATCGACTCTTGGATACGCAGGACCTTGGCCGTTTGGCAGACTCGGTGCCAAAGGCGAAACTGAAGAAACGGGCGACCTGACGCCAAATGTCGGATTCGGGGTCTCGATGCCGGCGGCAATCGATGCTAGCGAACCACCCGCGCCGAGCGGGCTGCTGCCGGCGATGGTGGACCCACTTGGCGGCGGGAGCGTGCCTGGCGTTCGTGGGTGGATCTGTTCGCGCGGCTTCATCGCAACGCCCGGCGGGGATTGTGGGCGTCCCTTCGCGAAATCGAAGGTCCACTCGGCGTCGATTAACTCATAGCCAAAGTCGATTTGGTAGCCACGCAACACTGCTTGGGCTTTGTAGTAGCTCGTGATACCATCGGGGCGCACCAGAAATAACACGTATGGGCCGGTCTTTTCTTTCAATTCCGCTCGGCCCTTGTCTTTCTCGACAGGTTGGGGCACGAGTTTGCCGGCCCGTGTTTCGATGGCCTCGCGAATGGATTCCATCGTGAAACCGAAGTCAAGGCGTTCATGACCATCGGGTTGAAATATGACGCCGCTGGCGACGCATTCGACGTAGATCGGCTTGCGGAATTCGCCCTGTCTACCTCGATAGGGAATGAGCGAGTAGACTGCTTGTTCTTCTGTTTTGAGCGCGCGAAGTTGACGCAGCGTGACTTCGAGATCGGCCAATTCCTTGGCGGCTTCGAGCAACTCGGTATTGGTGGCCGTCGCCTTGTTGGTGGACTTCGTTATGCCCGAGCGCTGGCTTTCGATCGCCAGTCGCAGTTCGCCGATTTTTGCGGATTCGGCAGCGATTTTGGCTTCTGCTTCGATATGTTGCGCTCGGATGACTTCGAGCGTTTGCCCCGACTGCGCAATCTTTCGGCGTTCGGCTTCGGTCCGCTCGGCGAGTTTCGCGTGCTCGGTCATCAGGCTGCGACGCAGTTTTTCCTTGGCTTGTTCCCATTCCGCTTTGCGGGCGTCTTCGTCGGCTGTCGAGCGTTTTTCTTTTTTGGAAAGCAGTTCGGCTGCGTGATGTTGAGCCGCGATCTTGGCTCGGCGATCCATGATAAAGAGCAACAGCAAGAGCGATCCCATCGCGCAGAGAAGGACTGCGAGAAACGGGAACGTCGAGACCTGTAGTTTGCTTCGCGGTCGTCTCATGCCGTTGCCTTGGGAGTTCGACTACCTATACACTTGGAAATCAGCCCGCATCGCCGCTTCACGCGAATGGGAGGTAAGACGAATCTGTGGCTGCGGCGCACTCGTGCTGACGCGCGTCGTCAACAAATGGATGGCACCGGTCAGGCTCGTCACTGCTTGTTCGAATACCTGCGAACTGGCGAGGACGTTGAGGTTTTGCGACAGCGTTTCTTGCAAACGAATCAACTGCCCTTCGTTCGACTGCACTTTCGACATCATCTCGACCGACAAACCGATGGCATCCGTGAGACGCGCCAAGGCAACCTGATGATCGCGGCTGCCTTCCTTCATTACGCTCGTGAGTCGGGCCAATCCTTCGAGCAGGCCGTTGTGCCGTTCGAGCAGTTTCTTTTCGAGATCCATGACGCGCTGGGCATAGCGGATCAGGGAGCCTTCGAGCGCCTGTTGCATCGCCAAGGCCCACTTTTCCTCGCTGTTCGGCGATGTCAGTTCCTGCCAGCGTTCTTCGGCTTTCTCCATGCTGGCGGCCCATATCGTCGCCTGCTTCTCGATTAGCTCTTGCGCGGTGACAGCCAGCGCGCTCGAATCGGAGAGGTCGCTGGCAGTGCGGAGGAAGCGATGGGCCAACTCGGCATCGACATAGTGATCGACGCGCTCAAGCTGGTTCTGCTCCATTTTTTCGACGAGATAGCTGAAGAACATCGCCACCAGCGTGACGGATAGGGCGAGTGCGGTTGCGTCGAACGCTTTCGTCAGACCGTTGGTGATGGAGCTTGTGTCGTTCGCCATCTTCTCCGGATCGATGCCGCCGATCGCCTCGGTGATGCCAAGAACTGTGCCGAGGAAACCGAGGATCGGCATCGCCCAGATGAGAAAGCGCGTGAGAGCGTAGCTGCCGTCGAGGGCCATGGCGTCGTTATCAGCCAGGGTGCGCATCTGATCGTCGAGGCCATGCGTCGAGCTGCGATTGGATACGTAGCTGAGGACGTTCGTGACACGTCGCCCGATCAGCGATCGGCCGGCGTGAGTGCCTTGCAGTTCAAGTGCTTGCTGAAGCTGCTTGACCTGGCCGATGGGGATTGGTTTGCCGCTCCATTCGGGAAGCAGCGATTGTGATTGGGCATACTGTTCGCGCATTGCGCCGAACAACTTTGCCGCGAAGGCGCCGAGACAGCAGAAGAACAGCACGACGACGACCTGCTCGGCAAGATGGGCAACATAGCGCTGCACGATCTCGTTTTGCCACGGGCCATTTTGGATGAAATACAATGCGCCAAGACCCATCGGCACGCCCATGACGAACGCGGTCCACGTAACATAGGACTGTTGCCGATTATCGTTATTCGCTCGCTCGCTCATGCGTAACGCTCCCAGAAATAGGATTTGCGCATCAATTCACCATCGTCATTATCGACGCAACAATGGTAGGAACATCACGATTTTGCAGGTTGTGCGGCGAACTTTCAGAATTGGACTATGTAGTTACATAAGATAGGTAACTAAGCTTCTCGCATTTGCCGCTTGCGGCTTAGCGCTCAACGTATCCAACGCGGCGCTAAATGAAATCGATACCGACAGGAAACCTGCCATGCCAACCCCCTACCCAAAACTTCTCGATGCCTTCAAAACCCGCGCGTTCTCTTTCGGCGATTTCACGCTCGCATCGGGCAAGAAAAGCAGCTACTACGTCAACAGCAAGAAGGCGATCTTCAACAGCGAAGTCGTCAACCTGCTCAGCGATGCGATGTGGGACATGACGAAGGACCTCAGCATCGACGCCGCCGGCGGACTCGAAGTCGGTGCGATCTCATTGGCTGCGGTGCTGGCCCAACGCTTCGCGATGCAGGGCAAGCCGCTTGAAGGTTTCTTCGTCCGCAAGCAGGCGAAATCGCATGGCAGTCAGGAGCGAGTCGAAGGCGTGCTCAAGCCCGGCATGCGCGTCGCCGTCCTCGATGACGTGCTGACCACGGGCGGTTCGATGTTGCAAGCGATCGCGGAGATCGAGAAGGTCGGGGCGATCGTTGTCGCGGCCGTCTGCATCGTCGATCGTCTCGAAGGTGCGCGTGAGGCACTTGGGAAGTACGCGTTTCTGCCGATCTTCACGATCCGCGACTTCGGCATCGAACCGCCGCCTCCCCCCGTTTAGCGCCCGCTACGTGCGTTCCGAAACGGCAGGGACTTTGCGAGCGCTAAGCCGCAAGCGGAGAATCGAATTCTTTTTCTTTTTTGATGGCATTCGCAGTTTGACCGTGTTACGGTTTTCTCAATCACCACGGAAGTGGACCCAATGATGGACACCCCAACCACAACACCGACCAAGCCGAGCGCGACGCCGACAATCCTGTTGACGTGGTCGCCCGCGGTGCAGCTGGCGGTCGGGGCCATCGTGCTGGCGTCTCTGTTCTTTCTGCTGGGCCGCTGGTCGCTCGGCGGCGCGAATGCCGACCCGGCTCCAGTCACGCACACCGACAAACTCGGCCCGATGCTCGATCTCAATCGCGCGACCAAAGCGGAACTTCGCCTCTTGCCTGGCCTGGGTGATACGTTGTCGCAGCGCGTCGTCGAGCATCGCCAACGGGTCGGCGCGTTTCGCAGCATCGATGATCTTCGCCAGGTTTCTGGCATCGGTTCAAAGACGCTCGAACGATTGCGGCCGTACCTGTTCGTCGTGCCTCGCGAAAGCTTCGTAGCGTTCGATGACGAAAGTGAAGCGATGCCGATCGAACCGACAAAACCGACCGGCAAAGGCAAGCAGCCGAGCGAATCGATCGACGTCAATTTCGCCAGCCAGGCCGATCTACAAAAGCTGCCCGGCATCGGCCCTAAGCTCTCGCAACGCATCCTCGACGAACGAGCGAAGGCAGCGTTCAAGAATGTCGATGAGTTGCGTCGAGTGTCAGGCATCGGGCCGAAGACGCTGGAGAAGATCAAACCGTTTGTGGCGGTCGGGAAATGAAGAAGCGTCGCACGATCCTGATCGGGCTTCTTACCACGGTGTTGCTCACGCTCGCCTGCTGGTTCGAGCCGACGCATTGCGTGCGAGGCAAGCTGCGCGGCGAAGCGTTTTTCGACGATCGGCCGACATCCTATTGGCGAGGCATCGTTGTCGAAGCATTCGATATCGATTGGGCGACGTTTCCACGCTTTACATGGTGGGATCGCGTCCGATTTCGCATGGGCTGGGACCAGGGCGATCGGACATTATTGCAGCTTGCGCAATCGCTGGACGCAGATTCCGTCGCCGTGCTCGAGGAACTATCGCGTGACACCAATCCGAAGGTGGCGGCGTTCGCAAGCGATTTGCTGGAGTTGAATCGTTGCCAAGAAGCGCGCGTGTATCCTGACTGGATCTTGCTGTTGAAGAAGCACAACATGCGCTGATGAAGTTCCGATAGCGATCATCGAGAGTCGCGAGTATGATAGAAAGAAACCTGAAGGAGCACAAAGGTGGAACCACTCATCGAACGCATCACCATGAATCCCGCCGTATTGGCCGGCAAGCCGACGATTCGCGGCATGCGCATCAGTGTGGAGCACGTCTTGACGGCACTCGGAAGCGACGTGCCTGTCGAGGATATTCTTGCTGATTATCCCGATTTGGAGAAGGCGGACATCTCGGCCTGCCTCTTGTATGCGGCTCAGATGGTTGGTGATGAACGTGTCTACTTCGTCGGTGCACAATGACGATTTTGAAGGTGCTCGTCGATGTCAGCGCCGGAGATGCGATCGTTGAATGGCTGCGCGAAAGCGGGCATGACGTCGCAGCCGTTCGTTACCGTGATCCGCGAATGGACGATTCCGATATCCTTGCCTGGGCCGTTCAAGAAGGTCGCCTTGTCATCACGATGGATAAAGATTTCGGCGAATTAGTCTACCATTCCGGCCAAGAGCACTCAGGTGTGTTGTTGTTCCGGCTTGAATCAGCGCCGCGGGCGACGAAGCTCTAGATTATGAAAGATGTCCTGGATCGACACGGTGCCGAAATTGGTGCTGGCTTCGCCGTGTATCAAAAAGGCCGGCTGCGAATTCGTGTATGAAAGGGATTCCAATGCCCCCACCTCTCTCTCGTCGCGAATTCCTCTGGCAATCCGGCGGCGGCCTAGGCGGGATTGCCCTGGCGTCGTTGCTGAATGGCGATGCGTCGCTGGCACAAGAACACGGCGGCGTGCATCATCGCGCAAAAGCGAAGCGCGTCGTGCAGCTCTTCATGTCCGGCGCGGCCAGCCAGTGCGATACGTTTGACTATAAGCCGATGCTCATTCAACGTAACGGTCAGGCGTTCGACCCCGGCGGGCGCGTCGAGCTTTTCCAGTCCAACCCGGGCCATGTGATGGCGTCGCCGTGGCGTTGGCGGCAACATGGGCAATCGGGCAAGTGGATCAGCGATCTGCTACCTCACATCGCAAGCTGCGTCGACGACATCGCCTTCATCCCGTCGATGGTGGCACGCTCCAACGTGCACGGTCCGGCAACGTTCATGCAGAACACCGGCTTCGTCCTGCCCGGCTTTCCCGCCATGGGGGCGTGGATCAACTACGGCCTGGGCAGCATTACCGATAACCTCCCCGCCTTCGTCGTCATCCCCGACTCACGCGGCTATGCCCCGAACGGCCCCGCCAACTGGAGTGCCGCGTTCTTGCCCGCCAGCCATCAGGGCACGACGATTCGGCCCAGCGACCGCAACCCGATCTTCGACCTCTTCCCCGGTCCCAACAACTACATCACACCCCAAAGCGAGCGTGACGGCCTGCAACTCCTACAAGAAATGAATCGCCGACACAGCGAAACCCGCCCTGGCGACACCCGGCTCGAAGGCCGCATTCAGACCTACGAACTCGCGGCACGCCTGCAACTCAGCGCGCCGGAAGTGCTCGACATCGCCCGTGAGACGCGCGAGACGCAACGGCTGTACGGCCTCGACGAACCGATCACTGCCGAGTTTGGCCGCAACTGCCTGATCGCTCGGCGATTGCTCGAACGTGGCGTGCGCTTTGTGCAAATCTGGTCGGGTGCGGACAACGGCTTCCCTCGCCGTAACTGGGATTCGCACGAGCAGCTCCAGCGCGACCACGGCGACATGGGCACCAGCATGGATCGGCCGACGGCGGCACTCATCAAGGATCTGAAGCGCCGTGGCTTGCTCGACGACACGATCGTGATGTGGACGACGGAGTTCGGTCGCATGCCGTGCAGCCAGGGCAGTCTGGGCCGCGATCACAATCCGTTCACGTTTACGACATGGATGGCAGGCGGCGGCATCAAAGGCGGCGTGACGTATGGCGCCAGCGACGAGTGGTCGTTCCGCGCCGCCGAGGATCCGACGTATTGCTACGACGTGCATGCCACAATGCTGCACCTGCTCGGCATCGACCATACCCGGCTAACGTATCGCCACAACGGCATCGATCGCCGCCTGACCGACGTGCACGGGCATGTGATCGAGCAGATCGTGGCGTGATCGCATCCTCCGCTTGCGGCTTAGCGCTCGGATGATTGCGTGCGAGCGCTTAGCCGTAAGCGGAAAACAGGGAGGTCTAACACTCCGCAGTCAGCCGCCCGATCAGCATCGCGGTGCGTTCCGCATTCAGGTGTAGCGGGTTGATGATGAGCGTGCCCTGTGCCAACTTCATGTGCCCGACTTGTACCGAGGGTTTGCCCTGCCGTAGCGATCGGCATACGTCGAAGGCGTTCTTGCCGCTGGTCAACGTGATCTCCAGCATTGGATAGGTTTGTCCATCGCTTGGCAACAACTGACAACGCACCGGTGCATTGGTGAGGGAGGCAGCGATTTCCTTGAGCATCCGTTCCATGTCGGCTAACTCGCGATCGTAGATGCCGCTCGTGAATAGCTTGAGCGCGGTCAATAACGCTGCGATTTGTTCCTTGGATACTTTGAGCGCCCGCCCGATGCCGTGGCGCGGGATGCCGGCCAGTTTCGATTTGTCGATCAGGTCGGCGGGCGGATCCCAGAGTTCAAAGTGATCGTCCATGTCAAGCATCTGTAGCAGGGCAGAACCGATGAGGTCGCGCCGGCCACACAGGATACCCGTCGATTGCGGCCCACGGATCGCCTTGCCGCCGCTGTAGACGACGAGGTCGGCGCCCGTGGCGATGATATCGCGCAGATTCGAGCGAGGCGGCAACTCTCCGGCAGCGTCGACCAACACCGGCAAGTTGCGGGCATGAGCACGCTTGACAAGCTCGGCCAACGGCGGGGCGGCGTTTACGTCGTACACGTGCAGCACGCCCGCGGTTTTGGGGCCGAATGCGGTTTCGAACTCCCATGCCTCGGCTCGGCGGACACCCGCGCCGGCGACGATTTCGTGAAAGCCGACCTCGACAAACCGCACGCCGGCCGCGCGCACGGCGTGATCGTAGCCGTTGCGATGCTCGCGAGCGACGACGAATTCGTGCGGCATCGTTTCGGTGAATGGCAGCTGCTCCATCCGGCCGATGTCGCACCGCGTGAGAATCGCCGCTGCGCCAAGCATCAATCCCGCGGCGGCGCCGTTCGTGACGATACCCGCCTCGGCACCCGTCGCCTCGGCGATGACGCGGGACGCCGCTGCTTGCAGCTGATCGAGCGGCACCGAGTCGCTGGCTGCGGCGCAGAATGCGTCGAGCACCGCCCGTGGCATCGGTGCTCCGCCCAGGCGAGTCACCGACCCGGAGACATTGATGATTGGCTCGATTCCCCACTCACGGAATATGCTCATTGTTTACCTCGAATGTTTCGTTTGCAATCCATTCCTGAAGAAATAACGGGAAAATTACGACTTTCCGCGGAATTGGGTGCAAATTCCTCTCGCCGGATGCCGCATAGGAAGGTATGATACACGCGCGGAAAAAAAAAATCACTGTCCGGCGCAAGGTTTTGGCAAACCAGGCGTTATTTTGGTAGAAACAGCGAAAATCCGCAGCCTCGCCCCAGGTGTTTAGCCATGAGACTTGCAATAACCATAATGTTGGCAATATGTTGCGCGATCGCGTGGCCCGCTGCCGATGCGCGGGCGCAAGGGCCATCGACCGTGGCGGTTGGCTTCCGGAATCGGACCGATTACAATCTTCTCGTAAAAGGCTATACAGTTGTCAACGGCGTTCAACGGTCGGGACCAAGTATGGCGATGAAGAAAATCGACGGAATGGCTTTTGACACGAGCGTCCCATCCGGTACGCGATATTACACCGTCTACGACGCCAACAATCCGCAGCGTGTCTACCTGCGTGAGTTCCCTGTTTTTGTGCAAAATCGCGATCTGTTCATCAACATTATGCCCTCACAGACAGACCCCAAAGCTGTGGTTTTCACGCTGAGTAAGTAACGCACATCAGAGCCGGATAAAATACACCGTCGCTCATGCTTTCGGCTCTGACGTTGGTCGAGAACATTTCTCAAATCTGCCGGCGCGAAATATAATCTCGCTTCCGTCGAAAGCCCACGAACCTACTTCCTTTCAAGGACTGCACATGATGTCCGAGACTTGGATCACTGTCGCGACTTTTCACGACACGGTTGCGGCTGTCGTCGCCAGGAATTTCCTCGACGATGAAGGCATTCCCTCCATTTTGCTTGATGAAGCAACCGTAGGCATAGGCTGGATGCTTGCCAATGCGATCGGCGGCATCAAACTGCAGGTTGCGCCGCATCATTTTGAACGCGCGGAATTGCTGCTCACGCAGATTCGTGAAGCTCAAGCCGAACAGGAATCGGACGCCCGCGAGCCCGACGCACATGCCTTCGCTTCAGCTGAAATCGCGGAGGACCTCCAGGCTGAGCACGAGGACAGGCAGCCGATCAACGATTTGGCCGACAAACTCTTCCGCAGTACCGTGTTCGGCTATATCATTTGGCCATTGCAGGCCTACGCACTTTTTCTGATGTTGCAGATTGCCGCCAGTGAAGGAAAAGTCAGCCCGAATCGGCGCTGGAAGATTTGGCTGTCGGTCATTCTGAACGTGCCAATCCTGATGATGGTGCTCGTGCCGTTGCTGTGTTTGCAAGCCTGGCTGCGCTGATGTGGATTGCATCGTCCCGCGTGGACCTGTCTCCCGCTTGCGGTTTAGCGCTCGCGCGTGTTGCGCCGAGTGCTAATCCGCAAGCGGCAAAACTCTAACACCACATCCGTTTGTCAACGACGTTCAGCAACCTCTCGCCTTTCACGAATCCCCGCAGATTCGCTAACAGCGTCTCCAGATGTCGCTCCGGCACACGCGGCGAGGCAGCGGCGCAGTGCGGCGTCAGGATCACGTTTTCCATGTTCCACATCGGATGCCCCGCAGGCAACGGCTCCGTTTCGAGCACATCCAACCCGGCCCCAGCGATCTCGCCCGCTTGCAATGCTGCTGTCAGGTCCGCGAGATCGACGATCACGCCGCGACCGACGTTGATGAGGTACGCGCTCTTCTTCATTTTCCGAATGCGTTCGCGATTGAAGAGTTTGAACGTCTCCGGCGTATGCGGGGCGGCGATGACGACGAAATCGCATTGGCCCAGCATCTCCGCGAGGTGGCTGGGTCGATAGATCGCACACCCGACCGGCGCGTCCTCGGCACGCGGATCGACGCTCAGAACACGCATGCCGAATGCGATACCGCGCTCGGCGACGGCGATGCCAATTCCGCCCAAACCGACGATGCCGAGCGTGCAATCGCCGAGCGTGATGGCGGCGCAATCCGAAGGATGCACCTCGCCCGGTCCGCCGTAGCCGGGCAACTCGCCCGCATCGCGGCCGAGCATCCGCCATTCGCCGCGCAACTGTTGACGCAGATAGATATGAAAGTTCTTGGCGAAACAGATGATGTATCCGAACACATGATCGGCAATGACATCGCTGAAAATACCACGCATATTCGTCACGATCACGGGCGATGCGACGAGGTCGGGATAGAGATATTTCTCCATGCTCGCGGTCGGCGATTGGACCCAGCGCAATCGTTTGGCCGCCTTGAGGAGACGCGGCGTCAGGTAGCCGAACAGCGCGTCGGCATCGGCGATCTCCGCCTCGGCGATGTCGTCATTCGCCGCATTGACGACGCGCATTGGGTGGGCAGCGTCGACGATTTTCGTCAGGCGCTCGTCGGAAACGGGTGGTGAAATGACCAGCTTCATCGTACGATCTCCGTAGGGAATACCGAGTGTGATCTTCCTTGATTTCCGCTTGCGGCTTAGCGCTCAAGTGGGACGTTCCGAGCGCTAAGCCGCAAGCGGAAATCAATCGTGGACCAACATCATGACGCCGTCCGCGTTTGTCGTCCTGGAACCGCTATCGTCCTCGCGCTCGCGCTCGCGCTTCTTCCTGCTGGCGTGGCTCCACGCCTTCGCGCGCCGCCTGCCGTTCTGGGCGCTCGTGGTCGTCATCCTCGTCTCGAACATCGGCGGCACCGCGTTCAACTTTATTTACAACACCCAGCTCATTGTCGAACGCATTCTCACACCCAGCCAAAAAATAGGATTTTGGGACCACGCCGTCCCCATATACAACGCCGTCGCCTGGCCCACCTGCGTCGCGGCGATATTCTACGTTCTTTGGCCGCTGATGCGCTGCCTGGGCCAACTGCGGCGCGGCGAAATCGTCGAGCCGGCCTTCCTCGAGTTCTGCCAGCGCCGGCTCGTGAACTTCCCGATCTTCCTACTACTCCTCAACCTGATCGGCATGCTCCCCGGCGCCTTCATCTTTCCGTGGGTCATCACTGCCAAGGGTGGGACCGAACAAGCCGATGACATCTGGCTTCATTTCACGATCTCCTTTTTCATCTCCGCGGTTTTCACAACCGCCCAAACCTTCTTTCTCATGCAGGGATTTCTCACCGCCTATCTCTATCCCGACTTTTTCAAGGTCACCCGTCCCGAGGCCGTGCCGGGAGTCATCAAGATCCCGTTCACGCTCCGCCTTGTGATGCTGTGGACTGCCATCGTTTTGATGCCGCTCATCGGGCTGCTCACGGTCGCCCTGACTATCGATAGAAATAATCCCAAGCACCAGATGTTCGCAGTCGGCGTCGGCGTCGCCAGCGCCATCTCCGGCGCCGCGATCTTTTGGCTCGTCGGCCGCGATCTGTGGGGATGGATCCAGCTGCAAACCGAAGCGACCGGTCAGATCGCCGCGGGCAACTTCGACATCCGCATCGACCAGCCGCGGCCGGACGAATGGGGCCGACTGACGAACCACTTCAACGACATGGCGACATCACTCAGCCAGGCGTGGGACTCGCACGAAACGCTCGGCCAGCTGGTCAGCCCGCAGGTACGCGATCAGATTTTGCACAACAACCACGGCTTCGATGTGTCGATGCAGGAGGTCACGGTGATGTTTGTCGATATTCGCGGCTTCACGACGCGTTGCGCCAGCGAATCGCCTCAGCGTATCGGTGAGCTGCTTAATCGTTTTCTCACGCTGGCCGTCCGTGCGATCGAAGGCAACGGCGGATACGTCAACAAGTTTCTCGGCGATGGCGTGATGGCGCTGTTCGGCGCCACTCAACCGCATCCCGATTACGCCGACTTTGCGCTTGCGTCCGCACGCGAGCTATTAACCCGGCTGCGCGAACTGAACGTCGAGTTGGTCGGGCAAGGGCAGGCGCCGCTCGTGGTTGGCATCGGCATCCACACCGGCACGACGCTCGTCGGCTGCTTCGGTGCGACCGTTGTCGGTGAGGAGGGCCAACCGCTCATTCGCCGCGAATTCACCGCCATTGGCGAGACCGTCAACCTCTGCCAACGTATCGAACAGCTCACCAAAAAGGTCGGCGGCCCAATCCTTATCAGCGAGGCGACCCGCACATGCCTTCGAGAAATCTGGACGTTGGAAACCGTCGGCCCGCAGGAACTGCCCGGTTCGCCGACGCCAATGCTGGTTCATCGCGTGGTAGCGGAATAAACTGACCTAGGAATTCCGCCGCTTGCGGCTTAGCGTTCACAAAGCGCCGCTCGAGCGCTAAGCCGCAAGCGGCAATGCTGAAACTGATATGTATTTTGTATGATCCTTAGACGACCCCCACCCCTATCCGGAGAACCTCTCATGAACCGCTTTTTGGCAATCGTGCTCATCGCCATCGTCGCGCCGGCTGTGACCGCGCAGGACTTCTTCCTCAAGAAAGGCGATGTCGTCGTCATGATGGGCGACAGCATCACCGAGCAACGGCTCTACTCCAACTACGTCGAAATCTGGAGCCAAACGCGCTTCCCGTCGCACAACCTCGTCTTTCGCAACGTCGGCATCGGCGGTGATCGCTCGACCGGCGGCAACGGCCGCTTCAAACGCGATGTCCTCACCCACAAGCCGACCGTCCTCACCGTCGATTTCGGCATGAACGACGGCAACTACAACCTCAAGGCGTTCGACGAGAAATCGTTCGCCACCTACATCAAGGGACTGCAAGGCATCGCCGATCAGGCCAATGCCGCCAAGATTCGCGTCGCCTGGATCACGCCGCAACCGGTCGAGCATAATCCGGGCGACGCCAAAGAAGCATACAACATTACGCTCGAAAAGTTCTCCGCGGGCGTCGGCGACATCGCCAAGAAGAACGAAGGCCTGTTCGTTGACCAGTTCCATCCGTACTGGGCCGTCGTCGACAAGGCACGAAAAGCCGGCGAGAAAGGCCGTATCACCGGCGGCGACGCCGTGCACCCTGGACCCGCTGGCCAAGCCATGATGGCGGCGGCGATCATGAAGGGCATGAACTTTCCGCGAACCGTGTCGAGCGTCACAGTCGATGCTGCCGGTGGCTCGGGCAAGCCAGATACGAAGAACTGCACAATCGACTCGTTCAACACCGAAGGCGGCATCATTGCGTTTCAACGCAAAGACGCCGCTTTGCCGTTTTTCCCCGATGCCGCCAAGAGCATCCTGAAACACACGCCGCTTTTGGAAGAAATGAACGACTACGGTTTGAAGGTCACCGGTCTCAAAGCAGGCAAGTATGACGTGAAACTCGGCGGCAAAACGGTTGCCTCTTACAGCGATGCCGAACTCGCCAAGGGCGTCAACCTTGCCGGGCCTGCGTTGAAAGTCGGCCCGGTTGCCGATCAGGTCAACGCCATCGCCAAGGCGATCACCGACAAGACCAACTACTACTACGGCCAAATCTACGGCCCGTTGGTGCTGCAACGCAACATCGCCAAGAATCCTGATTTCAAAGATGTGGCGAAGGAGGACCTCGCCAAGCGGCGCGATGCCCTGATCGCCGAGCGCATGAAAAAGATGCCGGAACTCGATGCGGCAATTCACAAGACGTTGGAGCCGCGACCACATCTTGTCGAAATCGTGGCCGCCAAGTAAATCGAATCGAATCGCTTAGCTGTGACGCGCAGCGGAGCATGCCATTTCGCGCTAGGCAGCGCGTCGCGGATTAACGAACGATCGCATTTCGGAGTCGCCATGGACGATCCAGAGAAGGACGAAGTACGCGAAAAGACCGAAGCGCAAAGGCACTTCGATGCCGCGGACGAATTGCGCCTCGAGGGCAAGCTGGATCGTGCGATCGCAGAGTGCGAGGCAGCGATTCGGCTCGATCCGAATTATGCGCGTGCGTACGGGTGCCGTGGTGCTGCGTTCCGCGCCAAGGGCGATCTCGAACAAGCCTTGGTCGACTTTACGACGGCGTTGAATCTTGATCCCAGCTTCGTCTGGGGTTTTGTCGAACGCGGCATGCTTTATCGTCAGATAGACAGGCTCGATGCGGCCATGGCGGATATTAGCGATGCCCTGTCGCTGGAAGACGGTTACGCCCGCGCCTGGGGAGCCCGGGGCCTCATCCACGGGCAGCGTCAGGACCATGATCTCGCGATCGCCGACTTCGATCGGGCGCTCGACCTCGATCCCGACTACCACCTTATCTACCTCTATCGCGCACGGGCTCGACGCTTTCTACAGCAATACGATCTCGCGATGGGCGATCTCAATGAATTGATTCGACAGGACGAAATATTGGCCGACGCCTACGCCGAGCGCGGCGCCGTCTACCGTCGGCTTGGCGAGTTGGACATGGCGATTGGCGATTTGTGTGAGTCGGTCGAAATAGAACCAGACCCGTGGGTCTACTCGGAACTGGGCAGTGCCTACGGTCGAAAAGGCGATTCAGCGCAGGCGGAAGCGAGCTTTTCCAAGGCGCTCGAACTCGATCCGAAATTCGTACGAGCGATGGCCGAGCGTGGCGTGCTACGGCGTCGCGCGGGGCGCTGGCAGGAAGCGATTGCCGATCTCGATAGCGCAATCACCCTTGAGCCTGACGCCTGGAAGCTGGCGGAGCGTGGCTGCGCTCATGCCGGCGCCGACCAGTACCAGGCTGCGTTGGTGGATTACAACGCTGCGCTCGAATTGGAACCGAACTACTCCTTCGCACTGGCAAGACGCGGAATGGCGTATCGCGAACTCGATGACTATGACCAGGCGATTCGCGACCTGACTCGAGCGTTGAAGGTGGGGCCGGCCAGCGACTGGATTTATGCGGAACGTGGATCGGCGTTTCGGCTCAAAGGCATGCTCGATTTTGCCATTGACGATCTCACAGAGGCGGTCGAGCGCGATCCCGATTATTCCTGGGCCTGGGCGGAACGCGGGGCGTCGCATCGGCTCAAGGGGCAGCTCGATGAGGCCGTCGCCGACTTGAGCCGTGCTATCAAGCTTTCGCCGACCTATACCTGGGCGATTGGGCAACGCGGCATCGCGCATCGCCATGCAGGCGACCATGCCAAGGCGATCGCCGACTTGTCGCACGCTTTGGAGTTGGGCGGGGAGCGAATGTGGGTGCTGTCGCAGCGCGGCGTCGCCTATCGTGAGGCAGGCGAATACGCCGCCGGTGTCGCCGATCTCTCCGCCTCGCTGGTGATCGAGGAATCGACCTGGGCGTTCGTCGAGCGGGCGATCTGCTATCGCAATCTCGAACAGTACGACCTTGCGATTGCCGATTGTTCCAAAGCGATCGAGCGCGCACCGAAGCACGCGACGGCCTGGGCGCAACGCGGCTACGCCTTTGCCGAGAAAGGCGATGCGGATCAGGCGATCGCCGACTTTACCGAGGCGTTGAAACTCGACGCCGGCATCGGCTGGGCGTTTGATCAGCGAGCGCTTGCGTATCGAAAGAAAAACCTGCTGGATCTCGCCTTGGCCGACTTTTCCGAATCGTTGCGATTGTTCCCGAACGACGCCTGGAGTTGGGCGCAGCGCGGCGTCACACATCGGACGGCTGGGGCCTATAATCTCGCGATTGTCGACCTGACCAAGGCCATCGAACTCGCGCGCGATGAATCGTGGATTTACGCTGCCCGCGGTCTGACGAATCGGCTGGCGAATTCGCTGGTGGATGCCATCGGCGATTTCACTCGGGCACTGGAAATGGATTCCGACTATGTCTACGCTTTGGGCCAGCGCGCCATCGCCTACCGCATTCAAGGAAGTTGCCAGCTCGCGCTTGCCGACCTGAACAAAGCAATCGGATTAGGCGGCAAGCAGGATTGGCTTTATGACGCCCGTGGGCGAACGCTTCGATTGATCGGACAGCACGAGGCGGCCATCGCCGACCTGACGGTTTCATTGGAAATCACCGGCGACTCGGCATGGACGTTGACGGAGCGTGGCCAGGCCTACCGCATGCTCGGCAAGTACGCCGAGGCCGTCGCCGATTTCACGCGATCGTTGGAACTGGAGCCCGATGAGTCGCTGGCGTGGGCGGAGCGCGGCGTTTCGCAATATCACCTGAAGCAGTACGATGCGGCCATTGCCGACCTCACTAGAGCATTGGCGATCAATCCGAATTACACCTGGGCACGGAGCCAGCGCGGGCTTGCCTATCGGGTGTATGGAAAGCACGATTACGCCATCGCCGATTTGACGGCAGCATTGGAGGCACACCCAAGCGATGCCTGGGTCTTGGCTCAACGTGGCATCGCCTACCGCGAGAAGAAAGAACTTGCCAAGGCCGTCAGCGAGCTTTCCCGCGCGATCGAACTCGGCAAAAACGAATCATGGGTGCTGGGCGAACGTGGCTTCGCCTATCGGCTTAATAAGCAATGGGACGAGGCGATCGTCGATTTCAACGCGCAGATCGAAGGCAATCCCGCCAGTGGCTGGGCACATGCCCAGCGGGCGGTATCCTACCGCGAGAAGAAAGACCAGGCCAAGGCCATCAACGATTACACTCGTGCGATGGAATTGGGGATGCGCGAAGGATGGGTCGTCGGTGAACGCGGACTCTGCTATCGGCTTATCAAACAATACGACGACGCCATCGCCGATCTGAACGCCCATATCCAGGTCGACCCGGACAGCGGTTGGGCATTCGCTCAGCGCGGCATTGCCTACCGAGAGAAGGGTGAGTTCGCCCAAGCGGTTTCGGACCTCACGCACGCAATCGAACTTGGCAAGAATGAAGCCTGGGTTTTTGGTGCACGTGGCCTTGCCTATCGTCGATCCGATCAGTTCGACCACGCCATCGCCGATTTCACGGCACAGATAGCGATCGACCCGGACGACAGCTGGCCGTACGGATATCGCGGCGAGACACATATCGCGAAAAAACTGTACGCGGAAGCTGTCGCTGACCTGACCCGGGCGAATGAACTGAGCAATAACGACGCCTGGTTTCGCAGTCAACTTGCCTATGCGCTTCGCTTGAACAACCAGTATGACGCAGCCATCGCCGCGTTCGCCGCGTTTCTTGAGATCGGCACCGACAAAATCTGGGGGCTCGCGCAACGCGGAATCGCCCATCGGCAGAAAGGCGACTACCCGGTTGCAATAGCGGATTTGACGACAGCTATCGAACTCGGCCAAGTGAAAGCCTGGGTGTATGGCGAACGCGGAATGACCTATTACTTTGCTAAACAATACGAAAATGCGATAGCCGATTTCACGACGGCGATCGATATGGACCGTAGCCTTGGCTGGCTTCACAGACAACGTGCGCGAACCTGGGCGCATCGCCGCTACTACTCCAAAGCGCTCGCTGATATCGACGAGGCCATGAAGGTCGAGCCGAAGAACCAGGCGGAATATCTGGCGATTCGAGCTGATTTTCACGAGAGATTCGACCGAATTGCTCTCGCGCGGCGAGATATGGATGCGGCGTTCCTTCTCGCTCCCGATGACGCTCATGTCAATAATCTCATCGCCTGGCTAACTGCGACCAGTCCGTCGCCAGACTTTCGAGATGGTGCCGGTGCACTAAGGCACGCTACCAAGGCGTGCGAGAAAACGAACTGGCAGGACCATGACTACATCGACTCTCTTGCCGCCGCGTGCGCCGAGGTTGGCGATTTCGCCAGGGCGCTTGAACTGCAAATGAAAGCGATGGAAGGCGCTTCGGCAAATCAGATAGCCGACTTCGCTTCAAGGCTCGGGCTCTACCGAGCCAATACGCCATTCCGTCGCGTCGCGGAGACGCCGCTGGATGATGCCGATGTCGGCTAACCCGGGGCGTGAAGCGGAGGGTGGCGGTGACGACATCGCGTTCCGCTTCGCGCTGCGGTAAAATGGAAAGCGGGCCGAGTGCGGCTGGCCGACGCGCACTTGCTCCGCTACAGTGTCAGCAGGAGCCGACGGCGCATCAAACGCCGGGCCAAGGATTCGTCCCTCAACTCATCACGGATATTGCGACATGGATGCTAACACCCCGCAGCTCGTTCCGCGACCCGTTTATGATGATTCAGCCACTTTTCGGATGGCGGTCAAACAGCTCGAAACCGTCGCTGAGATCATCCAACTCGATCCGAATATCTTTGAGCGATTGAAAACGCCCAAGCGTGCGCTTATCGTCGCCGTACCAATCCGCATGGACGATGGCCGCACGCACCAGTTTATCGGCTACCGCGTGCAGCACAGTCTGACGAGCGGTCCATCCAAGGGTGGGTTGCGCTATCACCCGAGCGTTGATCTTGGCGAAGTCGCTGCACTTGCAATGTGGATGTCGTGGAAATGCGCGATCATGAACCTCCCGTTTGGCGGCGCCAAAGGCGGAATCGCCTGCGATCCTGACAAAATGTCCATGGGTGAAAAGGAACGCCTGACCCGGCGATTTACCGAGGAAATCTTTCCAATCCTCGGCCCCCGCATGGACGTGCCCGCGCCGGATCTCGGCACCGACGAGCAGACCATGGCCTGGATCATGGACACCTACAGCATGTCCGTCGGCTATGCCTGCCCCGAGATCGTCACCGGCAAACCGATTGAACTCGGAGGCTGCATCGGACGCAAGGAAGCGACAGGTCGCGGCGTCGTCTATTGCATCCTACAGGCACTCCAGGAACTGAATATCGCGCCTGGCAACGCTACGGCCGTCGTGCAAGGCTATGGCAACGTCGGCTCGGTTACCTGCACGGAACTCACGTTGCGCGGTGTCAAGATCATCGCCGTCAGCGATCGCTATGGCGCAATCGCCAATCCCGCGGGTATCGACATCCACGCTCTCAATCAGCATGTCGGCACCGGGAAGATGGTCAAGGATTTTCCTGGCGCTTCGCCAACGGACCCGAACGAAATCCTGACGCTCCCTTGTACAATCTGCGTTCCCGCGGCACTGGAAAGGCAGATCACGACAGACAACGCCGGCAGGCTGCAATGCCGCATCTTGGCCGAGGCTGCCAATGGCCCGACCACGCCGGAGGCCGACATCATTCTGAACCGCAGCGACATCTTCATCATCCCCGACGTGCTCTGCAACGCTGGCGGCGTAACCGTGTCCTACTTCGAGTGGGTGCAGGATATGCAGCAATTCTTCTGGGACGAAGCCCAGGTGAATCAAAAGCTCGAACAGCTGATGTTGAAGGCATTCCATCAGGTCCGCTCGCTCGCCAAGGAAAAAAAGATTCCGATGCGGATGGCCGCACTCAGCCTCGGCGTGCAAAAGGTCGCGCTCGAAAAACGCCGGCGCGGGTTATATCCTTAACAACAGTCAAATAATGTTGATTCCGTTTAGCCGCTCGCCTTTGGCGAGCGCGAACTCCGTGCCGCACGCTACCTGTTCGCGCTCGCCCAAGGCGAGCGGCTAAACAAAAACAAAAATGCCACAAGAGGCACCACCATGGCCAGCGATTCGGTGAAGGAAAAGAAAAAACTCGGCAATGCCATACCCAAGCTCAATCGCGCTAAACGGCCTGAAGGCATGACGCTCGAAGAATGGCAGATCGCCCTGCGAAAAGATCATGGCCGCAAGCAGAACTTCCACATCCAGAACGTCGGTGACGCGCCGATCTTCTCCGAGTTCACCGTTCGCAATCCGCAGAGTCATGGCTCGTATCGCGTTGTCATTCGCGGGGCCAAGCTCGGCGACAACTCCTGCACGTGCGGTGATTTCCTGACTAACACGCTCGGAACTTGCAAACACATCGAATACACACTGGCGCATCTCGAAAACAATCGCGGCGGATGCAAATCGCTTGGCGAAGGCCGATCCGCCAATTACAGCGAAATTTATCTCCGCTACGGCAACCAGCGCGAGGTAATATTCTGCCCCGGCACGGATTGTTCGCGCGAGTTGGATGGTGTTGCACGCGAATACTTTTCGGCCGAGGGTGTACTCCACGCGGAGGCCGCCGAGAAGTTCGACGAATTCCTCGATCGCGCTCGCACCTTCGAGCACGAGCTGCGCGTGCAGGACGATGTCGCGCCGTCACTAGCCGAGAAACGCGACGTTCTTGAGCGCGAGGAAATCCTGAATCGCGAATATCCGTGCGGAGCGAAGAGCGCGACTCTGAAGAAGCTGCTCAAGGTTCCACTGTTCGACTACCAGGCGGAAGGCGCTCTCTTCGCCGCCCGCGCGGGTCGCTGTCTGATTGGCGATGAGATGGGCCTGGGCAAAACGATCCAGGCGATCGCCGCCATCGAGTTGATGGCCCGCCATTTCGGCGTCGAACGTGTGCTCGTCGTCTGCCCGACTTCGCTCAAGCACCAATGGCAACGCGAAATCGAACGGTTCAGCGATCACGCTTCGCAGATCATCAACGGCGGCCAGGCCGTGCGCGCCGCTCAATTCCGCGAGACGACCGCCATCAAGATCATGAACTATGACACGATCCACGCCGACCTCGACCGCATCGGCGATTGGGCGCCCGATCTCGTCATTCTCGACGAAGCCCAGCGCATCAAAAACTGGAACACGCGCGTCGCCCGCAGCGTGAAGAAGATCGACTGCCCCTACGCCGTCGTGTTGACCGGCACGCCGTTGGAAAATCGGCTCGAAGAGCTGATTTCCATCGTGCAATTCGTCGATCGCAATCGGCTCGGACCGACCTTCCGATTGCTCGAAAATCATCAGGACCGCGACGAAGCAGGCAAGGTCATCGGCTACAAGAACCTCGGCCAAATCGGCAAGACGCTCGAACCAGTTCTGCTCCGCCGGCGCAAGGCCGAGGTGCTCGATCAGCTTCCCGAACGGCTCGACAAGAACCTGTTCGTTCCAATGTCCGAATTGCAAATGCAGCAACACGACGAAGGCAAACTCATCGTTGCTCGCATCGTGCAGAAATGGCGACGCTATCAGTACCTGTCCGAGATCGACAAACAAAAACTGATGGCCGCGATGCAGGGCATGCGCATGTCATGCGATAGCTCGTACCTGCTCGATCCTACCACCAACGAAGGCTTCAAGGTTGGCGAGGCGACCTCGCAACTTGAAGAGATGTTTGCCGAGGAACCGGTCAAAGTCGTAATCTTCAGCCAATGGCTGCGCATGCACGAATTGCTGGTGAAACAGTTCATCGACAAGTGCTGGGGCCACGTGTTCTTCCACGGCGGCGTGCCGAGCGCGAAACGC
Organism: Singulisphaera sp. GP187; assembly: GCA_945861245.1. Taxonomy (GTDB): domain Bacteria; phylum Planctomycetota; class Planctomycetia; order Gemmatales; family Gemmataceae; genus SIAQ01. The sequence goes on from CAMAUE010000003.1 coordinate 63,747, forward strand.
CAGGACCTTGTCGACAAGTTCCGCAACGATCCCGAGTGCCGACTGTTCCTGGCGACCGACGCCGGCTCGGTTGGGTTGAACCTGCAGTTCGCGTCGGTCGTGCTCAACATGGACCTGCCGTGGAACCCTGCCGTGCTCGAACAACGCATTGGCCGAGTGTATCGGCTCGGACAGGAGCGGAAGGTACAGGTCGTCAATTTTGTCGCGCGGGGATCGATCGAGGAAGGGATGTTGTCGGTCCTCAAGTTCAAGAAGTCGCTGTTCGCCGGCGTGCTGGACGGCGGCGAAACGGACATCAAGTTGGGCGGCAGCCGGCTGACAAAGTTTATGGAAACCGTGGAGCAGACGACGCAATCGATCCCGGCGGTCGTCAGCATGGCGTATCAGGGTGAGTTCGAGTTTGAAGATTCGAAGGCTGGTGAAAAAGCGGAAGTGAACCTCGACGTGGCGACGCCGTCGCAAACGCCATCAGCACTAGCGAGCGATCCGCTGGCCGGGTTGGTACAGACAGGCTTGGCATTCTTGCAAAGCCTGAGCGCGATTGCGAGCCCATCGATGGGTTCGGGCCGAACGTTGGTTGCGTCGAGCAGTCCGCTCGTGGCCCGCGACGAGAAGACGGGTGAGTCGTTCTTGAAGCTGCCGATGCCAAGTCCGGATGCGTTGAAACAGTTGATGTCGGCGTTGTCGGCGCTGTTGCCGAAATGATGGGAATTGTTTAGCCGATCGCCTGTGGCGAGCGCGGGGTTGGACGCGCTCGCCACAGGCGATCGGCTAAACAAATTATTTCACTTCTTCTTACTCACGATTTCGATCGTGGCTTTAGTACGATACGCCGCCAACACCGCATCACGCAGTTTTTCGCCATAGACTTCTTGCACGAACGGTTTGACGGCTTCAAACTTCACTTCCTTGCCTGGTTTGGCGTCGATGGGCAGAATCAAATGCCAGCCGAATTCGGTTGAGACAGGGTCGCTGATCTGGTATGGCTTCAGCGTGAAAGCGGCACGGGCAAACGGCTCGACCATTGCGCCGACGCGCGGGAAGTAGCCGAGATCGCCGCCACTCTTCTTTGACGGGCAGGTCGATTCGACAATCGCCTGCTCAGCAAATGCCTTGTCAATGGCGGCGGCGCGGGCTTTTTCGCGCGTTATGGCGTCGGCTGTCGCCGGCACCTTTGCGAATTCCTGACTGACGATGTCGTCGATCTTTTTCTTGATGCCAACGATCTTGGCATAGGCCAGTTCGTTCTTGCCATCGGCAATCGGAATAAGAATATGCCGAGCCTTGATCTCGGCGCCGTTAAACATTTCGACATTCTTGGCGAACATGTCGCGGAGGACTTTGTCGGAGCCTTGCTGAAGGACAAATTTGTCCCAGCGGAGCGCACTGGTGATTTCAGAGCGTAGCTCGTCCTCTTCGATGTGGAGTTTCTTCAACATTTCTTTGTAATCTTGCATGGGCTTCGAGTTTGATGCTTCCGCCTTGATCTTGCTGATGTGCTCATCGATCTCCTTGGCATCGACCTGGAGTTTGAGTTGAAGCAGGTATTGATCCACGACGGCGTTCTCGATCAGGAAATTGAGGATTTCCTTGCGTGCCTCGTCACGCTTGGCGGGCGGCACGCGCATCGAGCCACGGTAGACCGCCAATTCGCTGATGGCCTGGCCATTGACAACCGCGGCGATTTTGTCGCGTGTCGGCGGCGGATCTATCTGCGGGGTCGGTTGCGGCGTTTGGCTCCACGCGAAACCTGCGATTGCTACCATCACCAAACCGGCCAAACGAAATCGTCGCGTCATGTTCGTAACTCCTCGTCTCGATTGATGTTGCATGAGACGGCTCATCCCAGGTTCTCGTGCCCGGGCATCCATGTTTCACCCAGTCTAACGAATTCGCCGAAACGAGTCGATACGAATTTTGGCGATGCCGTAAGATCCCAATGCCCCACGCGAGCCAATAGCCCTGGGCCCAACGCCGCTTTGCCAAGGGAGGCGTTTGGCCATCGGCCGGTGGCCAAGCGATTTGGCACTTTTTCAGCCGTTTTTTGCGGGTTTTTTGGGTGTTGGCCACAAAGCCGAGGGAGATAGGTGGGTAAGTGCAAGCAGATTGCATCTCCCGGTTTAGCACCCGCACCTCGCCATGCAATCGCTCACGATTTTTCCACAACCGACTTTGACATCCCATTCATCCGCGCGTTACGATGACAAGAATCGCAAGCCCCACGATGAGAGCAGCGATTTCTGGGGGTGCTGACCTGCAAAAGAATTATCCAGACACCGAACGCGAAAAAACTTGACACAGCGGCCGAGGTTTGGTCCAATGGCCTTGCTGTAGCGCGCACGAGAATTATTGCGAGCATTCGGCCACGGAGCCCACGCAATCGCAGCAAGGTTGATCGGTTGTGATGGAATGTCGCTGCCGTTTCCGGTTCGATTGAAGCCGTATATTTGCAGCGACCTCGGCAGTTGAACCGGAACGTTCGAGGGCAGAGTTCAACCGAGTTCGCTGGATTTCTTCACCCCTCTTTTGGGAATGCCAACCATGAAGGCGATATTTGTATCGTTCTGCATTGTTCTCCTCCAGCTTGCGATTATTGGCGACGCAGGAACGAAGTCCGAAAAGAAGCTACACCAAAACGACGAACCGGTTCAGCCTAGAATCAGGGAATCTGCCTGCATGCGCGAGGCACGCGCAGAACTTCACGCTGATTTTGTACGATTGTTTCGCACCAAACAGGAACTAAGAAAAGTCATTGCCTATGATTTGGGTCTGGCAAGGCAACAAATTGTCAAAAGCAAAGACTTTCAGCATCTTTTTCGAATTCGATTTTGGTGTGGAGAAAATCCTTCGACCGTCATCCCATGGCTTATTGAAAAACTGGAGGACAAGTCATTTGTCGGCTTGGATAACTCGGCTGACCTCATTATTTTTGAGCGTATTATGACGAATGATCTGCATTTCTACGGGCACGGCTGGGTCGTCGACGATGATTTATTCACGGTCGCCGGCAGAGTGTCGTGGCTTCTGCGCAGTGTCACCGGTGAGAATTTAAGTTCGGTAAAGCCAAACAGCACCAAAGTGGAATTATCGGCGCTCAAGAAACAGTGGTCAGCCTGGCTGCATGCGGCCACTCAATAGGCGGCAGAGCCGTCGTCGGGTTCGAGTTGTCAGCGAGCAGCCAGAGCTTACCGCAACCTGGCCCCTGAAGGGTGAGGCACGTTCCCTTCCATGCCGACGATTCGGAATGATTTTCTGCGTCACCATCGTTGCAATCGATTTTGGTTCACACATGTCGAAGTTGACATTCGCCACACCGGGATGGTTATTGAATAAGAAATGTTATCTATAAGTAATGCTGCCGAGGCAGCACCAATTGCCGTCTCCGCTCGGGCGTTGCGACGGGTGGCGGTGCTGAACGGGTTGGCGGTCTTTTTTGGCACGGAAAAGAGGTGAACCCTTGAAAATGTTTTGGTGTCCTTTATAATCGAAACATGCGCCATTCTTGAGGCTAATTAGCGCGGGTGTAGCTCAGTGGTAGAGCGTCACGTTGCCAACGTGAATGTCGTGGGTTCGAGCCCCATCACCCGCTTTTTTGTTGGATACCGCGTCTCGCAATGATACCGAGCTCACGTTTCGTGGGCCGTTGAATTTCCTGCTCGAAAAAACGATGTCAGGTTCCTTTTTCTCTCCGAAAAAGGTTCCTGGCATCGTTTTTCTCCCTGTGAAAGGTGTCGCATTATGACCGATGAATCGGCCACTATGACTCCGGATGCTCCGGTTATCGAAGAAGGCGCCAGCGGCGACGCTCCCGAAGCGAAAAAGAAGATCAAGCAGTCCGTGGATATTCAGGACATTGGCCCGTGCAAAAAGCACATCAAGGTCACTGTGCTGCGCGAGGACATCGAGAAGAACATTCAGGAAAAGTATAAGGAACTTGTCGGCGAATCGTCGATTCCCGGCTTCCGTCCAGGCAAGGCGCCGCGGAAGATCGTCACGCAGCGATTTCGCAAGGATGTCTTCGATAAGGTCAAAGGCGAAATCCTACTCTCAAGTCTCGAGCAGCTAGCGGAGGACTTTGACGTCGCCCCGCTTAGCCCGCCGAATCTCGATCCGGCGAACCTGTTCATTCCTGAAGAAGGCGACTTCGTTTATGAATTTGATGTCGAAGTACGCCCCCACTTCGATCTGCCTGAGTACAAGAGTCTGAAACTTCGCAGGCCGATCCGCACGTTCTCTGAAGCGGACATTGACGAAGAACAAAAGAAAATCCTGTCGCAAGAAGGCCAACTAGTACCCAAGGACGGCCCGGCCGAACGCGGCGATTACATCGTCGTTGACATGGTCACCACTTTCGCCGGCGAAAAAGTCGGTGAGGCACCGGAAATTACGCTTCGCATCGACGATACCATGTCGTTCAAAGACGGCGTGGCCACCAAGTTTGGCGAGCAGGTCATTGGTGTCAAGGCCGGCGAGAAACGCAACGTTGATATTTCGATGACGGAATCGGTTTCCAATCCCCAACTCAAGGGGCAAACCATTCTGGCGGCGCTCGATATCAAGGACGTAAAACGACTGCGTCTGCCCGAGATGGATGACTTGTTCCTCGAACGCTACGAATGCAAAACTATCGACCAGTTCCGCGAAAAAATTCGGCTGGTACTTGATCGCCGACTGGAATACGCCCAGCGCCAATCGATCCGCGAACAGGTGCTTGCGCTGATCACATCGTCGGCAACCTGGGAATTGCCTCAAGACCTTTTGCGACGCCAAGCCCGCAACGCCTTGTCGCGCCGCGTCATGGAAATGAAAGAATCGGGCATTTCCGAAGACGAGATCAAGGGTCGCCAACGCATGCTTGAGCGCGACGTACTCTCCACGACTGCTCAGTCGATGAAAGAGCATTTCGTCTTGCAGAAAATTGCGGAGCAGGAAAAATTGGAAATCGACCAAGGAGATGTTGACCAGGAAATTGACCGCATTGCCGAGGTCTATAAAGAATCGCCACGCCGTATTCGCGCTCAGCTGGAACGCGACGGCCAACTCGAAACGCTGGCCGCGCAGCTGATCGAACGCAAGGCGTTGAATCGAATTCTTGAAACCGCGGAATACGAAGACGTGGCCACCGATCGCGACGGCGGTATGGCGACTGTTGACACTCAGGCCGTGCAAGGCGAGATGCACGATCCGACGGCCGTACCGCCTGCCGTTGAGGATGCGAATCCGGAAGCGTGAAATGTTTAGCCGCTCGCCACTGGCGAGCGCGGACTGGAGAATTACAGTACGCGCTCGCCAGTGGCGAGCGGCTAAACATACCTTCCTGTCATTTCTGTTTCAAAGTCATCACGCTATAGTTGGCCGTCTCCTTGCCGTCAAAGGTTGTGGGACGGCCTTTGCGTTCCTCATCCAGCACCATCTTAAGTTGTTTGCCGTCAAAGGCGTAAATGCCAAACTCCGTTTTGCCTTTGTTTTCGCCGATTGTGTGAGTGAAATCGATCGCCCTGGGCGTTTTCGTCGGGTCGAGTTTGATATTATATTGCACGACGGTTTCGCCTTTTTCTTTTACCGTGAGCACATCTTTTTCGATGTGTAATTCTAAGATCGCAAGCTCCTCCGCAGGCACGGCCTTGCCCTTCTCGATTAATGACAAGATCGTCCAATTACCCTGAAATTTTTGCAACTCGGCAACGGCATCGCCTGCAGTGGCGACGACGAGGACGGTGAAGAATAGGGCCAGCAATGCAGCGAGTTTTTTCATGGTGGGTGCGTTCGGGTTGAAGGTTGCGTGGACCGACCTATTATTCTTTCGTCCGTTGCAACACGACAAGCCACAGTTGACTGCTCGCCGGGCTCTGAAATTCCCGAGGCCGGGGCGCATCTTTGTCGGATTGGATACAGATTGTCAACGTGTCGCTGTCGAGCCGATAGATGCCGCGATCGATTCGGCCCTTTTGCGGACCGGCTTTGAGGATTAGATCGATCTCTTTGATTTTCTTGGTCGGGTCGAGCAGGTAAGAGAAGTTGTCATGCGTCTGTCCGCCTTCGCGCACAGCTATGCCGTCGCTGCGGAATATGAGGGCGAGATCCTTGATCTCGTCAGCCGTGCTTTTCTCGCCTTTGCTGACGGAGGACGTGACCTTCCAGACGCCCTGCAGCGCGGCTTTGTCCTTGCGGATTGCCTCGACGGTATCGCCGCCGAGGGTGAGGCTTGTGAGGAACAGGAATTCGGCAAGTGACATGATGACTTCTCCAGGGGACTTGGCCAAACGGCTCCGCCACTTGCGGCTTAGCGCTCGATTCACGTCAGTTCGAGCGAGCGCTAAGCCGCAAGCGGAATACGCCGACTGATATATGTTCCGTTGCCGGGATCGGAAACGCGAATACACTACCAGTTGAGTACGATTTTTTCGCCGGCAGCGGTCTCGGTTTTCAAAGTTCGCGGTCGGCAAAGGACGCATCTAGGAATATTTACTTATAGGAGAAGACTTTGTCATTTACCCTACCGAACCTGCCCTACGCCACGAACGCGCTCGAGCCAGCCATTGACACGATGACGATGGAAATCCATCATGGTCGCCATCACAAGGCGTATGTCGATAACCTCAACAAGGCGCTCGACGGTCAGGCGGCGCTGTTGGCCAAGCCGATCTGCCAATTACTGCGCGAGATCAGCCAGGTTCCCGAAACGATCCGCCAGGCCGTCATCAACAACGGCGGTGGGCATGCCAACCATTCGATGTTCTGGGAGATCATGGCCGGCGGCGCTGGCGGCGAACCGACCGGGCCTCTCGCCGACGACATCAAGGCCAGCTTCACCGACTTCGCGACCTTCAAAGCCCAGGTCAAACAAGCCGGCATCACGCGCTTCGGCAGCGGTTGGGCTTGGCTCGTTCTCGCTGACGGCAAGCTGAAAATCCTCAGCAGCGCCAATCAGGACAGCCCGTACATGACCGGCCAAGCCCCGATCATGGGCGTCGATGTGTGGGAACACGCCTACTACCTGAAGTACCAAAACAAACGCCCCGACTACCTCGACGCCTGGTGGAGCGTCGTCAACTGGTCCGCCATCGGCGAACGCTACGCCAAGGCGAAGGCGGGGACGCTGTAAGCGACTTGCGATAGAGTCAGAGCCGCGCACGAAGTAAGCGGTCGGAATCTTCCGCGATCGACGATTCTAACCGCTTATTGCGTGCGCGGCTCTGAAAGAGAGTTGCCATGATTCTAAGCACACAGCAATTGCAGGCCGTCGAAAACGGCGAATCGGTGGCGTTAAACCTCGCCGGCACCGAATGCATCCTCGTTCGCCGCGATGCCGATTCGAGGATGATCGGCGAGTTGAACCTGCTTGCCAATGAAGCGGATGAGATCATTTCGCAAGGCGAAGCCGATAAACATTTAGCGTGAGCGAAACTCAAATTCGCCCAAGCAGCTTGAACCCGATCCGCTTCTTTCGCAGCTCTTCGACAACATCCCGATGCAGCACGTACGTCCGCTTTGGCAACATCATGCCAGGCGAACGCCTGATGATTATCGGCAACGCTCGCAACTCTTGCGTCGCGGTGAATTGGATGGCGATGGTCATCATGGAAACACCTCGATTGGTAGGTGGCACGCCAATGATGGTAACAGACTTGGCGCTGGGCGAATTGAACGGTTTCAGGCTATGAGTCATGCTATACATTACGCTGACACCTGCCTCTGCAAAATGCCCAAATTTGTGCTGACGTATCAGCGTCTACATCTTACGATAACCCTTCCCCCAATACACGCAATTTTTCACTGGAGGAATCTCGCAATGAAACGTATTCTCATCGCCACTTTCGCACTGCTCGCGTCCGTCGGCTCGGTTTGGGCGGAGCAGGGCAACCCGAAACTCAAATCGATCGACGTCATCTCGTTCGGCCCCGATGGCTTGCTCATCATCGGCGATAGCAAGGGGTCGGCGGTCGTCACTGTCGAGACCGGCGATCTTGCCGAGACGAAGTGGACCAGCAAGGAAATCGCCAACATCGACCAGGCCCTGGCGGGCAAGCTCGGCGTGATGGCGAAGGATATTCAGATTCTGAAGCTCGCCGTCAACCCGGCTTCGCACAAGACGTATATCTCCGTCCGCTCGATGAAGGCCAAGCAGGATCTGCTGCTGACCATCGACGGCGCGGGCAAGATCGCTGAGTTCTCGCTCGAGAACGTCAAGTTTAGCCGCTATCCGCTCACCGTTGAAAAGAAGAACGTCACCAAGATCACCGATGTCACCTGGGCAGGCGATCGCATCCTCGTCGCGGCACAGGCGGCCGACAACTTCGCGGCTCGCATTTTCTCTATCCTGCCCAAAGCCGACGGCACAGCAACCTGCTACGCCACCGAGACCTATCATGTCGCTCATCGCAACTGGGAAACCAAGGCCCCGATTCACACCATCATCCCCTACGAAGAGGCCGGCAAACGCTACCTCATCGGCGCGTTCACGTGTACGCCGATCGTAAAATTCTCGCTCGACGACATGCAAGCAAATGCGAAGGTCAAGGGTGCCAGCATCATCGAACTCGGTTCGGGCAATACGCCACGCGATATGTTCGTTTACGAAAAGGGCGGCAAGAAGCACATTCTCGTCAGCACGATCCGCTTCCACCACAAACAGAACCCCGCCGGCCCGAACCAATACTGGGCGGCTCGCGTCGATTTCGATCTGCTCAAAGAGACCACCAACATCAACGACAAAGCCCTCTGGCGCGTCAAAGGCAAAGCCGACAAGGACGTGACCGACCGTGCCAACATCGCGCCGGAATATTTCGGCGTGCAGTTCATGGACAAGCTGGATAACACCAGCGCCGTCGTCATCCGCGAGGAGAAAGACGGGCTGGCGCTGCGCACGCTGCTGTTGCCGTGATGCAATTTGCCGCTTGCGGCTTAGCGCTCAGCGCGGTGCCACGCGGAGCGCTAAGCCGAAAGCGGAATACGTATTTCGCTCTGGATTCACGCCCATCGCATGGTACGATATTCGCCAAGGCATTTCACTTCACTTGCAGGAGCTACATCATGAAGCGTTTCTTACTCAGCGCCATCGTTCTGCTCAGCGCCGCGGCGTTCGCGCATGCCGAGCAAGGCAATCCGAAGTTGCAATCGATCGAAGTCATCCGCTTCGGGCCGGACGGCATGCTCATCATCGGCGATAGCAAAGGCGCCGCCGTCGTAACCATCGACACCGGCGATCTCGCCGAGACCAAATGGACGACGACCGAAGTCGCGGGCATCGACAGTGTACTCGCCGGCAAGCTTGGCCTGATGGCAGCCGATATGCAGATCCAGAAGATGGCCGTCAATCCGATGTCGCGAAAAGTCTATGTCGCCGTCCGTTCGATGAAGGCGAAACAAGACGCGATTCTGACGATCGATGGCTCCGGCAAAGTGGCCGAGTTCTCGCTCGATAACGTCAAATTCAACCGCTACGCCCTGACGACCGACAAGGCCGTCGTCAAGATCACCGATGTGGTCTACGCCGGCGGGAAGATCGTCGTCGCGGCCCAGGCGAGCGACACGTTTGCCTCGCGCGTTTTCACGATTACGCCGGGCAAAGGCGACACGAAATGCATCGCCACCGAGACGTATCACGTCGGGCATGGCAAGTGGGAGACCAAGGCCCCGATCCTCACCATTATGCCCTATGAAGAGAACGGCAAGCCGTACGTTGTCGGCTCGTTCACCTGCACGCCGATCGTGAAATACTCGCTCGACGACATGACCGAAGGCGCCAAGGTCAAAGGCACGAGCGTCGTCGAACTCGGCACGGGCAACCAGCCGCGCAGCATGTTCACTTACGAAAAGGAAGGCAAGAAGTTCATCCTCGTCAGCACCTTCCGCAAGTACAACACGCAGAAAGTCGGCCCCAGTCCGTACTGGGTCGCCAAGGTCGATTACACGCTGCTCCAGGAAACCAAGGCGATCAACGAGGCCGCGCTGTGGCGTGTCGCCAAGGGCGGCGATCCGTCGAAATCGAAGAACGACCGCGCTGTGGTTGCGACCGAATTTTTCGGCGTCCAACATATGGACAAACTCGACGGCGACCGTGCCCTCGTGTTGCGCGAGGACAAGGGCGGCCTGAGCCTGCGCGTGCTCAACTTGCCGTGATAGAATGAAGCTAAGCCCCAGGATGAGCGCAGCGATTCCTGGGGTTGAAGAACCCGTGCATTCGACCCCCACCAATCGCTGCGCTCATGGTGGGGCTTGCCAGATTGAACCACCTGCAAGAGCCGATCGAGGCCGAAAATGATCCCGCTCCTTGGTATCGCAATGTTGACGCTTGGGCAGACCGCGAGTCCACCGTTGCGCTTTGAGCCGACGAAGGACGCCGACTGGCGAGTTGCCGCTCGCCTGCCTGCGAAGATCGCGACCGTCGTGCCGATGGGCAAGCTCACGCAAGACCAGGGCGAAGCGATCCTCGGCGTCGCGCTGATTCCGCCTGGCAGCAAAACGCCTGGCCCCGCGATGCTCGGGCGCTATGAACGCACCGACGAGACGCTGCACTTCACGCCGCGATTCGCATTCGACCCCGGGCACACCTATCGCGCCACGTTGATGCTTAACGGCAAGGCGGCGACGCTCGACTATCGCATCCCCGCGCTCACCAAACAAACGCCGCCGAGGATCGTCAAAGTCTACCCGACGACCGACGTGCTGCCCGCCAACCATCTCAAGTTCTACATCTACTACGATCGCTCGATGCGAGGCGGCAAGGAAATTTTCGACCAGATCGTACTCATCGACGACAAGGGCAAGGTCATCGACGCGCCCTGGCTGTATGACGAAATCTGGGATCACGAGAACAACTGCCTCATCATCTACATCCACCCCGGCCGAATCAAATGGGGCGTCCTGTTGCGTGAACTGCTCGGCCCCGTGCTGTTTGAGCGCCGCAACTATTCACTGGTCATCCGCGGCGAGATGAGCGATCCCGCTGGCAACAAGATTGGCACGGACTACGTGAAGAAATTCCGCACGACCCCCGAAGACCGCGTGCGCATCGATTTATCCCAATGGAAGCTGACGACGCCGAAAGCCGAGACACGCGAAGCTGTGGCGCTGACGTTTCCGAAGGCGATCGATCATCGCTCGCTGGAACGCTTTTTGAGCGTGACCGACGATGCGGACACGAAGATTGCCGGTACGTTCGCGCTCAGGGCCAACGAAACGGTCTGGATCTTTACGCCGGCACAGAAGTGGACGAATCGGCGTTACAGTGTCACCATCGATTCGCGACTGGAGGACGTGGCGGGCAACACGCCAGCGCAACCGTTCGATGTCGATTTGCGTGCGACAAAGTTGCCGCTGCAGAAGTTGCGGCTGGATTTTCATCCGTAAGTCGTAGACGATTCAATATGCGCGCCGATCGGCGCGCAAAAAAAACCTCCACCTGTGCCGTTTGCTGCGCTTTTGAGAACCCGTAGTCATTAGTGGGTGCCGCACGTTCGGATTATGGATCCCACTACGGGGTGGGCTTGCATGCACCGAACGATAATATCTTAGGCTCCCAAACGAGTTCTTATCGGTTCGCCAAAAGAATCGCAACGTAACGAACACCGCAGAGGTCAATAAAAGGTTACCGCGTTTTGGGCGACACTTCAAGACGAATTCGCTCGTTTTGGCGAAAAAACGTCAACGAATTCGAAGAACGACGGTGAATTGCTGGGCTGAAATGAAAATGGCGAGCGAAGAACGAACAAAATGACCCCGACGGGATTCGAACCCGTGTCGCGGCCGTGAAAGGGCCGTGTCCTAGGCCTCTAGACGACGGGGCCGTCCGTTACTTTAATTATGGTAGAAACCATGTCGTATCAAGTCAAGTCGGCGATGCGTGCGAACTATTACTTCGGCCAGCGGTAGCCCCGAACTTCATGCAATTTCTGACGGCTGAGCCTCGCGAAAGGTTCGCTTTGATTCTCAAGAAAATCGAATGAGGCGGCTGGATCGGAAATATACTGCGGGCGGTTGAGATTGTCGCATTTTCAGAGCCTGAGCGCCAGCGAAGGGCAACGTTCGAGGGTGCCCTTCGCTGGCGCTCAGGCTCTGACCGGACAAATTCTCCGCTCGATGTATTCCATCAATCCGTTCGCCTGGCTGGGCCGTCCTAGGTACGGGTGGCAACATGGCTCATGGCTAACGAGGGCGAATCATGATTCGGCATATTATCGCGATTGCAGCCTTGGCGAGCATTCTCAGCACGCCGGTGCAGGCACAACCCAATAAAGAACCACCATCTGTTGCGAAGATGCGCGAGTTGGGCACGGTTTACTTGACCTGGCAGCGGCCGGCCAAGAAGAAGGATGGCGATCCGAAAGCCGAAGCGAAGCCGAACGCGATCATCGGCGTCGATTTTCGGCCTATGGCGGGGACCGATCCGAAGAAAATCGCCGCCGCAGTGAAGGAATTGGCGACATTGTCCGAATTGCAATCGCTGCTGCTATTGGGCGTTGACGTGGATGACAGCGTACTTTTAGCCGCGCCGACGTCGGCGAAGTTGGAGCGTATGCACCTTTACAACACGCGGATCAGCGATAAAGGCATCGCCAAGCTCGATCGATTCGTAAACCTGAATACCTTCAGCTTTACAGGGAACGGGCTGAGCGACGAAGGGATGAAGTCCCTCGGCAAGATGAAATCGTTGACGACGATCTCGATCGTCGATGCCAAGGTCACCGATGTCGGCGTATTGGCGTTGCAGGCATTGCCGAATCTGATCTCGCTCAATGTCGAAAACACGCAAACGACGGCGAAGGGGCTCGAGCGCCTGCGAGAAGTGTTGCCGAAGCTTAAGGATGGCTTTCGCGTGTTGCGGTGATAACGACATTTTTGCCGCACCGTGTGTGCCGACCTTAATCAAGCGTTCGCCGAGCACCCTGCGAACGCTGAACAAGGAAAATGCAATTTCTTGTCATTTTCGTTGCACGTAAGCTATTTGTTTGGTAGGATCATACCACACACCGAACAGATCGTTCGCGCATGCCGTGGATTTCATTTTTTCCTGGGGGGCAGATATGAACGCACACTACGCTTGCAATTCGCCGGCTCACGCTTTGTCACGCCGTCAGTTTTTGGCAGGGACTGCGGCGGGGGCCGCTTCCGCGCTGGGTTTCAAGGACATGCTCGCGCCAGCGATGGCGGACGAAATCCGCAGGCAGGACAAACGCGTTCTCGTCATTTTCCTCGCCGGCGGCGTCAGCCAGCTGGAGACCTGGGACCCGAAGCCAGGCACGAATACCGGCGGACCGTTCCAGGCCATCCCGACTTCCGTCCCCGGCACGCATATCTGCGAATTGCTGCCGCACACCGCACGCCTTGCTCACAAGCTCGCGATCGTCCGCTCCATCAACACCGCTGAAGATGAACACAGCCGCGGCGCTTACATCATGCATACGGGCCGACGGCAATCGCCGGCCGAACGCTTCCCGCATCTCGGCTCCGTCTGCGCGAAGCTGCTCGGCGCGGAAGACAACCCGCTGCCCGGCTACATTCACGTCGCACCGCGCGGTGAGTCCGGCTTCAACCGTAACGACGCCGCGTTTCTCGGTCCACGCTACGCATCCGTCACGCTGGGCGACGGCCAACCGCCGGCGAACCTCATCCGTCCGCCGACGCTGACCGAACTCGCCGACGCCGAACGAAATGACCTGCGCGACCGTATCAACAGCCGATTCGCGCAAGCTCGCCGCAGCGCGGACACCGAGGCGTACACCAATTCGTTCAGTCAAGCGCAGCAGGTGATGGCACGCCGAAACCTGTTCGACTTGTCGCAGGAACCGATGTCGTTCCGCGATCGTTACGGCAATCACGAGTTCGGTCGCCACATGCTACTCGCGCGTCGTCTGCTCGAAGCCGGCGTGAACTTCGTCAAGGTCACGCATTCCAACTACGACACGCATCACGAGAACTTCGACTTCCACATCGAACAACTCGGCGAATTCGATCGTACCTTCGCCACGATGCTCGACGATCTCGAACAACGCGGCTTGCTGGAAAAGACGCTGGTCGTCGTGATGTCGGAGTTCGGTCGCACGCCGACGATCAACCGCAACTATGGCCGCGATCACTGGTCACGGGCCTGGTCGGTCGCGATGGCAGGCTGCGGCGTACGCGGTGGAGCGTGCATCGGCCGCACCAACGACAACGGCACGGCGGTGACCGACCGCCAAGTCAACGGCGGGCATCTGTTCCACACCTACTTCCGCGCGTTGGGCCTGAATCCGCTGCGGCATCACCACCACGAAGGCCGCCCAATCCCAATGGCCGACCCGGCGGCGGCGGCGATCACGGAGGTGTTGGCGTAGTTGTTTAGCCGCTCGCCTTTGGCGAGCGCGAAATTACGACGCCATTAGTGATTCAAACAACTTTGCGGAATACGCCCATTTCGCGCTCGCCGAAGGCGAGCGGCTAAGCGGAGTACCTATCATCATGCCAGGCGTCTTCTCCCGTTTCGGTCCGCCATTGCCCGATGGCCGCATCACGCCTGCACGCACTCGGCTCGCGCTCGAACTTCGGCACACGAGTCCGCTGATCGGCTGCCGCTTCGATCCGACGGGGCGCTTCGTCTTCGCCGGTTCGCAGGACAACGGCATCCAGCGCTGGGAACTTGCCACGCAAGCGAAGGTGACGTATCTTGGCCACCGCAGCTGGGTGCGGGCGTTGGCATTCCACGCAGCCTCGCGCAAACTTCTCAGCACCGACTGGCGCGGCAAACTGCTCGTTTGGCCATTCGACGCCGTGACCGCTCCCGAACCCGAACGCATCATCGACGCTCACGATGGTTGGGTCCGCGCGATTGTCATGAGTCCGGACCAGCGCCAGTTCGCGACCTGTGGCAATGACAACCTTATCAAGCTGTGGAACATCGCGGACTTCTCCGTGGTGCGTGAGTTTGAAGGCCACACGAGCCATGTCTACAACGTCGCGTTTCATCCCACTGAACGCATGATCGTCTCGGCTGACCTGCGCGGAAATATCAAGCAGTGGGATTTGCAAACGGGCCGAGCGACGCGCCAAATGGATGCCTCGGTCATCTTTCGCTACGACCCGACGTTCCGTGCCGACCACGGCGGCATCCGCAGCATGACGTTCAATGCCGATGGTTCTCTGCTGGCGTGCGCGGGCATCACCAACGTCAGTAACGCTTTCGCGGGCATCGGCAACCCGGCCATCGTGCTCTTCAACTGGCAGACAGGGCAGCGCTCGCAGGTGTTGCGCGTCGCACCGGCGTTTCAAGGGACGGCCTGGGGCGTCGCGTTTCATCCCGATGGCTACGTCCTCGGTGCCGGCGCGGGCAACGGCGGCGGGCTGTGGTTCTGGCGACCCGATGCCGAGAACTCGATCCTGAACATCGCTGTCCCGAATAACTCGCGCGATCTTGCGTTGCATCCGGACAACCGCCGCGTTGCCGTGCCGTGCTTCGATGGCGCGGTGCGGATCTATGCATTATCGTAGCGTGACCTCGACAAGGCCACGGCCGCGCTCGCCAAAGGCGAGCGGCTAAACTAAACGTGTTGGTGTTGCCAGGCACCGCGCAGGAATCGGCCCAGGAAAAAAAGGCCGCGAATGACGAGGTCGGCGGACATGGCCAGCCAACAGCCACGCAGGCCGAGGTCTAGTCCTTCCCACGGACCAAGCTGGATCGATGTGCCCATAATCGGAACGTGCAGTGAAATCTCCGCTAGCGACAAGTAATACGCCAGCGGGATGCGCACAGCGAAGAACCCGACCCACGTGAATATCACCGGCACGCGCGTGTCGCCCGCGCCACGCAAGGCGCACGTGAACACGATCGTTGACGCAAGCGGCGGCATCGCAAAGGCGATCAATCGCAGCGATGGCACGCCGGCCGCGATAATCGCTTCTTCCCCGGTAAATACCGAGAACATCTCCGGTGCGAACACGAAGAAGATGAGGCCCATCACGCTCATCACGCCACAGCCGAGTGTGAACGCCATCCACCCGGCGCGGGCCGCCTGGTCCGGTCTTCGGGCACCGAGGTTCTGCCCGACGAGAGTCATCGCCGCGGTGCCGAACGCTGCCCCGGAGAGGTAGCCAAGCCCTTCCCATAGCAAAGCGATGCCATGAGCGCTCGAGGCATCATTGCCCAGCGTGTTGACGATTCCCAGGAACCAGAATTGGCCGGCGACGATCGACAAACTGTCGAATCCCGCTGGAATGCTGATGCGCAGCAGGCGATAGAGCAAATCGGATCGCGGGCGGAACAGCGCCCACTCCAGTTTCAGTCCGCTTCGGCCACGCATGAGAAATACGAGCACCGCAATGCCGCCGAGCACATGGCTGAGCGCGGTTCCCACGGCGATGCCGACGAAGCCGAGATTCGGAAATGGCCCAATCCCCCAGCCGAATCCCCAGGCGAGAGGCACATTCAGGACCGCAACGCCCGTGGTCACCCATAACCCGGTGCGCGTGTCGCCCATACCGATCAAGCAGGCGATGCCGGCGACTTCGATGGTTTGAAAGACCAGCAAGCCGAACAACGGCATGAGATAGGCGACGGCATAATCGGCGGCCTCGCCGCGCAGTTGCAGCAGATCGACCATCCAGCGGATGCCGCCGAGAAACGCCCACGCTGTCGCCACGCCGCCGAGGATGACCGCGAGAATCAGCGACTGATGCGTGGCTGCGATGGCGAGCTTGCGATCGCCCGCGCCGACCGCACGAGCGACGAGGGCGGTGCTGCCGACGGTGACGAGAATGTTGTAACAGGAGATGAACCATGCCAGGTAGTGCGCGGTCGTTTGGGCTGCTTGCACTGCGGATTGAGCGGTTTCGACTTTCAGATGCGACGCCAGCCAGCGATCGGAGAGCAGCACGAAAAATGTCAGGCCCTGCTGGGCGAGCGCCGGTATCGACAGCAACATGACAAGCCGCCAGGTCAACGGCGGAATCGAATTGTTCGCGTGCTCGGTCATTGGCTCAGTTTCTTGTTTAGCCGCTCGCTTTCGACGAGCGCGGCATGATCGTTTGAAAGCGCTTGGTCGCGTTCGCCAAAGGCGAGCGGCTAAACGAAATCTTACCCCTTCTTGTCCTTTTTCGGCACGCCGACGGGCGGCAGGCTGCCCGGTGGGATCAGACGCATCCAGTTTTGGACCGCCTCCTCACGCATCTGGCGCAGACCGGTTGGGTCGTACGGGATCGCCTGCCCCGCCGGCACAAGGGCCGAAAGATGCCAATGGCAAAGCACGCGGATCGACAGCAGATTGTTGTCCAGTCCCTCGATCAGGGTTTGATACGTCTCCGGATCGCGTGCTTGATCCTCGGATATTTTGTGGAATAGACCGATGATTTTTATCGACACGGTTTTTTTACCCAGCATCTCTAGCATACGATAGTCGTGGTCGCGGTGTAGGCCGAGCCATTGGTGGATCGAAATGAGTAACAATCCGCGAATCGGCATCGGCGTTCGCTCCTGTGAAAAATCTTCGTAGAGTGAACCGATGTCATCGATCGCCACGGTGCAGCGGACTGCATGCCGCCACATCGCAAACGTCTCGGGAAGTATCTTTTTGTCGGCGAGGAGTTCGCGTGAAGCGTCGTCCTGCGCTTGTTGCGAAAGCTCCGCCAGGCCGATCTTTGCCGTCTTCTTGTCGAGAATCGACGCCAGCATGCGATGCGCATGGAGAGCTTTCTCGCGTGCCACTTTATCCGAATCTGTTTTGAGCGGCGGCGTGCCTTGCACCCACGGCGGCAGCGGCGTCTGGGGCGCCGGGCTAATGACGCCACGACGGCTGTGCCATTCCACGATCGGCTGATTTTTGTCATCAATGACGTGCGTGAGCTGTCCCGACCGCAATGACGCCGACTTGGACAACGCCAGCAGTCGCATCACGACCGTCGGGCCTTTGCGCAACGGGTCTTTGGGGTTTTCAAAGAAGGGTTCGTTGCGATCGAGCGCCGAAAAACGTTCGACGACGACCGCCGCGTCGGGACCGTACAGAGTGATGTCGACATACGATTCCTCGCGTAGCATCGGGTTGTCGAAACGGACTCGAACGATGGCGTTGCTCTCCTTCCGCGTGTTGCGCACGATGATCTTCCCGCGATCCAGCGTCAGGTCGGCGTCTAGCGTGGCGTGGGGATGTAGCGTGACGCGGCATTCAGACGACAGGGAATCGAGCGTTACTTCGGGCAGGTTACCCCAGAGCGTAACCTCGACCTGGGTATCCAGGCCGATCACGCTCTTGCTGCCGGGCAGGCTGACCAGCGAACGATTGGAATGCACCGCTTCGTTCTTGCCGGCGATGCGTGTCCAGGTGTTTTCTCTCGGGTTGGCGCTGAGGAGCACCGCGAATTCCTTGGCGGGAGGCGCGATGAAGACGCCGACCTTCTCATTTTTTTCGTTGGCAGGCTTGTAGGCGATTTCCTGTGTTTCGGCGGATTTGATCGGGATATTCGTGATCGGTAGAGAACCTTTTTCTTCCGGATTTTTCTGCTCGACCTTGGGCGTTACAGTGTCGGTTTTTTTCTTGGGCTCAGTCTTTTTTTTGTCGTCGCT
Source organism: Singulisphaera sp. GP187 (assembly GCA_945861245.1). Lineage (GTDB taxonomy): Bacteria > Planctomycetota > Planctomycetia > Gemmatales > Gemmataceae > SIAQ01. The sequence goes on from CAMAUE010000003.1 coordinate 82,276, forward strand.
GATCGGAGTGTCGGTTTTTTTCGTGTCATTCTCTTTTGCATCGTTCTGGGCAACCTGATTTCCCTTGGATTCGGGATTGGATACCTGCAATGTACGAAGAATCTGCCAAACGACGCCGATAAGCAGACACGCGATGAGGCCGCCGCCGCCGACCATCAACAGGAAATTGCGATTTCCAAACGGTCCTGCGCCGGCGAGATGCGATACGCCGCTTTCGAGTTCCATAGAGCTTGAGAGATCGAGTTCCTGCTTGGACGCCGGCCGACCCTTGCGCGACGGAATCGCCTCCGGTCCTTTGACGAGTGCGATCATGCGTTGCTTGGCCGACGGCGGGACCAACGCCGGTTCGCCTAGAACTAACGTCAATATCTGATGGCACGATGCCAATTCCGCGAGATGCACGTCCGACGCCAGGCAGATTTGCTCGACCTCCGCTGCTGTCTCGGGCGTCACTTCGCTGTCGAGATACTCGGCAATCGTATTCGGGTCGATCCCGCCCGAACCGGAGGTCGTCGGCGTCGTCAGGCGTCGGCGGCGCGTCACTTGCTTGATGCGTTCCATCAACTCGCGTGCCTGTTCGCTCTCCGCAATCTTGGCACCGATCTCCTTCATTTGCAACGGTTCCAGCATGTCGTCAAGGTACGCTAGCAAGGTCCGCAACGTTAATCGCATGGGATGGCTCCGAAAGGATCGTATCGCGGTTTGATTCTCAGCGTTTCAAATACGCCGTTGTGAGCGCTAAAGCCGCGAGCGGATATTCATGCAAGCACCAACCACTATATATGTGGGGCGTTCGTTCCACTTTCGTTCATCATTTTTCAATTATTCGCAAAAAAATCGCCCTTGCTTCTTTTTATGGCCGAGTTTATCGTTCCCAGGGAATTTCACAGACGCCTTGGCGAGGTCGAAGGAGCTTGCGATGTGTACACCGCTCATTCTTGGGATCGTCCTATTCTGTCCGGCATTTGCATCGGCGCAATTACGCTTTGCACAGCCGAGTGTGAATCTGGGCAGTCTTTTGGGCGGTCCAATCTATGTGCAGCGGTTTGATTTCGTCAATGCTGGCAACGAATCGATCGAAATCGCCGACATTCGCCTCGGTTGTGGCTGTTTGCAACCATCAATATCGAAACGCATCTACGGGCCGGGCGAACGGGGTACGCTTGTTCTGCAGATTCGTACACTGGGGCAGGCCGCCGGCGATCGCTCTTGGCGTGCCCATGTTCTTTGCCGGCGCGGGGATGCGGTTGACGAAAGCGAGCTGACCATTGTCGCGAAGCTGCGCTATGACGTGACGGTTGAACCATCGGTAGTCGCGATGACTGTGGAGACGAAGTTGATGCAGACGATTAGGCTCATCAACCATCGAGCCGAGCCGTTGAAGGTAATCGCAGTGCGGTCATCGTCTCCTGCTGTGCGTATCATGCCCATGCGCACCGAAGGTTCCATTACGACGATTGCCTTTGAAGTGGACCGATCGAACCTGGCGATGGCACGTAACGAAGAAACGCTTGACATCTACACGGACGATCCGAATCACCGCCATTTACAGATACCATTAACGCTGACGGCGACTGCCAAAGGCTTGAGTGTGCGAGCCGTGCCGGGCCAGGTGCAGCTTGATGCGACAATGGCTGACTCGCAACTCATCCGGTTGCGTGGCGCCAATAACCAAATGGTCCGTGTCGAGAAGGCAATCGCCGACCATCCTGCGTTGCGTTGTACGTTCGCTGCGGGACCGGGCAACGATGCGACGCTCAAGGTCGTGATCGACCCGGCCAAAGTCGGTGACGCGACCAACGGCGTCGTCCGCGTTTTTCTGAGCGAACCCGTCGGCGCGATTGTGACAATTCCGGTTTCGATCAAGTAATCAGGAAGAAGGAAAAAGTGCGGAAGCCACTAACTATTCGGACGATCCAAGCATTGATACGATTCGCGCTGCTCGTACTCATCTTGCTGATCCCGCAAGTCATCCTTGCGCAGGATAAGGGTGCCCTGAAGTGCGGCACCGATTTTGAAGGCGGCATTCCCTACATCTTCGGCGACAAGGACGATCCCAGGTCGCTCGTCGGCTTCGAAGTCGATCTGCTTGCCGCGCTGGAGCAGGAACTTGGGCGACCAATCGATCGCAAGCATGCCGCTTTCGATAGCCTGCTGCCAACCGTTCGGCGCGGCGATGTCGATTTCGTCATGAACGGAATCGAGATTACGCCGGAGAATCGAAAGCAAGCCGACTTCACGCGGCCCTATTACCTCTACCAACTCCAACTGATCGCCCGAGGCAACGAGACTCGCAAGTTCACGACGCTCGAAGACTGTGCGAAGCTCAAACTTCGCGTCGGTACACTCAACGGGTCGGCGGCGTTTCGAGTTCTCGACGCGACCGATGACATAGTCACCAAGGGCTACGACGACCAGGAAGGTCCGTTCAAAGACCTCGTTGCCGGCAAGCTCGATACACTGCTCTTCGACGTGCCGATCGCGTTGTACTATGTGATCCAAGATGACAAGATTGAACATCGCAAGAAAGATTTTCCCGGATTGAAGCTCGTCGGTCGCCCCTTTGCGGAAGGGCAGTACGGCATCGCGGTGAAGCCGGGCAGTGACGCGCTGCGGGCCGAACTCGACGCCGCTCTTGGGCGCGTCATTCAATCGGGCGAGATGAAACGGATTCTGACGAAATGGCACCTCTGGTCCCTCGATCAGTATCAACTCTATGACGAGCCAGCGGTCGTTGCCAGCGAATCGTCGGGCCTGGCATTCAGCCAATATTTCGTGCTGCTGCTGAAGGGTGCGTGGGTCACGATTCAGATTACGATCGTCAGCATGGCGCTTGCCGTCGCGCTGGGGCTGCCTTTGGCGATGATGCGCCTTTACGGGCCGCTGCCGTTGCGCTGGTTGGCGACGGGTTTCATCGAATTCTTTCGCGGCATTCCGGTGCTGCTGTTGCTGTTCTTTCTGTACTTCGGCTTATCTGAACTCATCGGCGTAAATCTCGATGCGATGACCGCCGCGATCGTCGGCTTCGGCCTGAATTATGCCGCCTATGAAGCGGAAATCTATCGTGGCGGTATTCAGTCAATTCCGCTCGGACAGTGGGAGGCGTCGGCATCGCTTGGCATGTCGTCCGGCCTTACGTTTCGCCGCATCATTCTGCCGCAAAGTATTCGCGTCATCCTGCCGCCGATGACCAACGACTTCATCGCTCTCTTCAAGGACACGAGCGTCGTCAGCATCATTTCCGTAATTGAACTGAGCAAGCAGTACCAGATACTCACCAAGACCTACGGCCAATTCCTGGAGATTGGCCTTACGACGGCGGCGTTGTACCTCATCATGTCGGTGCCGCTGGGATACTTGTCGCGCTCTCTCGAAGAACGCTGGGGTGGGAAGGCGACCTGAATACCGCTTTGTTTCCGCTTGCGGTTTAGCGCTCGCAGGACACCGCGCGAACGCTAAGCCGCAAGCGGAAACGTCTGGAGACTCACGATGTCCTGGTCCATCACGCTTACGAACGTTACCAAGAAATTCGGCGAGCGCACGATCCTCGATGACATCTCGCTTACCATTCCAGCGGGCGAAACCGTCGCCATTCTCGGGCCTTCGGGCGGAGGCAAATCAACACTCATCCGATGCGTGAATGGTTTGACCACGTTCTCGCGAGGCGAGATCGAAGTCGGCCCGCACCGCATCGGGCCGGCCGGGCCGAAGAGCGTCGTCGCGCAGATACGCGAATCGTTTGGCATGATCTTTCAGGACTTTCAGCTGTTTCCGCATTTCAGCGTACTCGAAAACATCACGGAAGCACCGATCCGCGTTCTTGGCGAGCGGCCGGCCCTAGTTCGGGAACGAGCGATGTTGCTGCTCAAACGCGTCGGTTTGGCCGACCGCGCCGGCGCCTACCCGCGCGAGCTATCCGGTGGCCAGAAGCAGCGTGTCGCCATCGCTCGCGCCTTGGCGATGAACCCACGTGGTTTGTTGTGTGACGAAATCACCAGCTCGCTCGACCCGGAAATCAAGACCGAGGTATTAAGCGTCCTTGAAGACCTCAAGCGCGACGGCATGACTCTCGTTCTCGTCACGCACGAGATCGGTTTTGCCCGGCGGGTGGCGGATCGCGTCGTCGTGTTGTGCGATGGCCGTATCATCGAAAACGGACCGCCGGCGAGTGTGCTTGACACTCCCCAGAGCGAACGAATGGCCGCGTTCCTAAAATGCGTGATGGGTTGACGAAACCGGCGAAATGAGGGTTCCTTGTTTTTCGCTTGCGGCATAGTGCTCATGCGGAACTCTCCGAACGCTAAGCCACAAGCGGCAATCAGGGAAGTTTATGAACCACACCGAAATCATTGCGACCACGCGACGCTGGCTTTCGTCGATCGTCATCGGCCTGAACCTGTGCCCATTTGCCCAGCGGGTATTCGAGGCCGAGCGAATTCGCTACTTCGTTAGCGATGCCGTTGACGAGGCGGGATTGGCTGCGTGTCTTTCGGATGAGTTGAAATTACTCGCCGCGACTCCGCTGGAAACGATCGAGACGACGCTGTTGATTCATCCGCACGTCTTTAGAGATTTTCTCGATTACAACGATTTCCTGGAAGTCGCCGACGACCTGCTCGTGCGTCTCGATCTGGAGGGCGTCGTGCAGGTCGCGAGCTTTCATCCGGCGTATCAATTTACGGATACGGAACTCGATGCCGTTGAGAATTACACGAATCGCTCGCCGTATCCGATGCTGCATCTGTTGCGAGAGGAGAGCGTCAGCGCCATCGCCGACGATGCTGAAAAATTGCTGGCGATCCCGGATCGCAACATTGCGACGTTGCGAGCACTCGGATTTTCTGGCATTTTGCAGATGTTGGCGAAAGCGAGCGCCCAACAAGCTCCAGAGCCGGGAGCGTAAGCGACGTTCCGGGGTCTGTGGATGTGTGGCGTTATCAAAGCCAGCGCCGCCACCAGAAAACGCCGAGCGAAATCGCACCGCTCACGGCCATCATGCCCAGGGTGATCTCGAAGCCGAAGTCATTTTTGGTGTCAGGCAGCAAGCGGTCGAAGTTCATGCCGTAGACGCCCGCGATGAGCGTCATCGGCAGAACGATCGTCGAGATCATCGTCAACAGCTTCATGATCTGGTTGAGGTGATTCGCCTGTGCCGACAAGTACATCTGCATGAGATCGCTGGCCATTTCGCGTGAGTTCTCGATCAGTTCCGTGAAGCGCACGAGGTGATCGTAGACGTTGCGGTAGTAGACCGTCTCACGAGCGTTGACCAGTTCGAATTCGCCGCGAGCTAAACGCACCAGCACCTCGCGCTCAGAAATGAGCGTCTTGCGCAACACGATGATCTGCCGCTTGAGCCGAAGCAGAAACAGAAAGAACGATGGCGCTGGTTTACCGACGATAACCGATTCGAGTTCATCGAGCGAATTTTCAACGCGATCAAGCACGCCGGCGAATTCGTCCACGGTATTGTCAAGGATTAGGTGGAATACATAGTCCGGTCCACGTTCGATCTGAGCCGCATGGCGGCCCATATAGGCGCGAACCTGATCGATACATTCCAACCGAGCGGCATGATGCGTGATGAGAATGTCATGCGTCAGCACGGCGCTCAGTTGCGTCAGCGTTTGGTCAGGCGCCGCCGCGTCGAACTGCGATTTCTCGAAGACGTCGATAAATTGCCGCGTTAACGGATTAACGATCACGAAAAGGTAATCGGGGAACTCCTCGACTTTTGGCAGGTGAGGCAGCGAGTCCGGCTCTCGGCGAAGCCGTGTGATGTCCTCGATCGTCAGCGTATGGGGATGGAAAAATCCGCCGAAAACCGCTTGCTCTTCGTCCGCCGTCGGCTGATCGAGATCGATCCAGACGACATCGTCTTTTGGAATCATGTCGGCGTGCAGTGACGACAACGCCTCGGGTTCGACGTGTTCCAGCGTTTTGTTGGCCTGCTTCCAGTGGAATATCGTGATCATAAGTGCTCCGTAGCGTTTTGCCTGGCAAGGCAGATCCGCGCTTCGCGTCGCGGCCAAACGATAAATACCAGCAATTCCCGGTGGTGGCGGGCGGGGAAGCCCAATCTTCCTAATTTATCGAACGGCGACGCAACGGCGTGGTCCAACGTGGGCCAACCGTTGCTTTGCGGAGCCAATAATGGCCGTAATGGACTCCTCCACGCCCGCCAAC